>NZ_JAALDK010000002.1:0-314439 GCF_013366925.1 Paraburkholderia youngii
CTCGATTTCGGGCGTCGTCTTGATGATCGCGAGCACCGGCGTGATGCCCGAGCCGCCGGAGAACGCGAGGTACTGCTGGCCCTGTTCGGCGTTCAGGTGCGTGAAGAAGCGGCCGTCCGGCGTCATCACGTCGATCGTGTGGCCGGGCTGCAGCGTGTCGAACGCGAAGTTCGAGAAAACGCCCGCCGCGCACGCGCTTGATGCCGATGCGCAACTCGCCGTCGCGGTCGTAGTCGGTGACGCCCACGCAGATCGAATACGAGCGGCGCGTTTCCTCACCGTCGATATGCGTCTTCAGCGTGACGAACTGGCCCTGCGTGAAGCGGTACTGGTCGCGCAGTTCGGGCGGGACTTCGAAGGCGACCGACACCGCATCGGCGGTTTCGGGACGTACTTCGCGGATACGCAGCGGATGGAATTGCGGGGTGGCCATATCAGTACGGTTTGAAGTAGTCGAAGGGTTCGCGGCAGTCGAGGCAGCGATACAGGGCCTTGCAGGCGGTCGAGCCGAACTGCGCGAGCCGCTCGGTGTGTGCGGAGCCGCAGCGCGGGCAGGCCGGTGCCGGCAGCGCGCGCGGCACGAAGCGCAGGACTTTCTCCTGCGGCGCGGCGCTCGCGTGGGCGGCCGAACCGCAGTTGCCCGTGGGCGGCGCGATGCCGTAGACGCGCAGTTTTTCGCGCGCCTCGGCGGTGATCCAGTCGGTGGTCCACGCCGGCGCGAGCACGGTGGCGACGCGGTAGGGCGTGAGCTGCGCGGCCTCGAGCGCACGGCCGATGTCTTCGGCAATCTGCGACATCGCCGGGCAGCCCGAGTAGGTCGGCGTGATCACGACCTCGAGCGCGCCGTCCGCGGCGCGTCGCACGTCGCGCAGGATGCCGAGCTCGCGGATCGAGACCACCGGGATCTCCGGGTCGGGTACCGCTTCGAGCACGCTCCACGCGCGGGTGAGCGCGGGATCGGTCGTGGCGGTGGTGGCGGTCGAGGTCGTCATCCCGGGCTCACCAGCTCGCGCCCGGATGCTGGCGCGCGAGGCTCTGCATTTCGGCGAGCACGAAACCCATGTGCTCCGAATGCTCGCCGTGCTTGCCGGTGCTCACGTGCCGCAGCGCCGCGGGCAGCGTCAGCGTGGCCGCGTCGAGCGTGGCGCGCACGTCGTCGAGCCATGCGGCTTCCAGCGTCGAGGTGCGCGGGCCGACGCCCGCCGCGGCGATCGCGTCTTCCACCGCGTCCGCGCTGAAGAACTCGTACGTGTACGGCATCAGATAGTCGAGCGCGGCCTGCGCGCGACGGTGCGATTCGTCGGTGCCGTCGCCGAAACGGATCAGCCACTCGCCCGCGTGATGCACGTGGTACTGCGTTTCCTTGACCGACTTCGCGGCGATCGCGGCGAGCTGTTCGTCGGCGGAGCCCGTCAGCGCGCCCCACAGACGCATCATCAGCGTCGCGTACAGGAAGTTGCGCACGATCGTCACCGCGTAGTCCTTCTGCGCCTGCGCGGTGCCGGCGAGCGGCCCGTAGTGCGGCAGCTCGGCGAGCGTGTAGTTCGCGAATTCGCGCTCGGCGCGGAAGTACGCGTAGTCGTCCTCGCTGCGCTGACGGCCGGTGAGCTGCTGCTCGAGCGTGGCCGCGTGCGTGTACAGCAGGCGCGCCTGGCCGATCAGGTCGAGGCTCATGTTCGACAGCGCGATGTCCTCTTCGAGGATCGGGCCGTGGCCGCACCACTCGCTGTTGCGCTGACCGAGGATCAGCGCGGTATCGGCGAGGCGCAGCACGTACTGCAGATGTTCGGGCGTGATGGACATAGTGGTCATGGCGCGCTTACATGTGGTTGACTTCGTCGGGCAGCGTGTAGAACGTCGGGTGACGATAGATCTTGTCGCCCGCCGGTTCGAACAGCTCGGCCTTCTCGTCGGGCGCCGAGGCGGTGATCGCCGCGGACGGCACCACCCAGATGCTCACGCCTTCCTGGCGGCGCGTGTAGACGTCGCGCGCCATGCGCAGCGCCATCGGCGCGTCGGCCGCGTGCAGACTGCCGCAGTGCTTGTGGTCGAGTCCCTGCTTGCTGCGCACGAACACTTCCCAAATCGGCCATTCCCTGTTCATTGCTGATCTCCTGATTCCTGACTCTCGCTGATCTTTCGCCGTGCCACTCAGGCGGCGTGCTGTTGCGCGCGCTGGCGCTGCTTGTCGGCATGGGCGAGCGCGGCTTCGCGCACCCAGGCGCCGTCTTCATGGGCCTTCACGCGCGTGGCGAGGCGCTCGCGGTTGCACGGGCCGTCGCCATTGACGACGCGCCAGAACTCTTCCCAGTCGATGTCGCCGTAGTCGTAGTGGCCGCGCGCCGCGTTCCATTTGAGCTGCGCATCGGGCAGCGTGACGCCGAGCACCTTCGCCTGCTCGACGGTCGCGTCGACGAATTTCTGGCGCAGGTCGTCGTTGGTGATGCGCTTGATGCCCCATTGCGCCGACTGGTTGCTGTGCACCGAGTCCCTGTCGCTCGGGCCGAACATCATCAGCACCGGCCACCACCAGCGGTTCACCGCCTGCTGCATGAGCTCGCGCTGCGCGGCGGTGCCGGCCATCATCGCGAGCAGCGCATCGAACCCCTGGCGCTGGTGGAACGACTCTTCCTTGCAGATGCGGATCATCGCGCGGGCGTACGGCCCGTAGGTGCAGCGGCACAGCGGGATCTGGTTCATGATCGCCGCGCCGTCGACCAGCCAGCCGATCACGCCGACGTCGGCCCAGGTGGGCGTCGGGTAGTTGAAGATGCTCGAATACTTGGCCTTGCCCGCGTGCAGCGCGTCGATCAGCTGCTCGCGCGACACGCCGAGCGTTTCGGCGGCGCTATACAGATAGAGCCCGTGGCCGGCTTCGTCCTGCACCTTGGCGATCAGGATCGCCTTGCGCTTCAGGCTCGGCGCGCGCGTGATCCAGTTGCCCTCGGGCAGCATGCCGACGATCTCCGAGTGCGCGTGCTGCGAGATCTGCCGCACCAGCGTCTTGCGGTACGCGTCGGGCATCCAGTCCTGCGGCTCGATCTTGCCGTCGGCGGCCATGACCGCGTCGAAGCGCGCCTGTTCGGGCGAATTCGCGTCCGCGTCCAGCGGGGCGACGTGGCCGGGGATATCGAGGGATTGGGTGTACATCTGCACCATCCAGAAGAAGTGGCAATGTGACGCAGTATAAATTAACCGACCGGTCGGTCAATTGAATTTTACTTTCGATCGATAAGTGGAATAGGATCGGGGATACCCTCGGGCCATCCTTGGGCACGCGGGCGAGATTGCTCTACCGTCAATCCATCCAGGAGGTAGTGATGTCACGGACTGTCAGATTTACCGAGGCCGGTGCGCCCGAAGTGCTTCGATTCGTCGAAGAATCGGTCCGCGGCCCAGGCCGCGGTGAAGTTCGGATCAATGTGAAGGCGATCGGTCTCAATCGCGCGGAAGCGATGTGGCGCACCGACCGGTACATCGAACCGGTGCGCTTTCCGGCTGGGCTCGGGTACGAGGCGGCCGGCATCGTCGATGCGGTGGGCGAGGGCGTCGTCAATTTCGCGCCCGGAGACGAGGTCAGTGTGATCCCGTCGTTCTCGATGAATCAGTACTTCACCTACGGCGAAGTCATCATCGTGCCGGACCATGCGGTTGTCAGGCATCCGAAGTCGCTTTCCTTCGCCGAGGCCGCTTCGGTGTGGATGATGTTCGTCACCGCTTATGGCGCGCTGATCGAAGATGCGAGGGTAGGCGCCGGCGACCATGTCGTCGTGCCGGCCGCTTCGAGCAGCGTTGGACTGGCGGCGATCCAGCTGGCGAATTACTCGGGGGCGACGTCGATCGCGGTCACGCGCCATGCCGGCAAGAGACAGCAGTTGCTCGACGCGGGTGCCGCCCACGTGATAGTGACGGACGAGTCGGACCTTGTCGAAGAGATCATGCGGATCACGGATGGAAAGGGGGCTCGCGTCGCATTCGATCCGGTCGGCGGCCCGAACTTCGCGAAACTGATCGAGGCGCTGTCGTTCCAGGGGATCGCGTATCTGTACGGCGCGCTCGACGAGCGTGCTACGACGCTGCCTGTGCTGCAGATGATCGCCAGGATGAATTCCGTGAAGGCGCACAACATCTGGCTAACGAGTGGCGATCCGACGCGCCGGAAGGCCGCGGTGGAGTTCGTGCTCAAGGGCCTCGGAAGCGGCTCGCTGAAGCCGGTCATCGATCGCACCTTTGCGTTCGACGAGATCGTCGACGCGCACCGCTACCTCGAAACCAACGGGCAGTTCGGCAAGATCGTGGTAACGGTGTAGCCCAAGGCCTGGCATTGCCCTGAGCAGACTTCCCGTGCGTGTCAGGAGACCACATCGGCGAGCGGCCGCCTCGGCGCATGACGGACGCGCGGGCCGCGCCCAACGCGAAGCAGAAGCTGCGGAAACGCGTCCGTGCGCAGCAGCGTCCGGAGCCGCTCGCGCAGCGCGTCCACTTCGATCGGCTGGTTCAGGTACGAAGCGGTCAATCCCGCCGATGCCGCGACCAGCAACATGCGTTCGAGCGCCTGTCCCGCCGCGAGCCATGCCTCGCGGTCGTCGCGCATCGTCGCGATGCCGACCATCAGCGGCGAGCCATCCACGAGGTGCTGGTGCGTGGCCGGCTGGCCCGCGCCAGCATCGAACACCCGGACGGCCAGGCTGACGAGCGGCGCCGCGAAATCGAGCAGCGCGCCGACAGCGGTACCGTAAGCGGGCATGCCATCGTCGCGTCGCCGCGGGTGAATCCAGCTGGCGAGTTCGCGCCTGAAACGCGGGTCAGCGAACTGCGCTCGATCCGCATCGGCGATCAGGCGCGCGAGCGCCTCGCGCGCGGCTTTCTGCTCCACGCAGCAGGCAAGCGCGCCCTCGTCGTCGCAGCCGTCGCTGAACTTGCGTTGCAGTGCGGCGGGCACAGGGTTATCGACGAACGGCGCACGCGTCGTCACGCGCTCCGTCAGCGCGTCGAAAAGATCATGCAGGTGCGGGTCGCGAGGCCCGTCGCGCGACACGCGTACGAGCGCCACGATGTCGGGGTCCGCTTCCGCTGGAAACAGTGTGATCGCATAAGCGAGGCCGAGTCGGCACAGCGCCACGCGAAGATTGAACAAAGCCGCGCCGCAGCTCATCAGAAGTTCGCGATCGAAAGGATCGACCACGGGAAGCGCGCGCATGCGGTCGGCGCAGATCTGTACGGTCTCGCCGTCGACGATGAACCGCCACGGTTGCGTGTTGTGATTCGACGGCGCGAGTACCGCGTAGTGCAGCGCAAAGCGCAATTGCTGTTCCACAGGCGTGGAGGCGGGGAAGTGCGGTTCACCGATTTCCCAGGCATCATGTTGCGCGGCATCGCTCATCTCGAAGTCTCCTGTCGGATCAGGGCCGCAAGCACGCGGTTCGTGTCGTTATCGTGTCACCGGGCACCGCGGCGGGGAAGCACTACAAATCGTTCTCGTCGTCGAACAGCTTATGGCGGATCGCATAGCGAACCAGCCCGTTCTCGTTCGGCATCTGCATTTTTTCGAGGATGCGGGTCTTGTGCGTGCTGATCGTTTTCACGCTGACGCAAAGTTCGTTGGCGATCCCGGTGATGCTCTGGCCTTCGACGAGGCGCCGGAACACGTCGAATTCGCGGTCGGACAAGCGCTGGTGCGGCAGCGTGTCGGCCGGCTCGTTCAGATTCTGCGCGAAGCGTTCGGCCATCGCGAGGCTCACATAGACGCCCCCCGACGCGACTTTCGTCACCGCGCCGACCAGTTCCGCGCTCGCGCTTTCCTTGGTCAGATAGCCCGATGCGCCCGCCTTGAACGCACGCACCGCGTATTGCTGCTCGGCGTGCATCGTCAGCACCAGAATTCGCAGATCGGGTTTTTCCTCCTTGATCTGCTTGATCAGTTCAATGCCGTTGCGCCCCGGCATCGACAGGTCGAGCACGAGCACGTGTGCCTGGGTCGCGCGGATCAGCGCGATCGTCGTCGCGCTGTCGCACGCTTCGCCGGCTACCTCGAAGCCGTTCGCTTGCTGCAGGATATGGCGCAGTCCGTCGCGCACGAGCGTGTGGTCGTCGGCCAGCAACACCTTGATCATCGGGTGATCTCTTCCGGTTGCATCCATTGGCAGGAAAACCTGAAGCAATCGCGAAGTCGCGCTTTGCGCTGTGTCGATGCGCATGGAATCGCCGGGCATCGACGCGTGTTCGCGCAAATCGATTTTAGTCGGCTTTTCGTGACCGTTGGCTCCAGGGGTTTCGCGATCGGCGGCTCGTTCACGATCCGCGATCCACTGACCGCTTGCCCGGCTAACGAGCGGTATCCGTAACACGCGACGCAGCCGCGACGGTTTCGATACCCGGCTGCATCAAGTCGATCACCGGTCGCCAGAACGCGGGCGAGTCGAACGCTGCCATCGGTACCGCGGTGTCGAACGACAAGGTCAGCGCCTGTTCTGCCGGCGTCAGTACGTCGGCGTTCGCGAGTTGACGCGCGAGCGTGGCGGTGTCCGCGTCGGAGAGATCGCGCGGACCACGCCGGCGCGCTTCGATGCGTTGCGCGAGCACCGCTGGGTCGGCACGAAAGTCGAGAATGCGGGCCGGTACGCCAAGCCGTTCGGCGAGTGCCAAAAACGTGCCGCGCTGACTCGATTCGAGAAAGGTCGCGTCGACGATCACACTGTGGCCGGTTTGCAGCACGCCGTGCGTGAGTCCAAGCAGGTGATCGTAGATCGCGTGACGCGCAGCTTGCGTGTAGTGTTCGGCGCCGAGCGCCATTTGCGCGTCGGACGCTGGCCGCATGCGCTTGCGTTCCGCATCGCTCGACACGCGCACCGCGCCGCACAGGTCCGCCAGAGCGCGGCTCGCGACCGATTTTCCCGAACCGGAAAAGCCATGACACAGCAGCAGAACGGGTCGCGGCTTCTGCGTTTGCGCCCGCGCGACCTCGAGGTAGCGCAGGGCCGGTTGCGGGAGCGCGACGTTGCGGCCCGCCACGTGCCCCGCTTTCAGGCACGCGACCCACGCCCGCACCAGCGCCCGATACGCGATGTACAAGGGCATCAGAGACAGCGCCGCATAGTCGCCCGACGTTTCCAGCCAACGGTTCAACAGGCGATTGGCGAGACGAGGTTGCGCTCGCGCGCACAGGTCCATCACGAGAAACGCGACATCCGCCGCGACGTCGATCCAGCGTAGCGCATCGTCGAAGTCGATACAGTCGAACATCGCGATGGCGCCGCGCCAGCGCACCACGTTGTCGAGATGCAGATCGCCGTGGCAGCCGCGCACGAAACCCTCGGCGCGGCGCCGCTCGATCAGCGGCGCGAGTTCGTCGAGCTGTCGCGCGCACCACGCGGCAATGCCGGGCAGCGCGGGATGGCTGCAATTGGCCAGCAGCGGTGCGTTGATCGTTTCGATCTGGGCTCGCACCAGCGTCGCGCTGCCGTAGCGCGACGAGGGCGCGTTGCGGGGTGCGCTCAGGTGATAGTCGGCGAGCCGCTTCGCCGCGCCGTCGATGTCGCGCGGCGTCAGTGCTCCGTTCGCCGCGAGACTCGAAAAGAGCATCGCCTCGTCGAAGCGGCGCATCTTGACCACGTGCTCGACGGCGACGCCGCCGGCGCCGAGCGCCAGCACGCCGGCACGGCGCGCAATCGGTATCACGGCGGCGTAGATACCTCGCGCGAGTGGCCGGTTCAGGCGGAGCTGGGCTTCGCAGCAGCGCTGGCGTGTCGAGGCGGAGGTAAAGTCCGCGAAGCCTGGTGCGACGGGTTTGATGATCTTGTACGCGAAGCGCCCGGCGAGATACACGACGGATATATGCGTTTCGATTCTGACGATCCCGCCCGCCGGATGACGGTAGGTGCCCGGCCTGCGCAGCGTCGCGTCGAGTCCGCGCAGGCTGCGACGCGCGGCGCGCAATCGGTTGGCGACATGCAGGCTGCCGTGAAGTGTGGCATCGGCTCGGCGCGCGGAAGGCTTGCGGCTCGGCGGCGCACTCATGCCAGGCTCCATGTCGTGACGAGCGGCGCGCCGGGCCGCGCGTGATCGAGAAAAACGAGCGTCTGATTCGACACGGTTGACCTCCACGTAGTGGGACGGCCGGCGCCCGCCTTGCGCGCGAGCCAAAATCGTCTACTCATTCAAGTCATCGGGTATGGTAACCGGCTTGATCTGAATCGACGAGGCGGTCAAGCGGACGATACCGGCGTACGCTTCCATTTTGAAGTGGAGCGGGGGCACCGTTTGACCCCAGTCGAAGCGCGTGCGATCGTGGCAGCGACGCGCGGGTGGAGCAGCGGATGAAGCGATTCGATATTTTCAATGGCGATGCGGACGGCATTTGCGCGCTGCATCAGTTGCGGCTCGCCGAGCCTGCCGACACCATCCTGATCACCGGGGCCAAGCGCGAGGTCACGCTGCTGCACCGCGCGAACGCGCAGCCGGGCGACAGCGTGACCGTGCTGGATATTTCGCTCGATGCGAACCGCGATCCATTCGTCGCGTTGCTGGCTCTTGGGGTAAAGATCGACTATTTCGATCATCATTTCTCGGGACCGATACCCGCAAACGCGTTGCTGACGACGCATATCGATACGTCACCAGATACGTGCACGGCGCTGCTCGTGGACCGCCATCTGCAAGGCCGGTACACGCGCTGGGCGGTGGTCGCGGCCTATGGCGACAACCTGCATCCGGCAGCGCACCGGGCCGCCACCGCGTGCGCGATGAACTCGTCCGACGAGCGCAAGCTGCGTGAACTTGGCGAAGCGATCAACTACAACGCGTACGGGGATAGCGTCGGCGATCTTGCCGTCGATCCCGTCGACATGTATCGCGCAATCCAACCCTATGCGGACCCGCTCGAGTTCATTGCGTCGACCAGCGTGCTGCCCGAACTGCAGGCGCGGCGCACTGAAGACCTCGAGATGGCCTTGGGACTCGTGGAAGTCCGGCGGCTCGCCAATGGAACGCTGCACATTCTCCCCGACGCGGCTTGGGCGCGGCGCGTGCGAGGCGATTTCGCGAATCTCGTTGCGCGGCGCGACCCGGCGCGAGCGCACGCTGTACTGACAGCCGGCGCCGATGGCCGATACACGGGCAGCGTGCGGGCTCCGCTCGATTGCCCGCGTGGCGCCGACGTACTTTGCAGAAAGTTCGGCGGAAACGGCAGGGTCGCCGCCGCCGGTATAGACGGGCTCGATCGCGCGCGGCTCGACGAATTCGCGGCAGCGTTCAGCATCGCGTTTTGCGGCGAATCTCGGGGGGCGGGTGGCCGGTAATCGATTGCTGCATCGTCGCTTGGTCAGCGGGGACGGGCTTGATGCAAGTCAACGATCGCCGGCCGCTGCGCATCGATCATTGGGCTGTACTGGAACCGGGGGCCGATCATCAGTGGCCGGTTCTTTGTGATGGGCGCATCGCACGGCGGAATCGACGCGTTGCAACGACTGGTCGACACGCCGGGCGAGCGGATTCGAAGTGGGTGCCGAAGGGAGCACGGCGACGCGTCCTTCAGCGCCTGTCCATTGCGTCGCCTCGTGCCTGCCTGCATCGATGTGCGGCAGCGCAGGGCACTCGATACGGAGATCACTATGCAAGCCTCGGACATCATGACGACCCAGGTCGTGTCGATCGCACCGGACAGCTCGGTCTACGACGCGGCACAGTTGCTCGCCGACAGCAAGATCAGCGGCATGCCCGTTCTCGACGACAAAGGCAGCGTGATTGGCATCGTCAGCGAGGGCGATCTGCTCCGGCGCGTCGAAACCGGCACCGAAACGCCGCGGCGCTCGTGGCTAGCCCAGTTCATCGCGCCTACGCGTCAACTCGCGGTCGAGTATCTGAAAGAGCGTTCGGTTCGGGTGCGTGACGTGATGAGCGCCCCCGCCGTCACCGTCGACGAATCCGCGCCGCTGACGGCGGTCGCCGAACTGCTCGGGCGCAAGCACATCAAGCGTCTACCGGTCTTGCGCGACGGCAAGCTCGTCGGCATCGTCAGCAGGGCTAATCTGGTGCGGGCTCTCGCGAGTTGCGCACCCGCACAGCTCGATTCGCAACCGTCGGACGAGCAGATTCGCGCCGCGATCATGAAGGAACTCGAAGGACAGCGTTGGGCGCTGGACGCCGACGACCTGATCGTCACGGATGGCGTCGCTCATTGCTGGGGACCGATACGCTCCGAGGAAGAGCGCCAGGCGATCCTCGCCGCGGCCGCGCGCGCTCCAGGCGTAAAAGAAGTAAAGGATCATCTGGAATATCCGGTCCCGTTCACGCCGATGTGAACAGGGGCGCTTCGGTCACGTCACTGGGCCTCGCTGTCCAGCAGCGCATCGAGCTTGTAAAGGCGCATCTCCCAGATCAGGCTCAATACATGAAAAGAGTCTTCCAGTCCCTGCAGGCAGTGTCGCGCAATGGATTGATCGACTCCGCCAACGGCAAGGCCATGCAAAAGCGCCCGTTGCCGCAGCAGACGTTGATGGGATATGGCGACCCGGGCCCGAGTGGCGGCTTCGTAGCGGATCGCCGCGGACAGCTCCGTCGATTCCGCGTCGTTCCGCGCAGTCGCGTCCGCGGCGCAGGCGAATGCATGAACCCGGAGTTCGGTAACCTCTCCATTCATGACGACATCCATTGTCTCTATTGCGGATCATGTCGCTGTCTCGAACGCCAACTACTGACCTAAGTCAATCGAACTGCGCTTAGATTGCGCTGCGTCGAGGAACGTTTGATGCTAGCGATCGATGGCATAGTGACCGAGGCAACGCGCTCGGGCGTTGCGGGGGAGAAAAGGTAATGGGCAACCGGTTTCGCGACCGCGTCGACGCGGGCAAACAGCTAGCCCACGCGCTGCGCGACTATCAGGGTCGCGGCGATCTGGTCGTGCTGGCCCTGCCGCGCGGCGGCGTTCCTGTCGCGTTCGAAGTGGCGCGGGAGTTGCGCGCGAAGCTCGACGTTCTGGTCGTCAGAAAGCTTGGCGCGCCTCAAGACGAGGAACTGGCGATGGGCGCCATCGCTTCCGGGGGCGCCCTCCATCTGGAGAGGTCGGTACTTCGCGAACTGCAGATCAGCGACACCCAATTGACCGATGTGATCGCCCGCGAAAGGGCGGAACTCACGCGCAGGGAAGTCGCGTACCGTGGGGACAGCCCCCCGGCGGCAGTGCAGGGCAAGACGGTGATCGTGGTCGACGACGGCATCGCGACGGGGGCGTCGATGCATGCGGCGATCGACGCACTCCGTGACAGACATCCTGCCCGGATCGTGGTGGCGGTCCCGGTGTCGCAATCCGATGCGCCGATGTCATTCGAAGGAATCGCGGACGCGTTCGTCAGCGTGTTGCAGCCGGACTGGCTGATGGGGATCGGCGGGTTCTATGTGAATTTCGACCAGACGAGCGATGAAGAAGTCCGCGCGTGTCTCGCTGCGGCGCGCGGTTGGGAGCCCGAGCAGAGCTCTGACTCGGTCGGGTGACGGCGCAGCGAACGGATACACGGCGGCAGGCCGTGTCGAACGTGGGGCATGTATCGTGAATACAGGAACCATCTGTACGCGGGACGTCACCGTCTGCCGACGGCAAGCGACGATTCTCGAGGCCGCGCAGCTGATGCGCGAACAGCATGTCGGCGACCTCGTGGTGGTTGAGACGATCGGCGGGCACAGCGTGCCTGTCGGGATGCTGACCGATCGCGACATCGTGTTGGCCATCGTGGCCAAACAGGCCAACCCCGAGAAGATCTTCGTGAACGACGTGATGTCGTCGCCGCCGGCGCTCGTCGCCGAGGGGGACGATCTCTGGCTTGCCGCCTCGCGAATGCGTCTGAACGGCGTGCGGCGCCTGCCGGTCGTCGACACCACAGGCGCGCTCACCGGCATCGTGACGCTCGACGATCTGCTCGAGGCGGTGGCTGGGCTTCTGTCGGAGCTATCGCTGGTGACGGATCGCCAGCCCCACATCGAAGAGAAGAACCGCGCGTGACGCCGACCCGGTGCATGCATTGACCCGGATCAACATCCGCGCCGCGAGGCGCCGTAGGCTTGTAAGTGGAACGCCGGTCAGACAGCGGCCAGCAAGACGACGCGATTGACCGGATGCAATTCGACTGTCTTGATCGAAGGCACCGCAAATCATGGAAGACGCTCTCGAAAGGCGCGCGCTGCTGCTTCATCTGGGGCGCGTGATGCAATTGATCGTTCGGCTCGACGAAATGGCGCCGAGTGCGGCAACCATTGGCGAGCTGATCGCGCGATACCCGATTCTCGGTGACGAGCCGCTGCTCGCGCAGCTGCGCCCCGATATGCCCGTGGACGCGTTCAGGTCCCGTGCGCTTCACGCGTTCTGCAGGTGGCCGCAAGGGTTGCTCGACGACCCTCTCGACAGGGACGCGCTGGCCGCATCCGTGCGCGCGTCTCTGTTCAGTGACCATCCGCGAGGCTGGCGTGCCTATGTGGTCGGCTTGCGCCGCGACGTCGCGTGGTTCGATGCGAAGGCGACGAAGCGGCGCTCGCCGCGTCGCGTCGCGGACGTGGCGCCGCCGCTTCCGGACGACGGCCCGCCGGCATTCGATGCGCCGGCCGGCCGAGGCATCGCGACGGACATCGAGCGCGGCTTCGGCGCCGCGGGTCATTCGATCGAAAGCGTGGAAGGGGCGAGACGGCTAGATGACGGCCGCGCCGACGAGCAACGGGTCGCGCAGTGAGACTAGCGCTCAGGCGTCGTTGACGGTCGGGAGATGACGTGTCGATGGCTCATGTTCCGAGCGACACGTACAAGAGCACGATCGGCGCCTTCGAACCATTTGGCGTCGCCGAGCGTAATGGCGCGCCGTAGGTGCAGCGAAAATCCACGAATCTCGACCATTGGAAGCGCACGCCCGCGCCGACGCCCGCGAGCAGCCCGGGATTATTCTCCGCGGGCTGATCGATGGTGGTCCATACGCGGCCGGCATCGAAAAACACAAAAGGTTGCACGACTGCGTTGCTCGCGCCGAGAGCGATCGCAGGCGTGCGCACCTCGGTCTGGATGTTCCAGCCGCGATCGCCGAGCGTCACGTATGGGTCGTAGCCTCGCACACTGGACTCCCCGCCGAGCCCCATCTCCTCACTCGGCAATAACGTGTTCGGCGTCCACTGAAACGTTCCGTTCGTGATCAGTGTGAAGCCCGCCCCAAGCGCGGTGGCGCGCGATGCAGTCAACTGCATATAGATGTAGCGGGACGTCGCGCCCTGCCGCGCGGCGTTGAATGCCGCGTCCTGATTGCTGCCATCCCATCCACCCGGACTGGCGACGAGTGTCGCCGCGGCATGCGCCGCGCCCGCGTCGGTCGGTTTGCTGATGCTGTAAGCCAACACGAACTGATGGATGTGCGTATTCGAGTTGAAAACCTGGGAGCCGCCGAATTCCAGATCGTTGTTGCTCCGCTTGAAGTCGTATCCGATCTGGACGAGCTGGGTGGTGTCCGTGATGGTCGGCAGACGCAAGTCATAACGGACGCTAAGCTGCGCGGAAATGCCCGTTTGCCCATACGTGTCGGGCAGGCGTGGCGTGCTCTGCGCGTAGACGCCGAACAACTCGATCGTGTCGAGCCAGGGCAGCGGCGCCGTGTAGTTCAGCGCGTGCGCGGTGAAGCGGGCGCGGTTCGGGCGGCCTTCGATATCCGGATTGCCGCTGAAAAAATCGTTGCTGGCCGTGAATTGATAGGCGATCTGCTGATCGAGCCCAAACAGGTTGCCGTAGCCGATGCCTGCAAAGAACCGGTCACGGTCGAGGTCCGGCACGCCTTCATTGTCGTAACCCGCGCTGACCCGAAGCGGCAGACGGTCTTCGGTTTGCAGCACGACGTCGGTCGTGTCCGCTGCTTCACCGGGTGCAAAAACAGCATCGACCCGTCGATAAGGATTCGCGTTGAGCACGGCGAGTCCCTTCGAGACCGTCGCTTGCGGGATCGGTGCGCCGGGTTCGAGCGGCATTTCACGTTCGAGAAGGCTGCTCGAAAAGTAGGTGTTGCCGCTGGCATGAACCCGCCCGAGCTTGAACTCGGCAATGGCGATACGAACGACCCCCGAGCTGACGTCCTGTTCCGGCACGTAGACGTCGACGAGCGGCTTTCCCGCTGCCCGATACCGCGCGACCACGGCGCGGCGAATCTCGGCGAGGCGGCCGAAAGTCAGCGGCTTGTCCAGGTCCGTGGCGAAGCTCTGCAGGAACGCGTCGTCGAGTACGGGCAGTCCTTGCGCGACGATGCGTTGTTGCTGCGTCGGTGATGCCGTCGCGGACGCGGTGGCCGGTTCGAAGACGAGCCCGGCAAGCCGCTCGACTGCGATCCGTGCGGACTCGGCCTGCGTTTCCGGGGAGGAGGGCGGCGGCGCGCTTCGCGGCGCCTGCGGGGCGGGTTGAGGCGCGACATCGCGCCATGCCTGTGCGGCTACGGGTGAGGTCTGCATGAGGCCCGCGATGCACGACGCGGTCATCAGGACGGCAGTGCAGTCGGCGGATCGCGGTTTCATCGATCGCTTTCATGCAAAGCGCTGAGCCTACCGGCAGCAGGCTGCGGCGACCAGGCGCGCGCGTCGCGCTGCAAACGATGCCATCGCGCATGTAATACGAGCCTGCCGTTGTTCATTGCGGTACCTGATGACGGATGTAGTTCATCGAATGCGCAGCCGCGCGTCGAAATCATTCTAGTCGAACCGTCTCGCGTGAAATTCCAAAAGAAACTTGAACCCTCTAAACGGCTCCGGTCACTTCCTGCCGCGTCCGGGGGTGTGTAGGAAACATTCAGTAAGGGTATCCACCATGTGTACTGCCGCGAATCTTGTCTTTACTCTTCCAGACTTGTCATACAACTGATGCAATTTGTCCGGAGGAGACCCGATGTCCAGGCTGTCGTGCGATCTTGATAAAAATGCGCCCGCAACGGGCGACGCCTTGCGCATTTCGCGCCGTGGCTTCATTGGGCTGGGAGGCGCGTTGGCGGGCAGCGCACTCCTGCAGGCGTGCGGCGGCGGAGTTTCCGCTGCCGCGGGGGGAGGCGGCAGTTCGACGCCAGCGGCCGGAAGCACGCCGTCAACGGCCGCGGCCGACCCGATCTGGGGCCCCGACGGCTCGGCGACGAACATCATCAATGCGCTGCAGAAAATCACCCAGAGCGCTTTCCCGGCCGTCGATTTCCCGGTTGAACAGTACGGTGCGCAACCGTGCGCGGTCATCGCGCAGGCCAGCCCTTATACGGGCAGTTCATCGCCGGTGAGTACCGGTGCTGGCGTGACCAACGCACCGGGATCGTTCGATTCACGTCCCGCTTTCCTCGCGGCAATCGCGGCGTGCAGTGCCGCCGGTGGCGGCCGGGTCGTGGTGCCGGCCGGCACGTGGTATTGCGCGGGTCCGATCGTGCTGCAGAGTAACGTCAACTTCCATCTGAGCGCGAACTGCACGATCTATTTCAGCCCGAATCCCGCCGACTACGCGAAAGACGGCCCCGTCAACTGCGGCGCCAACGGCAACCTGTACTACAGCCGCTGGCAGGCAAACGACTGCCTGAACTTCGGCTCGCCCGTGTACGCGCGAAACGCGAACAATATCGCGCTGACTGGCGAAGGTCCGACATCGGTGCTGAACGGTCAGGCGATGACGCCGTTCGCCGGAAGCGGAAACACCAGCACTTGCTGGTGGACCTACAAGGGTGCCAGTGGCGCATACGGCTGCGCCGGGTCGTCCACGCCGTCGCAGGCTTATACCAACCCGAACAACGTCGATCTGATGGTGGCCGTCCCCACCATTTCGGCCTCGCTGTACGCGCAGTTGACCAATCCGGCTACGCCCTGGCAGCAGGACCAGAACTACCTGCCGGCGCTCTCCGAAGCGGGCGTGCCAGTCGCGCAGCGAATCTTCGGTCTCGGCCACTATTTGCGGCCGTGCATGGTCGAGTTCCTCGGTTGCACGAACGTGCTGATGGAAAACTACCGAACCAACAACACGCCGTTCTGGCAGCATCATCCGACGGACTGCACCAACGTCGTGATCCGTGGCGTGACAGCCGACAGCATCGGACCGAACAACGACGGCTTCGATCCCGACGCCTGCAACACGGTTCTGTGCGACAGCGTCACGTTCAACACGGGCGACGACTGCATCGCCATCAAGTCAGGCAAGGATCTCGACACGGAGTACGGGCCGGCGCAGAACCATGTGATCCAGAACTGCATGATGAATAGCGGTCACGGCGGCATTACGCTCGGCAGCGAGATGGGTGGCGGCGTGCAGAACATCTACGCACGCAACCTGACCATGCTCAACCAGTTCTGGGCAACGAATTCGCTGAACATTGCGATCCGTATCAAGACGAACATGAACCGCGGAGGCTACGTCAAGAACTTCTATGTGAACGGCGTCACGCTCCCGCACGGGGTGAGCCTCACCGGCGGCGGCTACGGCAGCAAGATGCTGACAGGCAGTCCGATCAACAGCACCGTGCCCATCGGTGTGGCCACCGCAACCGCCGCTAATCCGTCCGCGTCTCAAGGCGGCCTGATCACGTTCGATTGCGATTACCAGCCTGCTGCCGATGCCATCCGCACCCGCCCCGCGCTCATTGACAACGTCAACATCACGAACGTCAATGCCTCGAACGTGACATTGGGCAGTACAACCGGCTCGTGTTTCCAGGCCATCGTTGCACAAGGTCCAGTTGCGTTCGACTACAACGGTCCGGCGCCTGCGCCGAGCGTCCCGGCAATCACCGGAGTGACGATTTCCAACTGTGATTTCGGCACACCCGCCGCTGCGGGGCCTGCTAGCGCCAGCACGCCGGGACCGATCTACCTCTACAACGTGCACGACATCACGTTGCAGAACGTGATCATCGCTGGGCAGACGCTCAATCAGACGCTGTCGGATCCGCGTTAAAGGCGACGGACCAAAGAGCGGCGAGGCGCCGCTCTTTGGCGTCGCAGGGCCGAAGTGAAGTCGTCGCGCGCGGGGCTCTCACGACGAGGCATTTTGCAACTCGTGCAACTCGCTGAGCAGGCTCGCCGCGTAGGCCGGAATATTCGCCGCTGGCTGTGGCGCGGCGAAGTAATATCCCTGAACGATCTCGCAGCCGGCCTCGGCAAGAAAAGCCAATTGCTCCGCTCGTTCGACGCCTTCCGCGACGACTTCGAAACGCAGGTTGCGGGCAAGTGCGATGATCGCCCCGATGATCGTCTCATCCGCACGACTGCTGCCAATGCCGCGGATGAACGACATGTCGATCTTCAGACGGTCAGCGTGAAAGCTGCGCAGATAAGCCAGGCTCGAGTAACCGGCGCCAAAGTCGTCGATCGCTATGGACACGCCAATGTCGTGCAGCGCGCGCAGCGTGGGCAGGGCGCCCGGGGCAACCAGGCCTCCTTCGGTAATCTCCAGTTCCAGCCGGTCCGCGGCCAATTGCGACGCGGCAAGAGCACGGCGCACGACGGCGCCGAAATCGCTCGACGTAAGCTGGCTCGGCGACACGTTGACCGACATGCGCAGCCCCGGCAGCGCTTCTTCCCAGCGCTTTGCCTGTGCACAGGCAGTTTGCAGCACCCATTCTCCGATTGGCGCAATCAAACCGATGTCTTCGGCCAAGGGTATGAACGTCGTCGGGCTGACCGTGCCGAAGTGCGGGTCGTGCCATCGGATCAGCGCCTCGACCCCGCTCAGCCGGTAACTGCGTATGTCCACTTGCGGCTGGTACACCAGCTCGAAGCCGTTCTGCTCGACGGCGTTGCGCAGCTTGTGCGATAGCGCGATGCGCTGAGCCGCTTCATGTGCGAGCGAAGGCGCAAATCGCTCGACGCCGTTGCGCCCGCCTGCCTTGACCCGATACATCGCAAGGTCGGCGTGTTTCAGCAGGGTTTCGCAGTCCGTGCCGTCCTGCGGATAGCAGCTGACCCCAACGCTCATCCGGACCCGCAGTTGCATGTCGTCGATTTGCACCGGCTCGTCCAGCGTTTGCGTCACGCGCGCCAACAGGGCGCAGAGTTCGGCATCGCCGGTTGAACCCTTCAACATCGTCACGAACTCGTCGCCGCCATAGCGGGTGACCACGCCATCCGATCCGACCGAGGCCGACAGCCGCCGCGCGACTTCCTGCAACAGGCGATCGCCGGCGCCGTGGCCCAGGCTGTCGTTGATGTCCTTGAAATGATCGAGGTCGATGAACAGCAGCGCGAACTCGTGACCCTCGAAGATCGCCGTGTCGATCAGTTCGCGCAGCGTCACGCGGTTCGGCAAGTCCGTCAGCGCATCGCGGCGCGCCTGCCTGACCAGCAGATCGCGCGACTCGATGAGCTCCGTCAGGTCGCTCACCACGCTGATGTGATGCGTAACCTTTTCCGACTCGTCGCTTACTTGTGCAACGTATAGCTGATACCAGAACTCTGTTCCGTTTGCGCGTTGGCTTTTCGTCAGCGTGGTGGCGTCGCGTTCCTCGGCAATCGCCGCACCGATCTGTTGCCACAATCCGGGTGTTTCCGGCCGCGCGGAGTGATCGCCTGAATTCTGCGGGCGCTCATAGCCGGTTATTTTCTCGAATGCCGGGTTGGCGTATTCGACCACGTCGCCGTTCGGATCGGGTCGAGTGATGAGCACGCCGTTGCCAATCGCGTCGAGGGCACGGCTTCGCAGCAATAGCGCGAGCTCGGCGTTCTTTCGCTCCGTGACGTCAACAGCTGTGATGAAGCACGCTCGATGACGGCCATAGGTCAGGAAGTGGTACGAGAGTTCGACGTAGACGGGCGTGCCGTCGCTGTGTCGATGCCGGCATACACCGGCCGAGCCGCTTGTGGTGGCCGCGGCCAGCAGCGCGTGCAGATCGCGCAGAAACGACGGCAAGTCTGCTTGCGCATACAGGGCGGCCATCTCGAGCGAACATAGCTGGCGGCGCGTGCGTCCGTATTGCGATGCGGCCGCGCGGTTCGCAGCGAGGATCGATAGCGTCTCGACGTCGAAAATCAACATCGGCAGTGGATGATGATCAAAGTACTGACGGAACCGGCGCTCGCTTTCTGTTGCGATGACGCGCGCGCGTTGCCGCGCGAGACGGGCGCGATAGTGGGCGATCAGCGCATAGCAAAGAAGCAAACATGCCGCCAGCGCCGTGGTTGCAAGCACGGTCCGTTCTATCACCAGGTGGCGCGTCGCGCTGTCGGATGCAGCCCTCAGGGAAGCGGTCTGCGCGTCGCGGAGGGTCACCAACTGGGTGACGATGTTCGCCAGCATGCGGTTCGCTGCGAGCAGATCAGGGCTGTCGACCGAGGCGCGGCCATCCGCGACGTGCGCACGTACCGCGATGTCGGCCAGAAGCCACGCCCAGCCGGCAGTCTCACCGCGCAGACGCCGTACCACCAGTTGGCTTCGCGGGTCGCTTGCGTAACTTTGTTCCAGCCGGTCGAAGCAGGTGGCGGCCAAGACTACACGCTGCACCGGCCACGCGAAAGATGCGACCCGTGCACTGTCGAGCCCCAGCAGGAAGTCGGCGTTCGCCTGAATGTGCACGGCTTGCAGCGTCTCGATGTCATCGCGGGCACGCAGGGCGTGAATGCGCTCTGCAACGGACCGCTCGTGCCATATCAGCGTGTAACCGATGCCGACAGCAAAAATGACGAGACCGGTCAACACCAGTGCGACGGTGATGATCAGTTGCCGGTCGACGCCATGTCGCCGCCTCCACCGGCCAATGACGCCAGCGATGCCTAAGCTCGGAATATATTGCATCGATTGAGAATCAGCGCGCGTGAGTGCAGAACATTGATACTCGACGGCGGCATGGCTGTGCGTCAGCATCTTTTACCGGTTATTGCGCGCAGTAACCGGGCTATTGTCTCCTCAGTGAAGGTATCGGCAGCAATGCGAAGAACTTGAGAATCAATCTGGATCGACCGCAGTCTGGCGGACCGATGGTTCGACGGAGAACGTTCAAAATGTGAGCCGCCGTCAGCTTGATAGTTCGCTCGGAGTTTGCGCGTAGAATCCATTCACGAATCCAATACGCCAGTGTCCGGCCAGCGCTTGTGCCAGGCGTTCGGCGAAGGTCGCACATCGGAGACGCCACAGTGAAAAGCTCTGCCACTAGCTACGGTTCGATTGCCCAATTCCTTCACTGGTGCACGGCAATTCTCGTGCTCGTGACGTTCATTTATGGTCCAGGTGGATCGGAGCAGCGCGTCTACTCTTCGGTCCACGAGTTCGACCGGCGACTCCACGAGACTTTGGGCTTGTGCGTATTCGCGCTCACGCTCATCCGCCTATCGTGGCGGCTAGTCGACACGCGTCCCGAGACACCGCCAATTTCTCGCTGGATGGTTGTTATGTCAGCAACCGTTCAATGGATGCTGTATCTGCTTCTCCTTGCATTACCGCTGACCGCCATCTCTGGCGCTTGGCTAGAAGGGCATCCGCTGACGCTGATCGGCGCTCGCGATATCCCGCCGTTGCTCGGTACTTCACATGGAGCGGGCTCAGCCATCGCATCGCTGCACACGTGGCTCGGCGACGCCATTATGTGGCTTGCGGGGTTTCACGCGTTCGCGGCTATTTTTCATCATGTCTTTCTTAAGGACGACGTCCTGGTCGGCATGCTTCCGCGCTGGTTTCCGACTGGGCGGGCGCGTACTGGCCGATAAACCCGAATGGCAAGACCGCACGCCTAGTGATTCACAGCGGGACTGGCCGCCGCCTCTGTCTCTGCGGGAAACGCCTCCATGAAAGCAGCAACGGCTCGGATGTCCCGATCCGACATATTGTCGGAGATAGTCTTCATCACTTCGCCACGGGGGCGTAGCCCGGCACTCCGGAACACCAGTATCTGTTTTTCAGCGTAGTCCGCGTACTGCCCGGCGAGGCGAGGAAATCCCCCCGTCCCTTCCCCACGCTGGCCGTGACAGGCACTGCACGCCGGTACACCTTTGTCCGGAATGCCCAACAAAAAAATCGTCCTGCCCGAATCGATGAGCCGATGATCGGCTGGCGCTCGTGGTACCGGAGGCGGCTGGCTGGAGAAGTACGCGGCGAGTTGCTCGATTTGCGTTTCACTCAGATGCGTGAAGCCCCACATGAATCTTCTGGCATTCGGGTCGCTTCGCACATGGGCCTTGAAGTCCGTCAGTTGATTGACGAGGTATTCCCGTGGTTGGCCCGCGAGTTTCGGAAACGTGGGAGATACCGAAACGCCATTTACGCTATGGCAATTCGAGCATACCTGCAACGCGATCGTCTTTCCGGCGACGGCGGGATTGTCGATCTGTCTGGACTGCTCCAGGTTGTGGCAGCCGGTTGCGCCGAGCGATAGGGCGACGAGGATCAATCGCGCTCGTGGGAAGCGGCACGTTGAATCCTCAATGGAATTCGCTGGATGTTTCATCGATGAGCCTTCTAAAGAACGTGAGCCGATACCGTCACCAGTACGCGGCCCATAGGTATAGAAATAGCGTGTCGTTGTCGCTCGCATTGCGTCCATGGCCGTCGTAATTCGACCGGGCGCCGAGGTATTTGGTGAAATGCGTG
Organism: Paraburkholderia youngii; assembly: GCF_013366925.1. Lineage (NCBI taxonomy): Bacteria > Pseudomonadati > Pseudomonadota > Betaproteobacteria > Burkholderiales > Burkholderiaceae > Paraburkholderia > Paraburkholderia youngii. The sequence goes on from NZ_JAALDK010000002.1 coordinate 21,539, forward strand.
TACTGAAGACCGACGCGGATGTTCGGAACCGGAATCCAGAAGATCTCGGGCATCCACCCTTGCGTGGCCGGCGACGAGTTCGCGCTGCCGGCGTACGCAACACTATCCGCGGTGCCAGTCACGTTGAAGAACGAAAGACTCACGCCATATTTGGCCTGATAGATGTACGAGGCTTTCAGGCGTAAGGAATTCAGATTCGCTGACTGGCTGTTGCCAAACACGAAGTTACTCGGATCGCTGATGTTTTCATGGATGTAGCGCGCCTGTGCGGTGACGGTGTTCGGGTCGAGGATGTACTGGTACTGCGCATCCACACCGATGTCGCGATAGCGGGTGACACCCTGGGTAAAGATCGGCATCGAGTTCGCGTCGTTCGGATAGACGTTCGCATTGATGCCAAAGGTCCCCACCATGATGTTGTGCGGCCCCCACTCATGAGTCAGGGCCAGACGCCAGTACGGATTTTGACCCTTCAGATAGATCTGCGGATGGTTGGGGTCGCCGGCCTTGTTACCCTTGCTCATGAACGACCAGATGCCATCAGCGGTGCTATACAGCGACACCTCCGCATAGACCGTCCGGTTCCAGTAGAGGTAGCCGCCCGCACCCACGACCTGCTGCGCGAGTGTGCCTTCGAGGATTGGCTGAAATTGGGGTGAGCCGACCGTGCTGATCGAAGAGGAAATGTACGGATAACTCCATGCCGGAGAACTGTTCCACACATCCTGCACGGTCGGATTGTTGTGCAGGGTGGTGCCGAGAATCAGGTCGCTGGCGTCCCCAATGATCCTGTCCACATAACGGAAATCCATGTTGTCCGATGCCCAGTGGCCGATCCAGTGTCCGTCGTTGCCCTGATGATCGTAATTCGAGTAGGTGAATTGCGTGAACGCACCGATCCTGTCGGTGATCTTGCCGGCGAGGAAGATGCTGGCTGAATCGAAGATCGGCAGACCGTCTTTGGGCGAGACGATATTGCCGCTGGCATCATGGTTGAGCCTGGTCCTTGTCATGTCGAGCATCGCCATCACGGCGATCGGGACCGTACGTTCGCCGAAGGTATATCCATTGAGCTTGAACATTCGACCGTACGGCGTCAGTTCGGGAAACTGTCCGCCCGCGTGACACGCGACGCAGCTTTGCCCTGTTTGACGGGCGAATATAGGCAGCGCTCGAACGACTGGAGCAACCAGCAGGCAAAGCACGGCGAGCGCCAGCATCCAGAAGTGACCCATCAGCCGATGGGCGGCATCGTCGCCTGCAATTGCCTTTGACATGTCCGTCTCCCCGACAGCCAGTTCCGCATTCGGTCATGCACAGGGCGCACGAATCCCTGCCCGCTGCGGAAACTGGGCGACAGCATCGCACTTCGCGCTCGGCATGACCGGCGTCGCATTTACATCGGCGTAGTGGGGCAAGCTGATGCCGCGTTGGGGTTGATGCTTGCCTGCGCGAAGCGCTTTCTCCAGACTCCAGAACGAGCGCGCACGCCGATTTATTCCCGCGCATGCGCTTGAACGCGCAAGGCGGGAGATCGAGAGGGGCCTTGTTGAGTTGCCGCGGCTTTGGTTATTCGGGGTCGCGCTAGATCTTCATGCGCTGTAGAACGCGGTCGCCGGAGACGAACTGATGAAACATTGCCGCAGCGATATGCAGGCAGATGACACCGAACAGCACCCACGCGAGAACGCCATGCACATCGCCCATTGCATGTCCGAATGACGAGCCCGGTGCCGACAGTGAGGGTAACGAAACAAGTCCGCCGAGGCGTACCGTCCACGTGCGCGACGAAGCGTTGATCCAGCCGAGCAGCGGCACCAGCACGAGCAGCACGTACAGCGCCAGGTGGGTGACTTTGGAGGCGACGCGAAACAGCGGCGGCAGATTGTCCGGCGGCGACGGGTGAGTCACGCGCCACAGCACCCGCAACACCATCGCCGCGAGCAGTGCGGTGCCGACGCCAAGGTGCCAGGCGATTTCGCCGTCCGGCAGGGTATCGCGGTGCACGTCCGGCATCGTCCAGCCGATCACGAACTGCGCGGCTACCAGCCCGACGACGAGCCAATGGAGCAAACGGGCGACGATGTCATAGCGGTGTTCAGTCGAGACTTGCATAGGGGCGCCTGTGAGTTGGTTTCTGTCGAAACGGATCTTACACGGCGGCACCTTAAGGTCAGGTTAAGAACCGGTCGCCAAGGCCGACTGTCTGCGCCGTTCGAATAACTCGAAGATGGCCATTCCCGCGATCATCGCCGCCACGAATACCCACGCTTTGGCCGACCCGAGCCCGAGCGCGACGAGCGCGGGGCCGGGACAGAACCCTGCAATTCCCCAGCCGACGCCGAACGCGCCACTGCCCAGCACCAGCCTTGCCGTGACGTGCGTCGACGCGGGAATTTGCATCGGCAATCCGAGCAGCGACCTGTCGCGGCGTTTCGCGATCGCGAAGCCGATTGCCGCGACGGCCACCGCGCCCATCATCACGAAAGCGAGCGACGGGTTCCAGCGTCCGGCGAGATCGAGGAAGCCCTGCACTTTCGCGGGGTTCGCCATGCCCGACAACAGCAGGCCGAAGCCGAACAGCAGCCCGCATACGAATGAAATAGCTGTTGCCATCCTAGGCTCCGAGAAGATGTCGAATGATATAGACGGTGACGAAGCCGGCCGCCATGAACGTCGCCGTCGCGACCAGCGAGCGCGTGGCGCCGCGTGAAATGCCGCACACGCCGTGTCCGCTCGTGCAGCCGCTGCCGTAGCGGGTGCCGATGCCGACCAGCAAGCCGGCCGCGATCACGGCGGGCCACGACGCGTCGACGGTGATTGCGACGGGCGCATCGACCGCGCGCGCGATCAGCGCGGCAACGACCAGGCCGGCGACGAAGGCGGCGCGCCATGCGCCGTCGCGCTTCGTCCAGCGCAGCAGGCCGCCGACTATCCCGCTGATTCCGGCGATGCGGCCCAGCAAAAGCACCATCGCCGCAGCCGCGACGCCGATCAGCAGGCCTCCGCACAGGGAGGCGATCGGGGTGAAATGGTCGAGATCGATCATGGTTCGCTCTGTTTGATTGTTGGGTGGGTTGCGGCAGCGCTTACATCAGCGCCGCTTTGACCAGCAGGCCGAGCGCCACGCACACGAGGATGCTCGCAAAGCCCAACTGCACATGATGGGCGGCGATGCGATGCGACGCGAGCCGTCCGCTGAGCATCCCGGCGGCGGTGGCGCCAGTGAACCACAACGCGACTTCGAGTGGAAGTGTTGCGCCGTGGGTGGCCGTTGCGAGAACGCCGCCACTGCCCACGAGCGCGATCACCATCAACGAAGTCGCGACGATGCCGTGCATCGACACGTCGATCAGCTTGCGCATCATCGGCACCATGATGAAGCCGCCGCCGACGCCGAGCATACCCGTCATCAATCCGGTCAGCGACCCGGTGGCCGCGAGTGCGGCTGCGGTCGGCCAGGTCCAGCGAAAGCGGCCAGTCGCCGGAGGCCGAAGATGTTCTCGTGGCGCTTGTGCCGTAGCGTGGCATGATCGACATCGAGCCAGCCGGCCGCATCGGCGAGCGCGCTGTCGCGGATGAAGTCGGGCGCCTTTTGCGGCGGTACGGCGTGCAGCATGTCGAAGCCGGTCTCGAAGCTTTCCTTGCTGCCATCGGCAAACGTGTGTGTGAATCTCGCCATCTTCGCGTCGCCACCGACCGCACTCAGCGCGGAGCCGAAGTTCAGCGCGATGCCGTAACGCTCGACGTATTGCATCAACGCAGGCACGCAGTCGGCGACGCCGAACAGCGCCGCGCCGGCGTTGCGGAACTCGACGCCGATATGTTGCAGCCGACCGCTGCGCCGCCAGTGATCGCACGCGAGATACATCGCTTTTTGCGGCGCGCCGGCGCATTTGATCGGCATCGGCGGCTGCGTGAAAATGGCTCGACCCGTTTCGAGTTGCTGCGTCAGCTTCCACGTGTACGGCGCGAGGTCGTAGCGGTAATTGGACGTGACGCCGTTGCGCCCGAGCGTGTCGACGAGGCCGTCGATCGCGTTCCAGTCGAGTTTGAGGCCGGGGCGCACCACTAGCTGGCGGTATTCGACGGCGCGCGAGTCGTCGAGAATCACGAGGTTTTGCGCCGGCTCGAAGCGCGTGACGGCGGTCTTGATCCGCTTCACCTTCATGGGCAGCACGGTCGTCATCGGACGTGCCGTCGTTTCCGGGGCGAACACGCCGGCGCCGACCATCGTCCAGCCGGGCTGGTAATAGTGCGTGTCGGCGGGATCGATGACCGCGATGTCGAGATCGGGACAGCGCGCGAGCAGGCTCGATGCCGTCGCGATACCTGCCGCGCCGGCGCCGACGATCACCACGTCGTGCCGGTGCGTCGGCCGCATCCGTTGCGATGCGGCGGCGAGCGTGTCTGCCGCTGGATTCGAAGGGTCCGTGAGTTTCATGTTCCGCATGTAGGGTCCTCCTGTTTGTATTACGCCGTCGCGCTTACAGCGCATCGACCGGTACCTTGATGTACGACACGCCATCGCTTTCGGGCGGTGGCAGATGCTTCCGTCGCAATCCTTTGGCGCGCCTGACGGCGTGGCCGCAGTGGTACCCGACGTGAGCACGTTGGTGTCGTATCTGGAGCACGATCCGCAACCGGCGATCGTGCTCGATCCGCACTATCAGATTCTGGCCGCGAACCGCGCGTATCAACGCCAGTTCGGCGTCGAAGGCCAGGCGCACATCGGGCGCCGCTGCTATCAGGTTTCCCATCACTACGACGTGCCGTGCGATCAGGCGGGCGAGCACTGCCCGATGAAACGCGCGACGGAAAATCGCAGTGCGGATCGCGTGCTGCATATCCATCACACCCCGAGAGGCCCGGAGCACGTGGACGTCGAATTGCGGCCGATCTTCGACCGGCAAGCACGCATCGTCGCCTATGTCGAACGTCTCGCCACGGTCAGGAGCGCGTCCGCGCGGCCAAGCTCCGAAGGTCTGGACGGGCGCGCGCCCGCGTTCAACGAGGCGATTTCCGCTTTGCAGCGCGTCGCGCCTTCGATGCTGCCCGTGCTGCTGCTCGGCGAATCGGGCACCGGCAAGGAGCTGTTCGCGCCTGCGGTGCACGAAGCGAGCAGCCGCGGCCAGGGGCCGTTCGTCGTGGTGGATTGCTCGGGCATCACCGAGACGCTGTTCGAAAGCGAGTTGTTCGGCTTCGAGAAAGGCGCGTTCACCGGCGCGACGAGCCGTAAGCACCGAGGCGTTGGCGCTGTTGCGCGCCTATGCGTGGCCCGGCAACATCCGCGAATTGCGCAACGTGCTCGAGCGCCAATCTGCTCGCCGACGGCGGCGTGATCCGCCCGGAACACTTGCCCGAGGCGGTCCGCGAAAAGGCTTCCGGCGCGGCGAAGGAATCGCTGGTCGTGGGTCTGGGCTTGCCGCGCAAGCTCACCGATGCGGAACTCGCGAGCGCAGCGGCGCAATTCCGCGGGAAGCGCAGTGAGCTTGCCGCGCAGCTCGGTTTGAGCGAGCGCACGCTTTATCGCCGGCTTAAAGCGATCGCGGGTGGTGAGGGTGCCTAACGTTTTAGGCGTCGTAGCGAAACGTATGCGTATTCGCCTTCACGCAGGTGGTTCTCACCGACTGCCCGCACGCGCGCGCATCCGATTCAGCGTCGCAATAGTTCTGAAACCCGGACCCATTGGCTGCGAGGCGTGCCGGCCAGCCGGGAAAGCAACGGAGCCTCGGGTACCAGGCACACGACCGGAAAGCAGCGTGCCCCGGTCGAAGTGAGCCAGAGCATGCGGTCGATGCCATCGGCCACACACACATACGGCTGGGTCGTCGTTTGAACAAAGGACGATGCATTGGTCGATCGAGCAATCGATTGCGGACGCACCCGGCATCGAACTTCAGCCAGCGGTATAGGGGCGATCCTGCCCAGCATGAAAGCTTCGTCGGCGAACGCAAGCTTTCTTCTCAGCGGGGTCGATGGTGCACGAGACGAGCAGACGAGTTCGTTTTCAGTTGTGGTCCAGTTCCGCCATAGCCCCAGCAAAGCATCGCGCCGGACTTCAACGATTGCGCGCTCTTCGTTCTTGTCTTGATCGGAGTCCACGCTCATGATGATATGACCGCGATCGGTAGCAACCTTGAACAGAGCCGCTTTGCTAGCAACTGCGGATTCAGATGGTCCAATGTAAGTTTGCACGGTAATCCCGATCTGCAGAAAACTATTCGAGCGGCGCGCGGCCGGCTCAGCGTCCAGCCAAACTGCTCCACGGTTTCAAGAATGCTCCATTCAGTGCAAGGCCCGCTCTGGCATTCGCGGGTCGGAGGCTGCGGGGGCATCGTCATTTGAATACATGCGTCGGCCCGGCGCTAGAAGAATTGCGACGTTTCGCTGGAACAGTACGCTCGCCATTACGTGCGGTACTGACCAGCGTCTACACCGCTAGTCACCCGCCAGATAGAGCGTGCCTGTATCTAGAGATGATGAGATCCGTGACGCAGGGCCGCATCGCCTTGCGAACCCGAAATCTTGCGTTTTCACGGATGCATCATCGAATACGTGGCTGAGGCGATGTCCCAGGCAACGCATTCGAGCGCCCTGTCGTGCGCGCTCACGAAGGCGTCGTACCTCCTACCTCGAGCATTTCCAGATACGACAGAGCGTCCGCTTACTCTATCGCCCAGCTTCGGCGCACGCACAGACCAGAGCACGGCCAGCTTCACCGTCCCGTCCGCCGACAAATCGAAGGTCTGCACGTCAACCGAAACTCGGTACGCCGTATCGTCGGCATGTTGCGGGTACGTGGATACGATCGCACCCGGGATGATCTGCTCAAGATCCGCGGCCAATACGCGCGGAATCTGGTTCTTGAGAGGCTCCGCCCAGCGAGCGAACTCATCGATCGACACCCGGTTCGGCTCCAGCCGCACGACCATCTGCGGTCGATCGACGAGTTCGGGAAGCGTAACCGGATCGAACGCGATCGCAACGCGTTCGACGGCCGGTGAGGTGCGGGTAATCCGGACAGGGCTCAATGTGTAAAACTTCGACGCGGGCGGGGCAGTGCACGCCACCAGACAGCCGGTTACGATGATCGACAAGGATAGCGATATCAGTCTGTTCATGGCGGATCCTCCCGCTTGCCACGGATCAGCGATTCCGGATGACGTTCGAGGAATTCCGCGAGCGAGCGGATCGACGCCGCAGCGCGCGATAATTCACGCATTGTTTCGGCCGTCTGCTGCTGTAACGGCGAGTCGCTTTGCAGCGCACTGTTCGCGGAGGTCAGCGCCTCACGAGCCGCGCTCAGCGTTTCTTTTGCCCCAGGCGCAATATCGGTATTGATGATTTTCAGCAATGTGTCCGCATCGCTGAGCGTCTTGTGCAGATCTGCGCTGATTCCGTCAAACGGAATCCTGTTTAGCTTCGCGACGAGCGTCGTGATCGACTCCTGTAAGCCCTGCAGGTTGCCTGGCACGGTTGGCAATTGCGGTACCTTTTCATTCCAGTCGACGGCCGCTTTGGGCGCAGCCGGGAAGAAATCGATCGACACATAAAGTTGTCCGGTGAGCAGACTCGCTGTTCTCAGTTGCGCGCGCAATCCCTTCGACACGAGGTAGCCCGCAAACGCTTTTCGCTCCGGCGGCGTACTGCCGGCATCTCTTTGCCAGTCTTCTCGCGAGACCAGTCGTTCGGGAAAGATGCTGACCTCGACCGGAATGCTGAATTCCTTCCTGACCGGATCGAAGTGCACGCGGATCGCCGACACCTCGCCGATGACGATTCCCCGGAAATCGACCGGCGCACCCACGGTCAAGCCGCGCACGGACTCGTTGAAAGTCAGCACGTATTTGTCGACGATGGCGTCATGTCGCTTCATGGCCTCGCCGCGGCTGCCAAAAAGCTCGTAGGCATGTTGGGCCTGCGCTTCAACCTTGTCGGACGAATCGGGCGGGGTTTCGAAGGCGAGGCCGCCAATCAGGATCGATACCAGCGACTCAGTGTTGACTTTGACGCCGGTCGTGTCCAGCGTTACATCGACGCCGCTCGCCTGCCAGAAACGTGTGTCATGGGTCACGTACCGGTCGTAAGGGGCATTGATGAAAACGTGGATGGTCATGCCGGCCCCGTCGGCGTCGAGCGCGTAGGAGACGATCCGGCCGACCTGGAGCCGCCGGAAGAAAACCGGCGAGCCGACGTCCAGCGAACCGATGGTGCCGCTCTTCAGTACGAACTCGCGTCCGGGTGTCCCGGATGCGAGGACCGGGGGCGACTCGAGACCGGCGAAAGCGCGACGCGCTGTCTGCGAAGTACCGATGTCCATACCGATGTGAGCGCCGGATATCAAGGTGGTGATCCCCGATACCGTGCCGCCCGATATGCGCGGTCGAACCACCCAGAAGCGGGTGTCGTCAACGAGCATGCTGGCGGAATTGGGAGACATCTCCGCGTGAGCTATCACGGTTTTGTGATCGTCGGAGAGTTCGAGGCTTTTGATCACGCCGATATCGACGTTCTTGAACTTGATCTTTGTCTTGCCGGCCTCGATTCCGTCACCGGTGGCGAAACCGATCGTGATGGTCGGGCCTCTTTGCATGATGGACTGCACCGCCAGCCCGCCGGCGATCAGGAGTGCGACAAGCGGCACGAGCCAGACGAACTGCAGGCGCCAACGCGGCGGTTGCGCAACGACTGCGACCGGTAGGTTGAATGCGTTCCGCTCGCCGCTCCCTCCAGACGGGTTATTCACTTTCGGGCTCCACGGCGTCCCAGATGAGTCGCGGGTCGAACGACAATGCGGCAAACATCGTCAGCACGACCACCGCCCCGAACGCGATCGCACCGGGTCCCGCATCGATCGTCGCAATTTCGCCGAATTGCACGAAAGCCGCCAGAATCGAGATGACGTAGATGTCGAGCATTGACCAGCGGCCCACGAACTCGATCAGCCGATAGATCCGGGTTCGCCTGCCAGGAATGAGCGGAGATCTTGCCTGGGTGGTCCAGGCGAGAAAAACCAACGACAGGATTTTGAGCACGGGCACCAGGATACTTGCGATGAATACGATCACGGCGAGCAGCCGCGATCCGGAGCTCCACAGAAAGACAACGCCGCTGAGGATCGTGTCCGATTGAGCGCCGAACAAAGTACTTGTCATCATGACCGGGAGCAGAACGGCCGGTATGTAGAGAACCATGGCGGTCAATAGAAATGCCCACGTGCGAGCGAGACTGTCGGGCTTGCGCAGATGCAGTACCGAGCCGCAACGCGGGCAGGTTCCGGGGTGGTCAGGCGCGAGCGGCTTTGAGAGCAGGCCGCAAAGTTGACAGGAGGCCAGACCGACCCGTGCCGCCGTGGTCCCGGTGGAAGTGCTCCACCCAGCGGGTGAAATGCCGACGTGCGCCGGGGAAGACTCGATACGCGCCCAGATCTCAGGGCTGGAGAAAGCAGCGGTTGCGGCGGCCAGCAACACCATCAGCGCGACGAATGCAGCGATTCCGACTCCCGGGACGACGTCTGCGATGTGCTGGAGTTTGACGAGCGCAACGAGCATGGCAAGCACGAGCACCTCGATCATTGCCCAAGGGGCGACGTGTCGCAGCACCCGCAGCGCTTGTTCCGGCCGTTGCGGAATTCGGCCGAGATGCAACGGGAGAAGCAGATAGATCATTGCGGCAATGTTGAGTGCTGGCATCAACAGCGTCGTCACGATAACCAGGCCTGCGATGGGCCACATGCCCTCTGCGTAGAGCGACGAAGCGGCTCCGAGAAGTGTGGTTTCAACGAGCGTCTCGTGAAGCCGGAACCCGAATATCGGAAAGCAGTTGGCGATCGCAAACAGGACGGCGGCAGCGAGCGTGAACGCCAGCGCGCGACCGGATGTGGCAGGCGAGCTTTTGTAGAGAACCGCGCCACAACGTGCACAACGCGCCGCACCGCCATCCGGGAGTCGCGTGACCGCTTGAAGAAAGTCGCATTCGCGACAGGCACTCAACATGGTTTTATCCGTTCTCCGTGTCCGGTTGCCAGCGTATGAGCCTGCAGGCCGTGCCTAAAAGACAAGGCGTCTGGGTCGTGGGTAAGCAGACCGGGTATTACGGGGAAGCGGCAGTCGCTCGTGGGCAAGGTCGGCACACCGCGGACTCACCGTAGCGGGGAATGAATGTTTGCATGGAACCCGAGAACCCACGTGATATAGACGAGTGCAGCGAAAACGCCTGCCAACGTACCGAGCACGTCCCTCGCGAGCGCACCGCGCGTGAAATGGACTGGAATGCCAACCAGCAGGTACGCCACAGAGAAGACGATGGCGACCATCAAAGGCGGGCACGCGAATGCAGCATCGACATCGGTAAGTGCAGACATGATGGGATCGGGAGTCGTAAATTCAGTGGAGTTGATCCACGAGCGCATCGGCGCCCTTGTCAAGGCCCGTCCTGGCGGCGCTGAGAGAACCGAAAGCGGCCGGGAGATTCATTGCGTTCGGGTACTGCTTCGAGACGTAGGCTTTCAGCAGTTTCCCGCTGCTGCCGTCATAGATTTCCACAGCATAGGAAACCGACCCGCCGAATGCGCCCTGTCCCCCACGGACCGCCTGAACACCGTTATAGAGATTGCCGGCAATGTCGAAATGCATGACCTGACCGACGATCGGTGTCGTTTTTTCCGCACCGGTCAGCGTGAGCTTGATTCGCAGCGCGTTCGGGCCGGCCTGCTTCGCAGTGTCGAACCGTTTGGCCAGTTTCTTCGCGAAAGTCTCCGCCATGTAATTGGCCAACTCGGTCCGGTCCTCGTTCTTCACGTCGCCGAACTGGTTGTCGGTGCCCTGGTACACGGCGACGGGTTCCAGCATGACTTGGATGTACCGCGACCAGTTGACAGGCGCCGCGTATTTGTAGGGCACCTTGCCCGAATCGCCATCGCGGTTTTGCTTCAATTGCGACGACGATGAAATAGCCGTGTAGGCGACAGGCTGCACACCAGCGCACGCCGCGAGAGATAACGCGGCCGTGACCGAAATAAGAAGCGGGACGAGCTTGTGCGTGAACATGTTGTGTTCCTTGAAGAGGTGGCCTGGCTGAGCGGCGGGGCCTTGAATGAGCGAGAACCGATGGGACCGAACAGTAGCATCGTCCAAATTGAATGTAAACCGTCTACCCGGTTTGTTTTTGTGCCGCCCGCGGCGGTACAATGCCCCGAAATACGGCGACTGTCCCCTTGCGGTAACGGGTTGGGGGTGGTGTGCCGACACGCATTCGCCACGCCGGGTGCCCACCCAATACCATCGCGACGCGACAGCAATCGGGCCAGCAACGCCTCGGTCGCGACGTCATCAATATCGACAATGGACAACCAGACCCGCTCGGAGATATCCCGCAAGAAAGCAATTGATGCCGCTCTCGTCATCCTGACCCGGGAAGGAGTGGGCGGACTGACGTTCGATTCCTTGTCGCGCGAAAGCGGCATCAGCAAGGGCGGACTGTTGCATCAATTCCGCACCAGGCAAGGCGTGCTTGGTGCGTTACTCGAGTATCAGCGGCAACAGTTCGAGCAGATTGCTCGTGACTATGTGGCAAAGGAGGGCGCGTCGAAAGCCGAACCGACCTTGGCGGCCCAGATCGCCATTTACCGGGAGTCGGTCAATCAGCCGCACTCCGTCGCACGGGCCGTGCTTGCGGCGATTATCGAGAGCCCGAACCTGCTGGACGGAATGAAGACGTCGGACGAAGCGAAAATGAAGGCGTTGCACGACGAGGCGGCAGACGCGGATTTGTCGTTGCTGCGCTACTTTGCCGCCAGTGGCCTCGCGTTTCACTCGCTGCTGGGCATGTCGCCCCTGGATGATACGGTCCGTAATCGTCTATTCGATCGGCTTCTTGACGAAGAAAAATGGCACGGTCCTCGCGCGCAAGGAAAAGGTCGCAAACGATCTGCCGGATGAACTGGCGGTCGGACCCGCTCATGCGATCAAAGGGGGTTTCCCCTGGCGCTTGTGAGGCAAGGCTTGCCGGCAGATCCGTAGAACTCTTCGAACCTCGCCGCTCGCCTCTCAATGCACGATGCCGAAGAACAGGATCGCACCTTCGGCTGGCGTCAGGCCCGCCTTGAAGTAGCCTTCGAGCCGGTCGGCTGTCGCCTCGTCGAGTGTGAACGGCGGGTGGATGTAGCCCACGGCGAATACATAGTCGTACCAGTCGCTGAGCCACCGGCGCAGTTGGATCACGTCCTGCGGGCCGATGAGTTTTTCGACCTGAGAACGCAGCGATATGTTGCCCACCATGATTTCCCCCCTCGATGCACGATGCGTCGATGCTATGGCGATCGGCGAGTGCGTCCTATCGGCACCGGCGGAATGTCGTCTCAGGAAGGGCTGGTTTTAGCCGTCAGGATTTGCTCCATCAGCATCGGCATGGCCTAAGGGTTTCCTGACACGCGAATCAGGATGTGTCACCCTGGTTTTCCAGCTTGCACTGAATGCGATACGACTTCTGCTCATAGATGATGAGGTATCGAAATGCAATGTCGAATTGATGGATCATGATGGGCTATCTGTCGGAGCGGGAGAACGTCGTCGAGCAGATCGACTCGATATGTCTACGACTGTTCGACACCTGGTGCGAGGCGCGCAGCGTGAAATCGCTCGCATATTTGATGCACTGCTGGCCGCTGATCGACAGCACGCCCAACGCGCTCAAACGGCTGGGTGAAACGATGCGCGAATTGCGTCGCAATCACGCGGAGCAGATCAGCGAGTATGACTTTCGCGCGCTGTGCGAAGTAGCCGACCTGATCGACGAACTGACCGAGCCTCGCGCAGTCCGGCTGCTGGCCGTGGTGGGCGAGGCGGCGCAATAGCGAGCCGCAACGCAGCAAAAAACGCAGAAGAACGGAGCAAAGCGTGCGAGCGGCGAGAGGCGAGCAGCGTGCGGCGGCAGTGAGGCCGCGGTGCAGCTGTTTCATCGGACGTTTCAAAACCGTCGAGCGCGCGATAGACCAGGCTCTGACATCGAGTGCAGAATAGGACAGCCTGCAACTCGTTGAGCGGTCTCGGAAAGGGAACACCGCATCATGAGCCATTTCGCCACCCCGGTCGCGCAGACCGGCACTATTCTGATAGTCGACGATACGCCGGGCAATCTCGGCGTAGTTGTCGACAGTCTCGAAGCGCGAGGCATACGCGTGCTGGTGGCGCTCGACGGTATCGAAGCGTTGGAGCGCGCGGTCTTCTCGCAGCCCGATGTGATCCTGCTCGACGTGAAGATGCCGGGCATCGACGGCTTCGAGACCTGTCGACGCCTCAAGCTCGATGAGCGCACGCGTGATATTCCCGTCCTGTTCATGACCTCGCTGACGGGCAACGAGGACCGCGTCGAAGGTTTTCTTGCAGGTGGCGTCGACTATGTGACCAAGCCGTTGCGCGTCGACGAGATGGTCGCGCGCGTCGGCGTGCATCTCGAGCTGCGGGTGATGCATAAGCGGGTTCTCGCGCAAAACCGGCAACTGCTGGCGGAAGTGGCCATGCGCAAGGAAACGGAGGCTGCGTTATCGCAAGCGCGCGACGATCTCGAGCGGCGTGTCGCGTTGCGTACGGAAGAACTGGCGCGCGCGAACGCGTGCTTGCAGGCAAGCGAGGCCCGCTTTCGCGCGATTGTCGAAACGAGCCCGGTGCCGCTGTGCATCACCTCGATGCCTGACGGGCACATCCTGTACACGAATCAGCCGCTGCGCGAACTCTTCGGCATGGACGAACGCTTGTCCGCCAATATCGCGGATTTCTACGCCGACCGCGGGGAGCGCGAGCGTCTGATCGAGCATCTGCGCAAGGAGGGCAGCTTGCGCGATAGGGAGATACAGTTCCGGCGTGCGGACGGTACACGGTTCTGGGCGATGGCGACGGCGCGCGTCGCGACTTATGACGATGCTCCCGCGATCTATGTCGGCCTGAACGACATTACGGGTCGCAAGCAGATGGAACAGGAACTCGTCGAATCACGCGAGCAGCAGCGCGAACTGTCCGCGTATATGGAGGCGATCCGCGAGGAAGAGAGAAAGCGCATTGCGATGGAGATTCACGACGAACTGGGCCAATTGCTGACTGCGCTCAAGATGGACGTGTCGTTGCTCAAGATGCGCATAGCGCACGACGCGGAAGCGTCGAAGAAAGCCGATGATATGCGGCAACTGGTCGAAGGCACGATCTCGATGGTGCGCAATGTCGCGAGCCATTTGCGGCCTGCCGCGCTCAACTTCGGAATCGTGTCTGCGCTCGAATGGCTTGTCGAGGAGTTCAACCGCCGCCATGCGATTGCGTGTGAATTGCGCATCGAAGGCGGCGACCCCGCGTTGTCCGACGCCCATGCGACGGCCCTGTTTCGCATCGCACAGGCGTCGCTGACGAACGTCGCGCGGCACGCCGACGCCACACATGTCGAGGTGACGCTTGTTTCGACAGCGGCGGAGCTCCTGCTGCAGGTGCGTGACGACGGCCGAGGCTTCGATCAGCAAGTCGTGAGGCGCGACTATTCATATGGCCTGCTCGGCATGAACGAGCGCGCGCGGCTGATCGGCGGATCGCTTTCAATCGACAGCGCGCCCGGCGCGGGCACCATGGTTTCGATTCACATTCCGCTCGATGCTGTTGGAAGGTAAGGCCAAGCGATTCACGTTCCGCGGCGCAAATCATCGGATTTATCTTCCTTCCAGATATTGCTCGACGAAATTGAGAATCGACTTGGACCGGTAAGCCTTCGCCAACCTGAGGAGGTGGTCCGCGAAGGGTCGATAGCGCTCGTCGAGCTCGGTCAAGTGTTGCGCGTGTTGCGCAATGGCACGCATATCGCCGAGTCGCGCGAGGTAATGCAGCGCTTGAATTTCCTCCGGCGGGGGCGCCTTCAAGTCGTCGGGAAGAGGCGCGACGGCGGGTACAGCAGATGGTCCCGCTTCAGTGACTTGCGCCTCTGAAGCTGCATCGATCCACTCGACATTCAGGAGCGCCGCGACGACGGACAATAGCTGGCCGAAGTCGATCGGTTTGGCCAGAAAGGCATTTGCGCCGGCCTCCAGACTTTGCGCCGCATCGGTTCTCGACGCGCGTGCGGAGACTGCGACGATCGGGAGGTCCCGGAACTCGGCCATCTGGCGCAAGCGACGCGTGGCTTCGAGGCCGTCCGTCCCGGGCATGACCACGTCCATCAGGACGAGCGCAGGATGCAGGGATTCGATTTTCTCCATTGCTTCAGATCCATTACCCGCCTGCGCCATGTCGAATCCGAGCGGACCGAGCATATCGACCATCACGGCACGGTTCTCCGCCACGTCATCCACAACGAGGATAGTCTTGCGCGGCCCTCTGTAGCCGCTCACGATCCGTTCGGGCGTGGCGACAGCGGCGCAAGGCGCTACCACCTCGACGTCCAGCTCGATCGAAAAGGCGCTGCCTATATCGCGGCGACTTTCGACATGGATCTCGCCTCCCATCAGGCGCACGAGTTGCCGGCTAATGGCTAGCCCGAGGCCCGTACCGCCAAAGCGATGATGGTCCTCGCTGACCTGCTCGAAAGGACTGAAGATTTCCTCCAGACGCCCTTGATCTATGCCGATGCCGGTGTCGCGGACTTCAAAACATAGTCGCGTCGGCGGTGTGAAAGCGACGCGCAGACGCACGCTTCCCTGCTCGGTAAATCTGATCGCGTTCGACAGCAGGTTGAGCAGCGCCTGGCGTAACCGTATTTCGTCCGCCCGCACACACGCGGGCAGATCCGGCGGCATCTCGCAAACGAAGGCCAGACCTTTTTCCGTAGCCTTCACCCGTATCGTCTCGGCGATAAAAGAGACGAACTGTTCGAGCGGGACGTCGGACAGATTGAGTTCCATTCTCCCGGCCTCGATTTTGGCGATATCCAGGATGTCGTCGATGAGCGTAAGCAGGTGTTCGCCGCTGCGCTGGATCACTGCAAGTCCGTCGAGCTGGTGCTGATCGAGGGTCGTGTCGCGCTTGAGGATTTGCGCGTACCCAAGAATTCCGTTGAGTGGCGTGCGCAGTTCGTGGCTCATGTGTGCCAGAAACTGACTCTTCGCCTGATTGGCCGCATCGGCACGCTCCTTGGCAACGGCTAGTTCCGCTGTCCGCTCGCGAATCATGTCTTCGAGGTGCTCGCGATAGCGCCGCAACTCCGCTTCGGCATGCTTTTGCTCCGTGATATCACGCGAGATACCGAGCAGGAACCGGGGCTCGCCGCGCACATCGACGATCGGGATCTTCATCGTGTGCACGAGGCGAAGTCCATGGCGCGTATGAACCGGCTCCTCCGGTATGTCGATCATTTGCCGCGACTCCAGCACCTCGCGATCCTTCAGCGCGAAGAAATTGGCCTCGTCGACGGGAAACAGGTCGTGGACGGAGCGGCCGAGGAACTCCTCGCGCCGGTAGCCGAGAAGTTGCTCCGTCGCCTTGTTCAAGCGCACGAAATGGAAGGTCTCGGCCTCCTTGACGAAGACCATGTCCGGGATGTTTTCGATGATGCTGTTAAGAAAGTTCTCGCTTTCCCGAAGCGCATCTTCGGCGTGCTGACGTTCGGCGATTTCGGCGGCCTGACCCGCGAGCGCCGTACTGAGTTCCGCCGTCCGCTGGGCGACGCGTGCCTCGAGTCCGGCGTTGAGCTCTTTTAGCGCCTGCTCGGCCTGGCGGCGTTGGCGTCGGTCTTCGAGGAACTGCTCGACAGCACGCGCCATATCGGCAATCTCGTCGCCGCCGTGCACGGGGACGCCAGCTTGCGCGTTCCCGGCATCGCCATGTCGCAGAAAATGGCTGACGCGGCGCAGGCGCGCCACCACATGGCGCCCGAGGAATTCGCGGGCGATTAGCCAGGTGAGCAACAGGCTGACAGCGAGTCCGCCTGCCACCCATTTACGGGTGCGATCTGCGCGAGCGGCCAGATCCTGGACTGCTTCGCGGTATTCGCTCGTCAAATCATCCGACTGCCGGTGCGCCGCGGCGGCGAGCGCGTCGGCCGCGCCGCGCAGATCCGCGTCGAGGCTGGCCAGCGACACGCCTGCCGGTTGCACCGACGCCGAGGCACCCCGGCGGGCGAGCGCGGTCTCGCGCACCTGCGCCTCGATGTTGACGATGTTGCGAAAGCGTTGGCTCGACCGATAAAGTGTCAGCGGGTCGACACCTGGGTCTTCGCTCGTGGTCGCCGAGGCCAGCCGGCTAACCAGGCCGTCGAAGGATGCCAACTGTTCGAGCACCTGCCGATGCGTCTCGCGCACGGCTTCAACCGTATCGTCGCTAGACAGCTGCAAGGCGAGGCGTTCGATCGTCAGCGTGTGCTGCACGAGATCCTGCGCATCCACGAGGCGGGCGAGCCGCTGTTCGGCCAGCTGACGGATCGAGTAGGCCGAAGTGGCCAACGAGTAGATCGACGTGGCGCCGATCACGACCACCAGCGCGGCAAGGCACGAGGCGACGAGCGCAAACTGAGCGGTCAGCGATTGTGGGAATGGCAGTTTCACGGGCGTTGCCAGATCCTACGATAAATGTCGCGATAGCCGTTGTCAGGATCGTAGAGCAGGTGATCGCCGCCGTCAGCGGCGATGTTGTCCGCCGTGACGAGATGCACGGGGCTCACGTAACCCGTTACGCCTTCTCCGGCGAAAAGCCGGTTCAGTTCGTCGACCAACTGCCAGCCGTGCAGATTCAGGGGTTCGGCGACGGTCCCCGTCTGGAACGTACCCGTGCGGATGCGCAGGAAGGCGGACTCGCTGCCGTCGCCGGCCGACAGCATGATCATTGCGGCGTTTGGTATTCCCGCCTGCGTCAATACCGGCACGGCGTAGTCGAAGTAGATGTCGTTTATCCCCAGCGCACAGGTCCAGCGCGGGCCGTAACGCGCGAGCAGGGCACGTGTCGCTTCTGGCACCAGCTTCTCGCTGCGCGAGATCGCCACGTCGCGCACTTCAAGCAGGGTACAGCCACTGCACTTGCGAACGACAGCAGCCATTGCGTCCGCCTTTTCCTGTGCGATCCGGAAACCGGTATCGGAGAAGATGACGACGCCCGCATGTCCGGCAGACTGCACGACGGCCGCGAGCGCGGTCACCCGTGCAACCTCGAGCGGATCCGTCGAGACGTTCATCGCGACGGGCGTGCCTGGCACGGGTCCGGCCCGCGCCGCCACGTGCCAGCCGACGATCGGGATGTTGCTGTCGGCAAACTGCCGCAGTGCGGGGAGCAGCGCATGTGCGTCGCCCCCGGCGAGGATCAGACCGTCGGGGCGGCCTGCCAGCGCATTCGCGAGCATCTTCAGACGGAGCTCGGCCGTACCGCCGGAATCGAAGATCCTGACGCGCCAGCCTATGACCTTGGCCGCCTCCAGCACACCATCGACCACCCCGAGGATGCCGCCGTTGCGCAAATCCTCGGCGACCACGGCGATATGCTTTCCGGATTGCGCGCGCGGGCCATTGCGCGGCCCGCTCCAGGGCGCAGCGGGTCGCGAAGCGGCGTCGACCACTCGCTTCGCCATGGCCAGAAAGTCCGTCGCGGCGACCGGCGCTGAAGTCGAAGGGGCAGGTAATAAATCCTGCGCCGTGGCCGCCGACAGCTCGCACGCGCATGCCAATGCCAATGCCAGAAGGAAGCCTCTCATGCTGTCCCTCCACGGGGCTCCGTCGAGTTCGATTGGTGTCGCCCAAGCCGCTCGCGGAGCATTTGCTGGTTAGCATATTACAACCCGATTCCCGCGTGGCATGGGTCATGCGCCGGCGCGCAACATCACGCTGCCGCTGGATGCGCACGAACGGGCGAGAAGTCTCGGCATCGACCTTCCCGAGTTGCGCGGAGGCCTTGCACGCCTCACGCGACGGCTCGCCGGCCTTCAGCAAAAGGGTCCGCGCCAGCTGGAGCCATCAAACGTCATGGCGCGTGTCGGGCTGCGCGACCTCGTCGCGCAGCCTGCGTCTTTGAGAAGGTGTCGACAACATCGAATCGACATAGGTGTGCGCCCGATTTTCTCCATACTTGAACGCCTCCCGCTCAGTCAGAAAATCGAACTGCTCAGGAAAGCTGACCCGTTCCTGTTGCGGATTGCCGGGCAATCTCACGGTCCATGACACGCGATAGCGGCGATATTTACCGCCGAGCCAATGCGTCTTCGATAGCGAGACGTTTACCTCGATATTGCAGCCGCGATACAGCGCGTATTCCTGAATGGACATCGCTTTTCTCCCGCAACTGAACGGGTCGCGCCGTTCGGCCGCGAAAAGCGCGCAGCCCATGGCTGTCTCCGTTATGCGTTTCGTATTGACGATGCATCTTTAGCAACCCGCGTTCCCGGCGAACCGGCGCGGCCGTATGCGCACGCGAGCCTCGCCGCTCGCGAGGGTTGCGACGGAGGCGGGCAGCGGCATGCGGAATGCGGAATGCGGAATGCGGAATGCTCGCGGGTTGGTACGGACCGACACGATGGATCACAAAGACCGGGCCGAGAACAGGCGCATACCGAAGCGCTGTGGCTGGGAGCAGAGATGAGCGCGCAGGTGAATTGGACAAAGCACGCCGTTTGTCACGGCAATATCGTGATCATTGGACTAGGAAGCATCGCGAGTTCGCTGCTACCGATACTTTTCAGGCACATCGATGTTTGCCCGAAACACGTGACCGTGTTTTGCCCGCCCGGCAACGATACGGCGATCGCTCGCGAATGCGGGCTGAGCGTCGTCGAGCAGGCGCTGTCGGAGAACAACTTCGAGGCGCTGCTCGCTGGCTACGTCAAAAGAGGCGACCTCGTGCTGAATCTGTCAGTGAACGTGTCGAGCGAATCGCTCGTGCGTTTCTGCTGGTCTCGTGGCGCGCTGTATCTCGACACATCCATCGAGCCATGGGAAGGAGAGTCGACCGATCCCGATCGTTCCGCCTCCAGGCGCAGCAACTATGCGCTTCGGGAAGCTTTGCTGGCCTTTCGCCTCGACAAGCGCGACGGTCCGACCGCCGTTCTCACGCAAGGCGCGAACCCCGGACTGGCTTCGGCGTTCGTAAAACAGGCGCTGCTCGATATGGCCTCCAACAGCGGCATCGAGGCAACAGCGCTGCGCAGCTACGAGGACTGGGCTGCGCTCGCACACCGGCTGAACATCAAGGCGATTCACGTAGCGGAGCGGGACTTCCAGATCGCCAAATGCCGCAAGGCGCGAAACGAATTCGTCAATACGTGGTCCGTCGACGCTTTCGTGGAAGAGGGCATGCAGCCGGCGGAACTTGGATGGGGTACGCATGAACGGCATTGGCCTGCGGACGCGCGTCGGCACGGATTCGGCAGTGATGCGGCGATCTACCTGCAACGCCCGGGACTCGCGACCCGCGTACGCAGTTGGACGCCGCTCGCCGGTAGTTATCATGGGTTCCTCATTACGCACGGAGAGTCGATCTCCATCGCCGACCATCTGACACTTCGCAAGGATGGCGAAGTGATCTACCGTCCGACGGTGCACTATGCTTATCGGCCCTGCGACGATGCATTTCTTTCGATCGACGAGTTCGCCGGACGAGGCTGGCGCCTGCAGGACCAAAAGCGGATCATGCGCGATGAGATCGTCGATGGCGCCGACGAACTCGGCGTGCTGTTGATGGGAAACGACAACGGAGTCTACTGGTACGGCTCCCGTCTGACCACGCCGCAAGCCCGTCGACTCGCGCCGCATAACGACGCAACGAGCCTGCAGGTGGTGGCCGGCATCCTGGCCGGCATCGTATGGGCGCTCGGGAATCCGGACGCCGGCGTAGTCGAGCCGGACGACATCGACTATCAAACCGTGATGCGGGTCGCGCGACCCTATCTGGGCGAGATGATTGGCGTCTATGATTCATGGACGCCGCTCGGGCAACGCTCGCTCCTTTACGATTCGCCGTGCGACGACGATCCCTGGCAATTTCTCAACATACGCGTTCCATAGCGGGCAGACCTTCGGAGACCGGCTTATGTCGTCACTGTTGAACAAGGAACAGGGCGTTGTCGAGGACTCGTATTACGAGGCGAGCGTCACCCGTGCGCAGCCTCATCCTCCATTGCAGGAGAAACTCAACGCGGACGTGTGCGTGATCGGCGCTGGCTATGCGGGGCTTTCGTGCGCGCTGGAGCTGGCCGAGAGTGGCTTCGACGTGGCATTGCTGGAGGCGCAGCGCATCGGCTGGGGGGCGTCTGGGCGTAACGGTGGGCACGCGATTGTCGGCTTCGGCGACGAGGGTGAAGATGCGATCGAGCACCAATGTTCCCGCGAGGTCGCGCGAAGGGCGTGGGACGTGTCGCTGGAGGGTATGCGACTGTTGGAAGATCGGCTTGTGCGCTTCGGCATCGATTGCCATTATCGGCGCGGATATCTGACGCTTGCCGTCAGCGATCGGAAGGCGGAACAACTGATGAACTGGGTGCGGCGCACGCGCGACAGGTACGACTACCCGCTCGAATGGCTGGGCCGCACGGCGCTTGACGCTCATATAGCGTCGCAGCGGTTCGCCGCGGGCGTGTACGACGCCGGGTCGGGCCATCTTCATCCGCTTCTCTATTGCCTTGGTCTGGGCGAGGCGGCGCGTCACGCGGGCGTCAGGATTTTCGAGAATTCCGCCGTGTCGCGGCTAGATCGGGGCGCTCGGCCTGCGGTGAAGACAGCCGAGGGAGAGGTGTCGTGTGACCGTGTGGTAATGGCTGGAAACGTTTATCTGGGAGAGTTCGGCGATCATCCCGCGCCGGAGATCGAGGCCCGCATCATGCCCGTGGGCACCTACATGATCGCGACGGAACCGCTTACCAGCGCGCGGGCGGACGCGCTGATGCCGGGCCGCGCCGCGGCGTCCGACAACAATCTGATACTCGATTACTTCCGGCTGAGCGCGGATCACCGTTTGCTGTTCGGTGCAGGCGAAACGTATGACGCCACCACACCGCGCAATCTGATCGACCGTATGCGCAGACGCATGACGGGCGTTTTTCCGCAACTCGCCGACGTGAACATCGAATATGCATGGGGCGGCTTTGTCGACGTCACGATGAACCGCGCGCCGGATCTCGGTCGTATCGGCGACAACCTCTACTATGTGCAAGGCTTCTCCGGACATGGGCTGGTGTTCGCGGGAATGGCCGGCAAGATTCTGGCGGACGCGATCGGCGGCGATGCGTCCCGCTTCGACGTATTCAGCCGCATCAGGCATCGACGGTTCCCGGGCGGCAAGAGGCTACGCACACAGGCTTTAGTTCTGGGCATGTGGTATTACAAGCTCCGTGAACTCATCTGACCGACGCTTGTGATGGGGCCGGTGCCCGCTGATGTTCGCGGGCAGCCGCCTCCGCTTATGTCCTCATACGTCCATCGGACCAAGCGGCATGTCTCCGGTGTCAGGCGCCGACCAGTATGGTCGCCGGTTGTAGTACTTATGCAACTCGGTTCCCCATGCTGGATCTGCCATGGACGGCCAATGATCCTTGTCGAACCCTGGGTCGTCCTTGATCCGTTGCGCGGTGATGTCGACACGGAAGCATTTTTCCGCCGCGTCGAGAGTGAGTGCATTCCACGGAATCGCGTGCAGCGTGTCGCCCATACCGAGGAAACCTCCTTCCGACAGGACGGCGTAGGCGACGCGACCACCCCGGACGTCGAGCATGATGTCGGAAATCTTGCCGACATGTTCGCCGTCGGTGGTGATTACCTTGTTGCCGTCCAGTGTGTCGGCGGACATCACATCCGGCCCCGGTCCTTCTCCTACGCCACCGCCAACTATCCGCGCGCCCGCTTCGCCGGTCGTTCGATGTGGATCAAGCCTGGTCATGATGTCCTCCCTCGTTTCTGATGGTATCAGCGGGGTCGCAACCGCCATGCCCGCCCAAACGAGCTAGTCGGCAGGTGAGTCGCAGCGGACCGTCGTGGCGTTGGTTCTTTCTACCGTCAGATTGATCGAGCGTTCCGTGGCAGGACGGGTACGGTGGCGCATGCCGGCTGGAACCGTGAGCATTTGGCCTCGCCGCAACTCGACCTGGCCGTCGTCGAAGTCAATGATCAATGTTCCGTCGATCGCGATGAACGTTTCGTCGGAGTCGGGATGGATATGCCAAAAATATGGCGCATTCATCACGCTAATATGGACGTCGTGATCATTGACGGTCGTCAGGACTTCATTTCGGTAACCGTCGCAAGCGGTATCTATCGTGGTGAGAAATTCGACTGGTTCGATCATCCATCTCTCCCTACTGGATCGGCGGCACGACGCCGAGTTTTTCGGCCAGCATTCTTTCGTAGACGCCGAAGTGCAGATCGACCTCTTCCTGCGTCACCACCGTCACGAAGACATTGATCTGGTCCAGCTGCAAACCCAACACCGTGGCGATCGCCGCTTCCAGCTGCGGCGCGCAAAGCCGATCGTCCGGGAAAGTGGTGCCGACAGAGATTTCGTAAGCCGATTCCTGCCGGAATACCACTTCGACCAGCCGCGCGCGGGCGCTCATATTGTTGTCGATCGCCAGCCGGATGACTTCGGCCGCCGAGCGCATCGTCTCGCTTGGAAAACCTTTCGTTGAGCGCAACCGGATTCGGTGCCGCCCAAGGGTGAGCCAGTCATGTTCGAATTCCATGAAGACCTCGCACGGTTCGTCGGAGTGTCGTAAAAATAGTGCTCACTGGGCCGAATTCAAGAACAAAATTTTGCGCTACCCACCTTGAAATTTTCTCCGTGCATACTATTCTAAATTCCGCTCAGGCAGTCGCGCCGGCCATGCGGCGCGCTGCGTGTTTCGATTTGTTTGCCGCAGCCCGGCAGACGGACTGGAGCGCGTAGGCCGGTTCGTTTCCGTGCTGCATCGAAGGAGGAAACGATCATGAGTGACCTTTACTTCGGAGCCGACCTGTTCAGTGAGTTCGACCGTCTGCAACGGCAGATGGCGAGCCTCTTCGGCGGCTTCCCTTCCAGTATCCGTTCTGGCCGCGCTGGCGCCTTCCCGCAGATCAACATCGGTTCGACCGACGACTCGATCGAGATCGTCGCGTTCGCGCCGGGAGTCGATCCGGCCACGCTCGACGTATCGCTCGACAAGGGGTTGCTGACCATCAGCGGCGAGCGCGCGAGCTCGCAACCGGAAACCCGCGGCGACGATGTGCGCACCTATGCGCAGGAGCGATTCGTGGGCACGTTCCGCCGCGTGGTCGAGCTCCCGCAAAACGCGGACCCTGGCAAGGTCAGCGCGCGGTACACCAATGGATGCCTGATGGTGAGCATCGGCAAAAGCGAGGCGTCAAAGCCGCGGGCGATCACCGTTCAGTGAGCGGCTGGCAGAACTACGGAGGACATCATGAACGACACGACTGAACTCGCCAGAAAGGACCAAACGGCGGTGGCCCAGCGCGACGGTGATGCGTCGCAACGCCGGATCACGTTGACACCGCCGGTAGACATCTTCGAGGACAGCCACGGCATCACGCTGTGGGCGGATCTTCCGGGCGTGACCAGGGAGCGGCTGGACGTCAAGGTCCACGATGGCAACCTGTACATCGAAGCAGAGGCGATGGTGCCGACACCGGCGGAACTGCGTCTGCAGCATGCGGAGATCCGTCAGCCTCACTTCGCGCGGGCGTTTTCGATGAGCGCCGACTTCGATGCGTCGAAAATCGAAGCCAATCTGAAGGACGGCGTATTGAAGCTGACGATACCGCGCCGCGACGAAGCGCGACCGCACCGGATCGAGGTGCGTACCGACTGAACGAACCATCGACATCGGCCAGCACCGACGCCAGGATTACCCCGCAGCGGGTGACGATCTGGCTCGCCGGGCCGTTAGCTCAATTGGTAGAGCAGCGGACTTTTAATCCGTTGGTTACTGGTTCGAATCCGGTACGGCCCATACGAGTTCCAGCTATCTGGCGCAGACGACAGGCAATACGCGCCTGCTTGCGAGTGCGAACTTCGTGGCGATGAAACGTCTTGCGTGCCCGGGCATCGTCCATGCTGAGTGATGTTCACGCGCGGCATCACGCGCCGTGTGACACTGCAAGGAGCAAATCATGACGACCCAGCAACCACAGCCGAAAACGCCGAAACCCGCTGACGCCGACACGGGCAACGAAGGCACGTTCGAAACGGACATTTCCGAATCCGGCGATGACGGCACGAACGTGCGGCAAGCAGAAGTCAAAGAAGAAGACCTGTCCGAAGTGAAGCCATCGCAGGAAAAGGGCGGCCAATGACGATGCGCACAGCGTCTCGCGTGTAGAGCTGTCCGTCGCGTTGCCGCGCATCACGCGATCTCGGCCTTCACGAACCGCGCCATGAAGGTGCGGGTCGTGCCATCGGGAAACAGCACCGCGACCTGTTCGTCGGTTGAAAACACCACATGGCCCGAGCCGTATTTGCGCACGCGGACCGGGTCGCCGCGGCCGAAGCGCGCCTTCCTGCTGGCGTGGCGCGGCGGCCGCTTATCGTCGGCGGCGGTTCGTTGCGCTTCGAGCGTCGCTGCGAGCGGGTTCAGGCAGTTGTCGCAAGTGCCGCAGCGCTCGAATCCCTGCGCATCGCCGAAATATTCGAGCATCACGCGCCATCGGCATCCGCCGGTTTGCGCGTAATCGATGATCTGCTGGAGTGCGTCGCGATCGCGCGTCGCGAGCTGCGCATAGCGTTCGACCGCAGCCTCGATCGCGCTGTCCTCGGCGCTATCGCGGCCACGCTCGCGTAGTCGATATCGCTGCAGCCGGCTGCGCGATACGTGCCCCGAGTCGGTCAGCATCTTCAGCGCCACGGCGAGCTTGTTGCGCCCCACGTCAGGCACCGCGTCGAGCAGCTCGCGCGCCGTCACGCCAGAAGCGGGCGCTTTCGCGCGCTGCGCGAGTACGTCGCAGATCCGCCGCAGCAGCGCAGCGTCGGGATAGCGGCCCAGCGCGAGAAACTGCTGCACACGCCGATCGTTCAGATCGAACAACAGCTCGCAGCGCGCGACCTTCCCGTCGCGTCCCGCGCGTCCGCTTTCCTGGTAATACGCATCGATGCTGCCGGGAATCTGGTAATGGACGACGAAGCGGATGTCGGGAATATCGACGCCCATCCCGAACGCGTTGGTTGCGATCATCACGCGCACGTCGCCCGACACGAAACGCTCCTGCGCATCGTGCCGCTCGCGCGCGGACATACGGCCGTGATAGCAGGCGGCGGCAACTTCCCAGCTGCGCACCGTCGCCGCGAGTCGTTCGGCTTCGCGCACGGTCGCCGTGTAGACGATGCCTCGGCCGGATTCGCTCGCGAGCAGCGTGCGCAACGCGTCCGTCTTCGCCTCTCTTGCGCGCGTCGATGCCCGCTGTCGTCCGCCACCCACCGACACCTGCGTCACTCGATAGTGAAGGTTGTCGCGATACACGCCAGTGTTCACGATGCGCGGCTCGTGAAGGCCGAGCGAGCGCACGATGTCCTCGCGGATGTCCGGCGTCGCCGTCGCGGTCAGCGCGAGGATTGGCGGCTTGCCGAGCGCCTTGACCGCATCGACGATGCGCAGGAACGCCGGGCGAAAATCGTGGCCCCACTGCGATACGCAGTGCGCCTCATCGACGACCACGAGTTTGATGCGCTGGCGCGAGCCCGCCTGCAATGCGTCGATCAGCTCGGGCCGGGTCAACTGCTCGGGCGTGACGAACACGATGCCGCGGCGCATGCCGCGCAACGCTTCGTAAGCCTCGCGCAGCTCGGCAGCCGGCACCGCGCTATTGATCCGCCAGGCGTCGATGCCGGCCTCGCGCAGCTTGTCGAACTGGTCTTTCATCAGCGCGATCAGCGGCGACACGACGAGCGTCCAACCATCGAGGTGCAACGCCGGCAACTGGTAGCACAGCGATTTGCCGGCCCCCGTGGGCATCACGGCGAGCGTGTCGCGCTGTTCGAGCACGCTGCGGACGATGTCCCGTTGGCCCGGGCGCAGCCGGCTGATACCGAACACCTCGCGCAGCGTCCTGCGCATCGCGTTCAGACGGGCAGACGTGTCGCGCGTGGTGTCGGTGTCAGTCATGAAGATCGGGTTCGCCGGTTGGCTTGGGGGTGCAGCTAGTCAGCCAGCGACGTAGCAACCACCATACCTCGACGGGGCGACGCGGGCGGGTTCGCCCAGGTGTTGAAGATCCGCGGCGCCTGGGGCAACAATGCGCAGCCCGTCACCGTCACCGTCACCGCAAACGACGTCGCGACGTTGCGCAGCGAATTGCACAAATAGCCGGAAGCCGGGCGCGGATCATTCATTAACCGACGCGCTGATATGCGCGATCAACGGATAGTGATCCGACGCGATTCGCGAAAGCGCCGTGCGATGAGCTTCGCCAGTTCTGCATCCACGCGCAACCGGCCCCCGCGGACACGCTTACCCAGCCGATTCGTCGATGATCGCGTGACCCCGACTACCGGATATCGACGATGGCTTCGCGTACGTCGATCTTGCGCGGGATGACGTGCTCGCGATAAGCGAGATCGGCGCAGTCCTGCTGAGCCTTGACGACTTCGTCGGTGAGCGGATAGTGGACGCCCCATTCGAGCCGCGGCAGCGCCCGCGTCCAGATTTCCAGCCGAACACCCGTGTTCTGCGACAGGAATTGCGCCGTCTGCGCGGGATGCGCCAGTTCAAGCGCCGTTTGCCGGTCGAGCACATCGAACAGCAGACGCAACGCGGCGGGATAACGCTGCGCGAACTCGCGCGAGCCGATGTAGAAGCCGTACTGCGGCACCGACAGTTGCCCGATCGACAGAATCGTGCGCGCGCCCGTCGCGAGTTCCGTATCGGCATAGCGCGGGTCCGGCACCGCCCACGCATCGATGAAGCCGCGCTCGAACGCGGCGCGCGCGTCGCTGTAGTTCAGATAAACGAACTGGACTGCCGACGCTGGGAGTCCAGCATCGGCGAGCGCCTTCAGCACGAACAGATGTCCTTGCGAGCCCTTCGCGAAGGCGATCTTCTTGCCCTTCAGATCTTCGATCCGCCGCGCGGGCGAGTTCGCCGGCACGATCAGCCCGTAGCTCTTTTGCATGCGCGGCGCGGACGCGACGTAGACAACGCCGGGCGCGGCGCCCGCCTGCGCGAGGATAGGCGGCGTCGCGCCTACTGTGCCGACGTCGACGTCACCGATGTTGATCGCTTCGACGAGCGGTGCGCCATAGACGAACTCCATCCACTTGACCGCGACACCGTGTTGCGCAAAAGCTTTTTCGAGTTCGCCGGATGCACGCAACGCGACGAGCGGATCGCCTTTCTGGATGCCGATGTTGATGGTCGCGGGCCAGGTGGCGTCGGCTTGAGCCGGGACCTGATAGCCAAAGCAGACGACGAGCGCCGCGAACGTTCGCCACCACAAGCCGCGGAGTGGACGCATGGTGTCAGTTCTGGAAATACCGGTTGGCGGGCCGGCCGAGTCCGTAATGGCCGCGCAGCGTATCGGCTTCGTATTCGCGCCGGAATAGCCCGCGCTTTTGCAGGATCGGCACGACATGATCGACGAAGATATCGAGCTGTGCCGGCAGCACGGGGGGCATGAGATTGAAGCCATCGGCCGCGCGGCTCTCGATCCAGTCTTCGATGACGTCCGCGATGCGCTCCGGCGAACCCGCCACCGTGAAGTGGCCGCGCGCGCCGGCGAGCTGGCGCAGGAGTCCGCGCAGCGTCGGCCGTTCGCGCGCGACGAGATCGGTGATGACGGCGGCGCGGCTTTGCGCGGCCTGCACCGTCGAAGGGTCGGGGAAGTCGTCGCGCGAGAGCGGCTGATCGAGCGGCAATGCGGAGAAGTCGTACCCGCCGAAGCGGTTCGACAACCGGCTCAGGCCGACTTCGATATCGGTCAGCGCATTGAGTTCTTCGAGCAGCGTGTGAGCTTGCGCGTCGGTCGGGCCAATCGCCGCGCTCAGACCTGGGAGGATGACGATGTCGTCCGCACGTCGGCCGGCGGCAATC
The DNA here is from genome assembly GCF_013366925.1 of Paraburkholderia youngii. Taxonomy (NCBI): domain Bacteria; kingdom Pseudomonadati; phylum Pseudomonadota; class Betaproteobacteria; order Burkholderiales; family Burkholderiaceae; genus Paraburkholderia; species Paraburkholderia youngii. The sequence continues at coordinate 50,486 of NZ_JAALDK010000002.1, forward strand.
GCCCCTTGCTTGAGTTCGGTGTAGAAATCCGCCGCTGATGCCTTGCTCAGATGGGCGGTGAAGACCGCTTCCGCATGACGGGCGGCAAACGCCTTACCGGTCGCCGACGAACCCGCCTGCACGAGCACTGGTCGTCCTTGTGGCGGGCGCGGCAGATTGAGCGGACCGGCGACGCGATAGAAACTGCCTTTCCAGTCGATGCGCCGCACTCGTTCTCGCTCGAGGAAGCGTCCGGTTTGCGGGTCGTCGATGATCGCGTCGTCGGCCCAGCTGTCCCACAGCGCCTTGACGACGCCAACGTATTCGTCGGCGCGCGCGTAGCGCTCGGCATGCTCGGGCGCACGCTCGTAGCCGAAGTTCGGGCCGGCGCCTCCCACCCACGAGGTGACGATGTTCCAGCCAATGCGCCCACCCGAAATATGATCGAGCGACGCAAACTGGCGCGCCAGATTGAACGGCTCGGTGTATGTCGTCGATGCCGTCGCAATCAGGCCGATGCGGGTCGTTTCGCGCGCGAGCGCGGCAAGTGCCGTTATCGGTTCGAGTGCGCCGCTTGCGACGTAGCGCGCACTGTCGCCGAGTTCGAGTGCATCGGCGAAGAAGATCGAATCGAAGCGGCCCGCCTCGGCGCGCTTCGCAAGATCGGCGAAATAGGTGATGTCGGTCAGGGCCTTACGCGTCGCGCCCGGATGGCGCCAACCCGCTTCGTGATGACCGCGGCCGTGAATGAACAGATTCAGATGGATAGGGCGGGGCATGGGCGAACTGGGTCCTGCGTGTGCGCAGGGACGCGACGACGATGGAGCGACTCATTCTATTGCGGCTCTCCGGCGCTTCAAACGAACAAAGTCAGATATCGATATCAATGCGCGCCCGGATGCGGGCGGAACGCGCGCGTTGTGCGGCAACTCTTTGTGTTTGAGCTATTTGGTCGCATTGATGCCCGGAGGGCGGTACCCGGTCTAGCGACCGCGATTCACCAGAATGCACACGGGACTTTTGCGTTTGGCGATCGCGGCGGCATAGTCCTCGGAGAACGCCCGCTGCGCGAAGCAAGGCGCCGAGGTCGCGAGCACGGCATCGACCTGCGCATATTGTTTGTTGAACACCCATGGCCGGCGTGCGAGCGTGCGGTCGTCGAGCCAGTAGGGACTCCAGTCTCGGGTCGTCTCGATGACCTCGCGCGCGAATTCCGGCCCGTACTCTAGCGCGCCCTCGATAACAACATCGATATACGACTCGACGAGCGGGAATTTCGCGTCAGGCACCGGAAGCCCTTCTCCCGGCGCTTTGCCTTGGGCCTTCGGCACGTAGACCCAGACAGTTCCCTGCGTCGGCAGCGGCTGCCACGACACCGCCTCGATAAGCGCCCGCGGCACCTCGACGCGCACGTATCCCTTCTCGCGCTCGTCGAACGCGGACATGTCGTTGCCGGCAACGGGATAGATCACTCCATTGATCGTCATCGGCGTCTCGCCCTCGAACGGACGCCGCAGGCCGAGCGCCGTGAACCCCGAGGATGCGCGGTCGCTCCAGCTGCGCACATAGCCGAACGCCGCCGAGACGCGCACCGGAATCGCCGCAATCGGCTTGCCGGCCGTGGCGGCGCGCGATGGCGTGTTGATGAGCGATCCGTAGCCGAAAATGAACTGCGTCGGCTGATCGGGAAGACGCGTTCCCCAGAAGTCGGTGGTCTGCGCGTGCGCTGCCGAGCCAAGCAGCACTAGCGATACAACGAATCCTCGAATCTTTGCCATCGCCGACATCGTCATATCTCCGTCCAATGCGTTACCGCAGATGATCGCTTCAGCCAGGGCGCCCCCGGCAAACGCGCGCGCCTGGCCTCAGGGTCGTCCAACCGGATTTCCCAGCCAACTGAAATCAAACTGGCGGCACGGAGCGATTCTAAGTCGAAAGCGTCCTGTGCGAGCCGGCACGTACAATCCGGTAGATCCGGACAGGTGACGCGCAACGGAAGATCTTTCGACAATGACAGGAAAGGACAGACCCGATGCCGAATTCTGAGCGCACGCGGCTGACTGCGCTGATCGACTCTGTCTGGCGTATCGCGTTTCGCCTCGGATTTCCGCTCGCCCGCGCGTGGTGGCACTTGCGGCGGCCTCGCCATGAGGGCGCGCTAGTCGCTATCTACGTCGGCCAGTCGCTGTTGCTGCTGAAGTCATCGTACCGTGCCGAATGGGGGTTCCCGGGCGGCAGCGTCCGGGCCGGTGAGACACCTGCTGCCGCGGCGCTGCGCGAGATGGCCGAGGAGATCGGGCTCGCGTTTCACCCGTTACTCCCGGCAGGCAGCGCAGCCGGCGAGTGGGATGGGCGAAGGGACCGGGTGCATTTCTTCGAAATGCGCGTCGATCACTTGCCCGAACTGCGGCTGGATCATCGCGAGATCGTCGCCGTGCATCTGGCGTCGCCGCAGGAATTGCCCGGCTTCGCGGTGACAGGCGCGGTCGCTGCGTATCTCCGCAGGGATGTGCGCCGCTAGCCGAGCCGCCCGGCGCGCGGTCGGTGTGACGCCGGACCCCGCGCGATGCGCGTTGCGCGACCATCGCGGGGCCATGGCCAGTAACGCGTCATCCGATATGTGCGAGCACGATCAGCGTCAGCGTGACGACGATAGCGCCGCCGATTCGCGTGGCGATCTGCGCGAAGGGCATCAGTTGCATCCGGTTCGCCGCGGTCAGGATCGCGACGTCGCCTGTGCCGCCCTGGCCGCTATGGCATGCATTCACGATCGCCGTGTCGATCGGGTAGAGCTTGAGCCGGCGCGCAACCAGAAAGCCGGTGCCCATCAGTGTCGCCACGGTCGCGACGATCGTCACGATATTGGCCAACGTGAACGCGGCGATCAACTTGTCCCATGGGGTCATGGCGACGCCGATCGCGAACAGCAGCGGATATGTCACCGCGGTCGAAAAGAACTTGTAGACGACGAATGCGCCTTCCTGCAACTGCGGCGAGACCGCACGCGCCAGCTTGACCAGCACCGCGAGGAACAGCATGGCAACCGGTGCGGGCAGACCGAACAGGTTGCGGCACATCAAGCCAAGCAGGTACAGCGTGATCGCCGTGATGCCGGCCGCCGCGATATGCGTCACGTCGATATGACCGCGAATCTCCTCCTCTTCCGGGTCCATTTCGTCTGTCTCTCCGGGCTGCAGACGCCCCTCGCCGGTGAGATGGGGAAAGCGCTTGCCGAGCATGTCCAACGCGCCAGCGAGCACGATGGCGGTGAGGCTGCCGAGCATCACCGGCGGCAACACTTGTGCAAACAGCTCGCCCTGCGGCAGATGCATGATTTCCGAATAGCCCACCGACAGCGGAATGGCGCCTTCACCGACACCCCCCGCCATGATCGGCACGACGATATACAGCAGCGTATGACGCACGCCGAGTCCGAATGCCGAGCCGACCGCGATACCGACGATGCATGCGGCCAGCGAACCCAGCGCGAGCGGCACGAAGATCTTGAGAAAGCCCTTGATCAGCACGCGCCGGTCCATGCTGAGAATACTGCCGACGATGATCGACGCGATGAACAGATAGAGGAAATTGCTCTGCTTCGTGAACTCGGTCGTGAGGCCGAGAATTGGCTTGGGCAACAGGTGATAGTAAGTCAGTGCGGAAGGCACGAACGTCGCACAGATCGCGGCCGCGCCGATATTGCGCAGAAGCGGCAGGCGCTTGCCAAGTTCCGCGCAGGTGAAGCCGAAGAACGCCAGCACGGCGATCGCCATTGAAATCTCACCCGGGATCTTGCCCGTCACCGCGAACCCGGTAATTAGCGCGAGCAGAATGAAATAGACCGGCAGCGGGATGATGCCGATTCTGTATTCCATCAGCTTCCACCAGCCTTCGGGCCAGAATCGAGTGACGTTGTCGGACCGCTGCGCGGCCGCCGCCGGTGAGTGCTTCGGCGTAGGTGAGGTGATGGACAAAATACGACTCCTTGATTTGATGCCGGGAATGTATGCCGGCGTCGCGTTTCGATACGGTCGAAGTGGTATCCGATGAGGGAACGGAACCGGAATGACAAAAAGCCCCTGGCTGAAAGGCGCACGCGCGCTTAGCCAGGCAATACGCCATGCCGGATCGAACAACGGATCAACTCGGAATTATTTGCAATGCAGAGCTTCTGCATCATCCGCGTCTTGGGTTTGATGATGTCTTCGCGGTGAGAAGACTGCCGAAGCTTGCTCCCGGGCGGTTGCGTCATCAACGCTGAGCCACACCTGTCCGTCGCACCGCGCGCAAATGGCCAGCTTTCTCGCATGCGACGCGTCCGGACGAACTACGCTCCCGCGGTATCCGCATGCTGCGCATGCGTAGGTGTAACGTACTCCAGTGAGTGTCTCCATCAGCCTTCTCCTGGCGGTCGCATCAGCCGCTTGACTCGGTAGCAACGGTAGCGGCGGTTGGAACCGGCAACTCATTCATCCGATCCTTTGCCTTGCTTCCAGATGTCTGCCGCTCAGGTTGCGGATCTCGTCCGGGCTTATCGTCCAGCGCGCGGCAGATATCGACCATCAGGTCGTTGTCGCTGGCGAAGCGCATCACAAAATCAAATCCGTCCGGACAGATACGTCGCAATTCGTTCGAGATACGTAGGCATTTGATGTCCTGCTCCACGACCGGCATCGCAAGCCGTGTGCTGGCTATAGGGTTGCCTGCGCAGCGTTCGCCTACGAACAGTGTAACGACTCCCGCGAGGCGCTCGGCCCAGTCGCCTGGCCGGAAGAGCTTGCGCTGCGACGTCACGCCGCGGATCAGGTGGTGTTCGATGCCATCGGTAGTCATGTTGCGGCTATCGCGGCATGCGCGTCGTCAGGTAGCAGGTATAAGCACTGTGATTGCGTGAGCTCGTCCAGCATCGCGTTCCGGCGTTGAAAGCACGATGGGGTCCCCGCAATCGATGATGCAATTCTAGGAGCGCGGAACCTTCTGAACGCTTTCAGCCACTGCACGTTCCGATGGGGGTTTTCCATGAGCAAATCCGCAGGCCATTTCATGGAAATCCCCTAAATGCAGGTCCTGACCGTGAAAGCCGGGAGAAGGGTTGGCGCTCCGACAATCCCGCCACCGACGCAATCGAAGTTGAGTGTGTCTCGTCATTGCGGTGGCTTCCAGCCTGTTGTTCAGCCTTGCCTCGCGGCACGCGGCAGCCGCGGAGAGCGGCAGATCACGATCGTGGTGGGCAGTATCACGAAGCTCACCAGGAATTGGGCAGAACGTATACGAACGAGTTTGTGAGCTCGAAACAGGTCAAGGGCGTCCTCGCCTCATCACAAGAGGAATCCGAATGATCGGTACAAGCGTCGTCGTGTATATCAGTAAAGCCACTGTGTTGCATAAATGACACGGGAAAGGAACGTGAAGGATTTGGATGACTAGCATGGCCAACATTCGCATACCGAACCGGTTGCAGGGACCTTGAGACGCACGCAATCGTGTGCAGGGAAAACACAATTTCAACACAGTAGTCTGAGGAGACAACTTGAAGACGAGATATCTTTCGCTGGCCGTCGCGGTCAGCGCACTTGGGGCAAGCGGCGCGCACGCGCAGTCGAGCGTGCAGCTTTACGGGCTGATGGATCTGAGCGTGCCGACTTACCAGTCCCACGCGGATGCCAACGGGAATCACGTCATCGGCATGGGCATTGGGGGAGAGCCGTGGTTTAGCGGCAGCCGCTGGGGCATGAGGGGCGCCGAAGACATTGGTGGCGGTTCGAAGATCATCTTCCGACTCGAGAGCGAATTCGTTGTCGCCAACGGTCAGATGGAAGATCCGGGTCAGCTGTTCGACCGCGATGCGTGGGTCGGTATCGAGAACGACACGTTCGGCAAAATTACGGCAGGCTTTCAGAACACCATCGCACGCGATGCTGCGGCGATCTATGGCGATCCGTATGGCAATGCGCGGCTGACGACGGAAGAGGGCGGCTGGACGAACGCCAACAACTTCAAACAGATGATTTTCTACGCGGCCAGCGCAACCGGCACGCGCTATGAAAACGGCGTCGCGTGGAAGAAGCTGTTCGACAATGGCATCTTTGCGAGTGCAGGTTACGCGTTCGGCAACCAGACGAGTTTCGGCACCAATGCGAATTACCAGGTTGCACTGGGCTATAACGGCGGCCCGTTCAGCGCGTCGGGCTTCTATAGCCACGTGAACCGCGAAGGCAACACGAACCAGTCTTTCTCGGTCGGCGGCAACTATGTGTTTGGAATTCTGCGTGCCAACGCCGGCTACTTCCGTTATCTCGGCAATCAGGGCGCGCTGGGTCAGCGTCAGGATAACGCGTGGACCGTGTCGCTCAAGCTGTCGCCGAAGGGTCCGCTCGATTACCAGCTCGGCTATCAGCAGATGCGCGTGAAGAATGCCGCGTATAACACCGACGGTGATATTCCGAATGCGAACATCGGCGCATTCGACCCAACCTCGGGCTTGCACGACGGTTGGAAGGAAACGCTGTATTGGTCCGCGTTTTATCATCTGTCAAAGCGCACCGAAGTGTATCTGGCCGGCGACTATATGAGGCTGCATGGCGGCTACACGGTCGGCACCACGTTCGGCGCGACGAACCAGCTCGAACTGACCACGGGTGTGCGTACTCGATTCTGATCGGGAAACACGGCCTCGCAGCGCATCCGTTTCGATTGACGTTCTTTAGCTAGCGGTCGCGGACTTTTCCGCGGCCGCTTTTTCATTTCAGCAGGCGAGGGAGAGGCATGTTCAGCAATACGTCTATCAGAACCGCGCTCACCGTGACCATCGCCGGCTACACAGCCGCGTTGATGTTCGTGATCGCGATATCCGTCGCCGGTTTGAAGGCCACGAACGGGGCGCTCGAGAAGATGTACGCCGAACAGACCGTTGCGATGCGCCACCTCGCCGCGAGCGGCGAGGCGCTTCAGAGCGTGCGCGTCGATCTCGGCGCCTACGAAACGCTCGTGGCACAGGGAAAGCCCACTGATGCGGTGCTCGCTCGCGTCCATGCCGGGCTTGCGGACAGCGATCGCGAACTGGCGGCCTATTTCGCGCAGCCTGCGTCGGACGACGACGAGAAGGCGCTGACCGACGCGCTGCGCGCAAAGCGCGAGCAGTTGCTGAAACAGGTGCTTCTACCTGAAGTCACTGCGCTCGACCAGAATGATTTCATCACCTTCCGGAGCACGGAACGGCAGGCGCCCGATGCGGTGTTCAGCGACTATAAGCATGCCGAATCTGCGCTCGAAAACTTCCAGATGAGGCACGAGGAAGCACGCTTTACCTCGGCCCAACAGCACTTCCGTTTACTGTGCTGGGTGTTCGCCGCAATCGGGCTGGTCGCGCTGGTGCTTGGCGTCTGCACGCGCTTCATGGTGAAAGCAGCGATTCTTCGACCTATCGACGCGGTAATCGAGCACTTCGAACGAATCGCGGCCGGCGACCTCACGGGACAGACCGGCGGCGTGCGCGCCAACGAAATGGGGCGCCTGATGGCCGCGCTGGCCCGCATGCAGCAGAGTCTCGTTGCCGCGGTCAGTCAGGTTCGTTTCGGCACGGCGGCAATCGCACAGGGTGTGCGAGAGATCGCGAGCGGCAATGCCGATCTGTCGGCGCGCACCGAACAGCAGGCGGCGACGCTGGAGGAGACGGCCGCGAGCATGGAGGAATTGACGGCGACGGTAAGGCAGAACGCCGACAACGCGCGCGAGGCCAATACGCTCGCTGAAAACGCGTCGCGAACCGCGGCACGTGGCGGCGAAGTGGTCGATCAGGTGATCGACCTGATCGCCGACATGTCGTCGGGCTCGAACCGGATCGTCGACATTATCGGCGCGATCGAAGGTATCGCCTTTCAGACCAACATACTTGCACTAAATGCCGCCGTGGAAGCCGCGCGAGCCGGCGACGAAGGACGAGGATTCGCCGTGGTGGCGGGTGAAGTGCGTGCGTTGGCGCAGCGCTCGGCGGCCGCGGCGAAAGAGATCAGGGAACTGATCGTCAGTTCGGTGGCGAAGGTCGAGAATGGGTCCGAACTGGCGATACGCGCCGGCGCGACCATGTCGGAGATCGTTGGTGCTGCGCGCAACGTGACCCGTATCGTGAGCGAAATCAGCGTGGCTTCGGAAGAACAGTCACGGGGCATCGAGCAGATCAGCCGCGCGGTCACGCACATGGACAAGGCGACTCAGCAGAATGCCGCGCTCGTCGAGCAGGCTGCGGCTGCCGCGGCATCGCTCGAGGAGCAGGCGGCCGCGCTCGACGGCGCGGTCGCGGTGTTCCGGACGAGCGAGCCGCTCGTGTCTTCCGGCGAGCCAAGCGGGAAGCGGCCGGAGCGGGTTGCCGCACTTTCGCCCGCGTGCGCATGACGATGCGCACGCCATCGCAGCGCAACCTGTGCGGTAATTGAAGATCCAACTGCACGACAGTGACGTGCGTGGAGGTGCAACATGGACACTCGAGCGATGCTGCGCCGCATTGCGACCGGTTTGCTTGCCGGCATGGTTCTCTTCGGCTTAAGTGGTTGCAATGCGTTGAGCGGGCCGCCCGCGCCAGAATGGCCGGGCCCTCACGCACCGTATCCGTTCCCCGGCGATGTCCCGCATCGAACGCAGTGATGACGAGCACAGCCAACCTCGGCGCTTGCCTGTCAATGCCCGAGGCCGGGAAACGCAATCCAGTACGGCGGCAGTGTGTTGATATGCGACGAGCCCGCTTTCAGCCCACAGCCGCCATTCGTGAATTGCTTCAGAATACAAGCCGATGAAGCAATTCCACGTTTTGTACAAGCACATTTCACTGAGACTACCAATGGTTGATTGGTCTGCTATCGCGATCGTCTTTTCCGTGTATGCGGCGGCTGTCGTCATACCCGGGCCGAACTTTGTCGCAGTCACTCACAAGGCGGTCGCCGGCAGACGCTCCGATGCGCTTGCGCTTGTCGCCGGGATCGTGACGGTGAATCTGTTCTGGGCGACTTGTACCATCCTTGGTATCGGAATGGTGTTCGCTATTTTCCCGTGGCTCGCTGTCGGCGTTAGGCTTGCTGGCGCGGCCTATCTGATCTGGTTCGGGCTGCGGCTCGTTGTGTCGGCACGGGCGACCCCCTTGGGAGCACGTCACCCAACGAAGGCGCCTCTGTTTCGTGCCGCGTTCCTGCAAGGTATCGCGACAAATATCGCGAACCCGAAGTCCATCGCCTTTTATGCGGCGGTCTTTTCCTCAGCGGTGCCCACCCACGTTTCCATGCCGACGTTCTTCGCGATGCTTGCTACTGTCGGTGCATCAGCGGCGTGCTGGTACGGAGCAGTCGCGCTCGTTCTATCGCACACGGTGATCGCGACGGCGTATCGTCGCGCGAAGGCATGGATCGACCTCACCTGTGGAGGGCTCATGATTGCGCTGGGAATCCGGCAGGCATTTCGTTGACAAAGTGCCCGGCGCAGCCCATCTGAACGGCCGCTTTGCGTGTGGGCGAGCGTCCCTGCTATGCGGCTCGCTGCGCTTCGAGCAATTGCGGATAATTGCCCGCGACCTCGCGGAAGATGTCGCTGATCGACTGCCCGCCTGGATCAAGACGGCCGTCGGCTTCCCATGCATCGAACGCGTCGAAGATCTTGTGCTTCAGGAAGTGCCGCCACACGACCGGCACACCGGCCAGGATTTCCGTCAACACCGCGTAGCGCTCGCGCGTCCAGCGCGCTTCATAGGCGGTGCGCGCCGCGCCGTAATCGAAGTGCGCGGCCGGCGTGCGCTGCGCGTTCGCCTGGAGTTCGGTGCGCCGCGCAGCGGTCGCTTCCATATCTACTTCGCCCGCGCGCAGTACGACGCCGTACAGCGCCAGCGCATCCGCTTCGCTCAGATAGCCGCGCGTCACGTCGGTCGCGACCATCCGCGGATCGCGCTCGTACGGGTTGCCATAACCGCCGCCGCCGCAGCCTTCGAGGCGGATCACGTCGCCTGGGTCGCACACGACCAGATCGGTCACGCCAAGGTTCTCTTCCTGCACGGTGCCCGGGTTGCGCGTGAAGCGCGACGTCGATCCCGCCTTGCCGCCGAGCACGCCCCACGACGCGAAGCGTGAGCGGTCGCGATTGCGCGCGGTCACCAGCGTGCCCGGCGAGAACACGCGGAACTCCATCACGGTGCCGAGTCCGCCGCGATAGCGTCCCGCGCCCGCGCTGCCCGGCACCATGCCGTACTTCAGGATGCGGATCGGCACCTCTGCTTCGTTGATCTCGACCGGCGTGTTGCGCAGGAACGCGACGTTGGCGCCTGACGCGTCCGAGCCATCGCCGTTGATCATGCCGCCCGCGCCGCCGCCGACCGGACCGATTGCCGCGATCACGGTGCGTCCGTCGCTATCGACGGTGCGCACGTTCAGAATCGACATGCCGCCGGCCGGGCACGCGGGCAGCCGGTCCGGACAGACCATCGAGAACGCGCCGAACGTGACGTTCTGCGCAACCTTGCAGGTCAGACTGCGCATGCCGACCGCGGCGGGCGGCAGGCAGTTCATGATCGTGCCTTCCGGCAGCACACAGCGCGCGACCTTCAGCATGCCCGCATTGAGCAGCAGATCCGGGTGCAGCGAATACAGCACGTAATTGAGCCCGACGAGCGCGAGCACGTGCCGCTCCTTGCCACCGGTCGGCATGTTCAGCGACGAATTGAGCTGCGGGTCGCTGCCGGTGAAATCGAGCACCAGCGATTCGCCTTGCACTTTCAGATTCAGCGCGACGCGCAGCGGCTTGCCGTTGACCGCATCCTCGTCGGCGTACTCGGCGAAGAAATATTCGCCATCCGGCATGCCGGCGACGATCGCCCGCGCCTGCTCTTCCGAGTAGTCGATCATCGCGTGCATGCCGGCCTTGAAATCGTCGATGCCGAAGCGTTCGATGATTTCCAGCACACGCCGCTCGCCGGTCATCAGCATCGCGATTTGCGCCTTCAGGTCGCCGCGATTCTGCTCGGCGGCGCGGACGTTGATCGCCATATGGTCGAGCAATGTCTCGTCGAGCACGCCCGCGCGCACGATCCTGGTCGGCGCCCAGCGAATGCCTTCCTGATAGATCTCGGTCAGCGTGCGCGACAGCGACGCGGGCACCGCGCCGCCCATGTCGGTGTTGTGGATGTGCCCGCCGACGTAGCAGACGATCTCGCCGTTGTAGAACACCGGCTTCCACATCATCACGTCGGGGGTGTGCGTGGCGACGTAACCGCTGTACGCGTCGTTGGTCATGCCGATGTCGCCCGGCTCGTAGTGATCGATCGCCTCGATCACCGAGCCGAAGTCGAGGCCCGGATACCAGGTCGCGCCGAGCGTTTTAGGCGACGCGAACGTGAGCCCTGCGGGCGTCATGATCGTGCAGGAGAAATCTTCGGTTTCCTTGACGAACGCCGAGTGCGCGGTGCGCATCAGCGTGTGGGCCATGCTTTCCGCGGCCGCGACGCAGTAATTGGCGAAGATCTGTAGAACGGATCGATTGAATGTCATGGTCTGGTCCTTCGGATATCACTGGCGCTTCACTGAGCCGACAGCAGCAGGTTGCCGTATTCGTCGACGACGGCTTCGAAGCCCGGCAGCACGCAGGTCGTCGTGTCGTCCTGCGCGATGATCGCGGGGCCGTGAAAGCGATGACCGGCGAGCAGCACCGAGCGGCGGTACAGCGGCACCTTGCGCCAGGCGCCGTCCAGATACACGTCGATCAGCGCCTCGACGCGCGGCGCGCCTTCGCCGAGCGCGATCTTCGGCATCTCTGGCTTCGGTGTCGGCAGGCTGATCACGAGGCGCAGCGCCACGACCTGCACGGGCGAACTCGCGTCGCTGTGGCCATACAGCCGATGATGCTCGCGGTGGAACGCGGAGCCGATCGTCGCGATGTCGCCGTTGCGAATGGCTTGCGGATCGAGCGGTGTGTCGACTTCGAACGACTGGCCGCGGTAGCGCATCTCGGCCGAGACGAGCATTTCCGCGCCTGCATCGGAGCCGGTTTCGTTGATGATCCACTCGCGCGCCTGCGCTTCGAGCGTCGCGAGGTCGCCGGCGAGTTTGTCGAGCGAAGCGGCGTCGAGCGGATAGTAGGTGGTGCGCACGAAGTCGTTCTTCGTATCGGCGATCAGGCCGCCCAGCGCGCTCAGCACGCCCGGCGTGGTCGGCACGATCAGATGGCGCATGTTCAGCGCGCGCGCAAGGAAGCCGCCGAGCATCGGGCCCGCGCCGCCGAACGGCATCAGCGAGAATGCGCGCGGATCGATGCCGAAGCGCGACACGATACGGCTCACGCCGCCGTACATGCCGGACACCGCGACGTCGATGATCGCGGCCGCCGTTCGATGCACGTCGATGCCGAGCCGTTGCGCGAGCGGTTCGATCGCGCGGCGGCTCGCTTCGACGTCGACCTGCACCGCGTTATAGCCGAGCGACGCACGGCCCAGCACGCCGATCACCGCGAACGCGTCGGTGATGGTCGGGCGTGTGCCGCCGCGGCCATAGCAGACCGGACCCGGGTTCGAGCCGGCGCTTTCCGGACCGACCTTCAATACGCCGAAATCGTCGACCCATGCGATCGAGCCGCCGCCATCGCCGATCGACGAAACCGACACCGACGGGATATGAATCTGGAAGTCGCCGATGTACTCGCCGGTCGCGTACTGCGGTTTGCCATCGACGATCAGCGCGACGTCGGCCGTCGTGCCGCCGATGTCGAGGCTCATGCAGTCCTTGATCTTGCACATGCCGGCCAGATACGACGCGCCGATCACGCCCGCGGCGGTGCCCGACAGGATCATCTGCACGCAATTGCTCTTGCCGTGCTCGGCGCTCATCACGCCGCCATTCGACTTCGTCACTTTCAGGTCCGCGCCGACGCCGCTTTCGGCAAGTGCGGCCTGCAAGCGCGTCAGGTATTGCGACACGCGCGGCTGCACGTAGCCGCCGATCGTCGCGGTGACCGTGCGCTCGTATTCGCGGATGATCGGCCACACTTCGTGCGAACACGATACGAAAAACCCGGGCGCCGCTCTCTCGATGATCGCTTTGACCTGCTGCTCATGCGCGGGATTGCGATAAGAATGCAGCAGCGAAATCACCACGCCTTCGCAATGCGCCGCCTGCAGCGCTTCGAGCGCGGCGAGCACGCTCGCTTCGTCGATCGGCGCTTCCTCGGTGCCGTCGGGGCGCATGCGGCCATCGACGCCAAATACGCGATCGCGCGTGATGAGCGGTTCGGGGCGCCTCGACATCAGGTTGTACATGTCGGGGATCTTCAGGCGCGCGATATCCAGCACGTCCTCGAAATGGCGCGTCGTGATCAGCGCGAGGCGCAAGCCCTTGCGTTGCACGACCGAGTTCACGCCGACCGTCGTGCCGTGCGTGAAGTACACGACTTCGTGCGGATCGATGCCGAAGCGCGCTTTCAGGCCTTGCATGCCGTCGATCACTTCGCTGCCCGGCGAATCCGGCCGCGAGAACACTTTCAGCGTGCGCGTGGTGCGCGTCTCGTCGTCCAGCACGGCGAAGTCCGTAAACGATCCGCCGATATCCACTCCAATTCTCAAGCCCATTGCCGTCCCTTTAGGTAAGCCTCGCAGACCATTCGCGTCTGCGTCGCGTCAACGACTCTGATTCCCACAGCGATTTGGTGAATGAAAAAGCAGCCTTTGCAGCGCAGCGCGGGTCGTCACATCATCTCGGGACTCGCCAGCCGGGTTCCATCGCTAAAGCGCGTCAACCGGTAGGGCTGAATATCGATCCCGGTTGCGTCATTGGTCACGATGCGGCTAACCAGCATGCCGGCTCCCGGTCCCAACCCGAAGCCATGACCGCTGAACCCGGACGCGATCACGAGGCCGGGCGCGCTGTCCACCCGCGACATCACCGGCACCAGATCGGGCGTCGTGTCGATCGCGCCGGCCCACGCATGCGCGACACGCAATCCCGACAGCTCGGGAAACACCGTCGCGACGTTTTGCAGCGCACGGGTCGGCCACTCGGCATCGGGCACAGGATTCAGAACCCGCGTTAGCTCGAACGGCGAGATGTCGTCGTTACGCCAGTCGGCACTCCCTTCGGGGCCGCCGAAGAACGGTTGCGCGATCCGGAACTTGAGCTTCTTGTTGAGTTTGCTGCGGAACATCTTGCGAAACTTGACCGCGTGCCGCAGGTTCTGCGGCGAGATTTCCATGCGTCCGTAGCCGGGGACCGCGATCGTATAGCCGCCGTCGAGCCGCCGCCTCATCGCGAAGTTCGGGCCGGAGAAGCACCCATCTATCACGGCCGGCGCTTCGGCCGTGCGCAGCGCGGTGCCGATCACGTTGACCGCCGGCAGATCGATGCCATGACGCCGGCAGAAGAGGGCACTCCACGCGCCGCCGGCCAGCACGACGCTGCTCGCGCCGATCAGGCCGCGCTCGGTCCATACACCGGAGACACGGCCCGCGCTGATATCGAGTCCGCGAACCGCGCAGGTCTGATGCACGCGCGCGCCGAGCCGTTGCGCGCCTCTTGCAATGGCGGGCGCCGCTTTCGACGGCTCCGCGCGTCCATCGGAATGCGACCACACGCCGCCTGCCCACTTCGCCTGACCATTGGGAACGCGCGCCGCCAGTTCGCGAGCCGACAGCAACTGACTATCGAAGCCGAGCGCACGGGCCTTGCCGAGCCATGTTTCCCATTGCGCGACGTCCGCGGACTGCTCGCTTCCGTACAGGATGCCGGCTCGCCTGAAGCCGATGTCTTCGCCGAGTTCGTCGCTCAACTCGCTCCAGCGCGCGAGGCTTTGCATCGCGAGCGGCAACTCGTGCAGATCGCGGTTCTGCTGACGCACCCAACCCCAGTTGCGTCCCGATTGTTCGGCGCCAATGATGCCTTTCTCGAGCAGCACGACCGATACGCCGCGCCGCGCAAGCTCGTAAGCGGTGCTGACGCCGATGATGCCGCCGCCGATCACCGCGACGTCACAGCGAGCGGGGAATCCGTCGCTATTCGAAACTTCGTCGATTCTTAGCATGTTCGAGCAACCATGATGGATGAGAGCGGCGATTACCGGATGGGTGTCGTTGCAGTCAAAAGATCACGTAGATCTTGCGCAGCGTTTCGTCGATGTTCCAAAGCCCTTCGGTGTTGGCTTCGAAGAACAGCGTGTCGCCGGCGGCGAAGCGGATCGTGTCTTCTCCGTCGGGTGTGAAGGTGCCGCTGCCCTTGATGAAATGCATGACCTCCGCCTGCTTGACCGAGCGCCTGTAGGTGCCGGGCGAGCACTCGAACAGCCCGGTGTCGACCGCGTCATGACCCGGAATCACGTACTGGCGTCCCGCTACGCGTGACGGCTCGGTGCCGGGCAGGCCGGCGGTTCCCCAATCCTCGAGGGCGGTGACTTCCGCCGCTTGCCTGATCTGCTGCACTTTCATGTGGTTTGTTCCTGTTGGCGTGAGCGCAGGTCGATACGGCGTTCGATCCGGCCTAGCCGGACCACGGTGACGCCGGCGCGCAACTGGCGCAGCGACGGCATCACGAGCATGCAGTCGTCGTACGGCGTCGCGACCGGCTGGCCATCCGACCAGGCGATCACGGTGCCGGCGTGCTCGAACGTTTCGAGCCCGGTGTAAGGCCCCGCGAAGCGGAAGTCCATGCTCTTTGCAACGACCGGTTCGGTCACGCGGACGATGCGCATTTCGTCGGGCAGCGGCCTGATCCAGCCGGACGGCAGATCCGCCGCGTCGACGATGCCCGAGAGCAACAGAAAACGCGCGGTGCAGTCGCGCGCGACCGTCACCGCGCTGGCTTCCCAATGCTGGCCGCATTCGATCAGCAGCGCGTTCTTCGCGCTCGCGTCGTCGCCGAAGCCTTCGTAGTCGCGCATCCGGCGGCCTTCGGGATGGCCTTCGTCCTGGATCACCGTGGCGGGCGCGCCGAGCCGCTCGGCCAGTTCCGCGCCTTTGCGCAGCGGGCCCGCGACGATCAGCGGCGCGCTTTTTTCATGCATCGAATGCAGATCGAGCAGCAGGTCGACCGTGTCGATCACCGGCCGCATCGCGCGCGCACGATCGAGTTCGGACGAGCGCGCTGCAACGTCGTCGAGTTTCGCGGCGGTCCATACGCGGTTGAAGTCCTGATCGACGAAGCGCGCCTTGTCGGGCGTTGACGGATCGAAGCGCGCGTAGGCGGCGACGTTCGCGAACGACAGCGTGAGCTTGCCGCAGCGCGGCCGCAGCCCGCCGCGCAACAACGCGTCGACCGTGATCGCGCCGCACACTTCGTTGCCGTGCGTCAGCGCGTTGATCATCACGTGCGGGCCGGGTTGGCCGGAGTCGAACGTGTGCACGTATGCGATGCCGGTATTGCCGTCGGCGTGCGCCGAGATGTCCGGGAATTCGACTTCGATCGGATAGGCTTGCATGTTTACTCCAGTCCTCCCTGACACAGATACTTGATCGACAGATAGTCATCCAGTCCGTACTTCGATCCTTCGCGACCATAGCCGGATTCCTTCACGCCGCCGAACGGCGCCGCCTCCGAAGCGAGCGCGCCTTCGTTGATGCCGACGATACCCGCTTCCAGCGCGCGCGACACGCGCTCGATACGGCGCATGCTCTCGCTATAGAAATACGACGCGAGCCCGAACGGCGTGTCGTTCGCGGCCTGCACCGCTTCCTGCTCGCTGTCGAACGGGAACAGCGGCACGACCGGGCCGAAGGTTTCCTCGCCGCACAACGCCATCGACGCCGTGGCGTTGCCCAGCACCGTGGGCGCGTAGTAGTGCGGTCCCAGCTCGGTGAGCCGCCGTCCGCCGGTCAGCACGACCGCGCCATTCGCGAGCGCGTCGTCGACATGACGCGCGATCTTGTCCACGGCCCGTTCGTTGATCATCGGGCCGATCTGCGAAGCGGGATCGCTCGCGGGGCCAACCCGCAGCTCGGCCACCTTCGCGCACAGCAGCGCGGAGAAATGCTCGTAGACGCCGCGCTGCACGTACACGCGGTTCGGGCACACGCAGGTCTGCCCGCCATTTCGGAACTTCGCGGCGAGCAGGCCATTGACCGCGGCATCGAGGTCGGCGTCGTCGAATACGATGAAGGGCGCATTGCCGCCGAGTTCCAGAGAAAGCTTCTTCAGCGTGCCTGCCGATTCACGCGCGAGGTGCTTGCCGACGGGCGTCGATCCGGTGAACGTGATCTTGCGCACGCGGCTGTCTGCGAGCCATTCGCCGACCGTCTCCGCCGCGCCGGCGCGCGAGGCCGAGATCAGATTGAGCACGCCGGCTGGCACGCCCGCCTCGTGCGCCAGCATCACCAGCGCGATGGCGGTGAGCGGCGTGTCTTCAGCGGGCTTCGCGACGACCGTGCAGCCTGCCGCGAGCGCCGGCGCGATCTTGCGCGCGATCATCGCGAGCGGAAAATTCCACGGCGTGATCGCGGCGACGATGCCGATCGGTTCCTTGATCGCACTCATGCGTTTGCCACGCTGCTGCTGTGGAATCAGATCGCCGTAGATGCGGGTGGCTTCGTCGGCGAACCACGCGACGTACGACGCGCCATAGCTGACCTCGCCGCGCCCTTCCGCGAGCGGCTTGCCCTGTTCGAGCGAAATCAGCGCGCCGAGCGCGTCGCGATTCGCGACGATCAGCGCGTGCCAGCGGTGCAGCACGGCCGCGCGTTCGTTCGCGAGCCTTGCACGCCATGCGGGCAGCGCCTTGGCGGCGGCGTCGGTGGCGGCGCGCGCGTCGCTGGGACCGCTGTCGGCCACCTCGGCGATCAGCTTGCCGGTTGCCGGATCGGTGACCGCGAAGCGGCGGCCGCTCGCGGCCGCGACCCACTCGCCGTTGATGAAGTTGTCCGTGCGGATCAGCGCGCGGGCCTGTTGTTCGAGATTCGTGCTCATCTGAGGTTTCCAGTTCGGTTGGCCTGCGAGGGCGGAGTGCCCGACACGCGCCGGGCAGCCATGCCGTCTGCACTATTAGTGACCAGTGCCTATTGGCGACTTGCGCTGGCGACGCGCGCCGCGATCGCCGCGCCGACTTCCTTGGTCGATGCGCTGCCGCCCAGGTCGCCCGTGCGCGGGCCGTCCTTCAGCACTTGCGTAATCGCGGCGACGATGGCGTCGTGCGCATCGCGCTCGACACCGGTGCTGTTGCCGAGAAAGTCGAGCATCATCGCGGCCGACCAGATCATCGCGACCGGATTGGCGATGCCCTTGCCGGCGATGTCGGGCGCCGAACCGTGGACCGGCTCGAACAGCGACGGAAAGCGCCGGTCGGGATTCAGGTTGCCTGATGGCGCAATGCCGATCGTTCCGGTGCACGCCGGACCGAGGTCGGATAGGATGTCGCCGAACAGGTTCGACGCGACCACCACGTCGAAACGGTCGGGGTTCAGCACGAAGCGCGCGCACAGAATGTCGATGTGCTGACGGTCCATTTTCACGTCGGGGTAGCGTGCGGCCATTTCATCGGCGCGCGCATCCCACCACGGCATGCTGATCGCGATACCGTTGCTCTTCGTCGCAACCGTGATCTTCTTCGCGCGGCGCCGCGCCAGCTCGAACGCGAACTTCATCACGCGCTCGGTGCCGTGGCGCGTGAAGATCGACTGCTGCATCACGACTTCGCGCTCGGTGCCCTCGAACATCGTGCCGCCCACCGACGAATATTCGCCTTCGGTGTTCTCGCGCACGATCATGAAGTCGATATCGCCGGGCTTGCGGTTGGCGAGCGGGCTGGGCACGCCCTCGAACAGGCGAGCGGGGCGCAGGTTCACGTACTGGTCGAATTCGCGGCGGAACTTCAGCAGCGACCCCCACAGCGAAATATGGTCGGGCACCTTGTCGGGCCAGCCGACCGCGCCGAACAGAATCGCATCGCAGCCCTGCAACTGCTGCTTCCAGTCGTCGGGCATCATCTGGCCATATTGCGCGTAGTAGTCGCACGACGCCCATTCGATATGTCGGTAGTCGATGCCGATGTCGAAGCGCTGGCAGGCGGCGTCCAGCACGCGCAGGCCTTCGGGCATCACTTCGGTGCCGATGCCGTCGCCGGGAATGACGGCAATGCGGTATTTGCGGGTCATACGTGTCTCTCCTTGCGTTGATCACGCGCGGTCTGCCGGCACCGCGCGGATCGCCAATTGGGGGTGCGTTCTCGTGTCGGGCCGTGCATCGGTATCAGTAGCCGCGAGTCCGCTCGATCAGGCCGTTCATGCGCTCACCGGCGCGATGCAGACGCAGGTTTTCCAGCACCGCATCGACAGCCGATTCGGGCCGCGTCGCGCTCGCAATATGCGGCGTGATGCGCACGCGCGACTGCGTCCACAGCGGATGGTCCACGGGCAGCGGCTCGGGGTCGGTGACGTCGAGCACCGCGCTATGAATCTGCCCGCTTCGCAGCGCATCGAGCAGATCGCCGCTGACGAGTTGCGCTCCGCGGCCGACGTGCACCAGCGACGCGCCTCGCGGCAGCGCGTCGAATACCCGGCGGCACAGCAGCCCGCGCGTCGCGTCCGTCAGCGGCAGCAGGCAGATCAGCACGTCGGTGCGGGCCAGCATCGCATCGAGCCCCGCCTCGCCCGCGTAGCAGGCGACACCTTCGATGTCGTGCCGCGAGCGGCTCCAGCCCGCGCAGGCAAAGCCGAACAGCCGCAAACGCTCGAGTACCGCGGTGCCGAGCATGCCGAGGCCGAACACACCGATGCGGCGCGACGCGGCGGCGCGCAGCGGCAACGGCTGCCAGGCGCGCGCCTGCTGTTGCAACGCGTAGTCGAACAGATCGCGGTGAATCGCCAGCACCGCCTCGGTCACATACTCGACCATGCCTTCGACGATGCCCGGTTCGAGCATGCGCACCACAGGCAGATGCGCCGGAATCTGCGACAGGTCCAACTGATCGACGCCTGCGCCGACCGAGAACACGACTTCGAGATTCGGCAGCGTGAGCGCGAGGTCGCCCGGCTGCCACGCGACCAGATAGCGCACGGCCGCGCGATCGCCGAGGTCCGGCCAGACGCGGAACTGGATCTCGGGCGCGAGCCGCGCGAAGCGCTCGGCCCATAGCGCTCCACGCACCGGATCGGCCTTGTAGAGGACCGTCATCGCCGTTTATGCCATCGCCTGATTGATGATGCCGTACGCGCGCCAGGTCGCGTCGGGGGCCGCCTCGCGCGCGTCGGCCGAAGCGTTGCGCACCATCTTTTCGACCGAATCGACGCGCGTCAGGCCGAGGCTCGTCAGCCAGTCGTTGATGCCGGCGTCACCCGGCACGTCGATCCGCACGAAATCGCCGGCATGCTGCGCGAGCCAGTACGAGATCAGTGAGCGGGCGCGCAGATCGTCGGCGGAGCGTTGCGCGACGACCGGCCCGATCGTGTAGCCGCGTCCGAACGGGCGGAACAGCGAGAAGCCGAGCACTTCGCCGTCGCGTTCGAGCACCACGGCTTGCGAGAATTCGAGCAGCGACGGGATCGTCGCGCTGCGCTCGAGGCCGCTCGCACGCGACGCGAGTTCGATCAGGCGGGGCGTGTCCGCGGGCGTCGCCGCGCGCAGATGCTCGCCGGGCGGCGGCGCGACGGCGGCCAGGCTGCCGAGCGTTCCCTGATGCTGGGTGAGTCCGCCGCAGGCGACGAAGCCCAGCTTTTCGTAAAGCGGCTTGCCGGCGACCGTTGCATGCAGGAAGGTCACGCGGTTGCCGAGTTCTTCGAGCACCAGTTCCATCAGCTTGCGGCCGATGCCGCGTCCCTGTTCGTCCGGCGACACGATCACGAGGCCCAGCGTGCCCCGGTCGGCGCCGAATTTCCAGCACAGCGCGGTGCCGATCACGGTGCCGTTGTCTTCGGCGACGAAGCCGCATCCGGCGTCGTACATGAAGCGCCAGTCCTCGGCGCGGTGCGGCCAACGCACCGCAACGGAGAGGCCATGCGCGGCCGCGATGTCATCGGAGGTGAAACGGCGGTAGCCTGGTGATTTCTTCACTATTTTGGACACTGCAAACTCCTGCTGGCGGCGTGGTCAGCCTAGACTTTCGCATTCCCAGCGCCCGCTTCATAGGACGATCTTTTTGTTATTCGGGCGCGCGCGTGGTCGGGCTCGATTCGCGTCGGCCAGTCACGCGCAGCGCAACCGCGCAGGTATTTTGTCGTTCACTACGATGGTGCTATATTCAATATAATGATGGAAATTGCACGACCGTTCGGTGTGGTGAAGTGGCTGAAGCCTCTTCGCATGCCACCGGGCGTGCCCGGCACAACAACCGCAACGTCATCGACAGGAAACCCATGCAGCGAACACAGATCAACAGGAAGCGCGCGGCCGACCCGGGTCACGGCGACGTCGGCACTCGTCTGCGCGCGCTGCGCGTCGCGCAGGGGCTGTCGATCAACGAGCTGGCGATGCGCGCAGGCGTATCGGTAGGCACGGTCAGCCAGGTCGAGCGCAACAAGGCCAATCCGTCGGTGCGGATTCTCGAACGCCTGCGCCAGGCGTTGGAGGTTCCGCTCACCGCGCTGCTCGAAGAAGACGACGCGGTCTCGGACCCGGTCACCGGCGATTTCGTGCGCAAGGCGGCCGAGCGGCCGCTGTTCGAAGTCGGCACCAACGGCATGCAGAAAGAATTGTTGTCGCCGCACGGCGATCACGATTTGCAGATGATGATCATCATGCTGCCGGCCGGTTCCGGTTCGGAGGAAGTGCTGGTCGGCATCGGCGAGAAGGCGGGGCTGGTGCTGGAAGGCACCGTCGTGCTGAACGTCGGCGACCGGCGCTCCGAACTGCGCGCGGGCGACAGCTTCCAGTTCAAGAGCACGGTGCCGCACAGTGTGCGCAACGAAAGCAAGAAGACCGCGCGTTTGCTATGGATCATGAATACGCAGCCGCCCGTGATTCATCTTTGATCCGTCCGTAGTTCGAGCCGCGTGCCGTGTGGCGCGCGGCTCTGTCCTTCCTCTGTTTCCTCCGATCGTTCCGATGCGTCGCGTCCGGTTCACCTGGACCTCGGCTGACGTCGACGTCTTTCGTTCCCTGTTGTCCTTTTCGGTTTTGCGTTGCACGAACGGGTGGACGTGACGCATGGCCTTGCTCGCCCGCCGCGCTCGCGCGGGCTTGCCGCTTGTGTGCGCCGGCGCCGCAGCGCCTTCTGCGCGGCAGGCAACGTATCGCAGCGCACAACGAACTTTTCACAAAGTTTATTTTTGACCACTAGTATTTCATTTGATGTTCATTAAAATGAACTTCATCCGATGTTCGTTCATTCGGTGGTCGCGATGGCGAACAGCAGTGCCGGGTGGTGCCCGGGAATCATCAGTGCGTTGACGCACGCGGCACCACACACTTGAACCTACTGATCAGGCCAGGCATGTCCAATCCGTCACTCGATTTCGATCCTTCAGCCGTTCCGTTGCCGCAGGGGCATTTCATTGGCGGTGCGTACTATTCGGCGGACGAGGCGCAGATCGCCGTTCACCGGCCCTCGGATGGCGCTCTGCTCGGCCATGTGCCGGATGCGTCGGACGCGACCGTCGATTACGCAGTGAGCAATGCGCTTGCCGCATGGAAGACGAGCGGCTGGGGCACGCGTTCTCCGCGTGAGCGCGCGAAGGTGCTGAGCCGCTGGGCCGAGCTGATCGATCGCGATGCGGTGAGCCTCGCCCAACTCGAGACGGTCAGCTCGACGCGCCCAGTGGCGGAAAGCTACGCGTCCGACGTGCCGTTCACCGCCGAGGCGATCCGCTTTTTCGCGGAGCTGGCCGACAAGCTCGGTGGCGATATCGCGGCGACGCGCCGCGACAGTCTCGGCTTCATTGCATCGGAGCCGTACGGCGTGATCGGTGCGATTACGCCTTGGAATTTCCCGCTGTCGATGTGTTCGTGGAAGTGCGGCCCCGCACTCGCGGCGGGCAACGCGGTCGTGATGAAACCGTCGGAAATGACGCCTTATTCGACTCTGCGAATTGCGGAACTCGCGATCGAAGCCGGCATGCCGCCCGGCATCTTCAACGTAGTGAATGGCCGGGGCGCGACGGCGGGCGCCGCGCTGACGCGTCACCCGGGCATCTCGAAGATGAGCTTCACGGGTTCGACCCGCACGGGCGCCGCGATCATGAGCGACGCCGCGACGCACGGCACCAAGCCCGTCACGCTGGAACTCGGCGGCAAGAGTCCGCAACTGGTGTTCGAGCGCGTGCGGGATCTCGAACATACGGCGCGCTGCGTCGCCCGCGGCTTTACCGCCAACGGCGGGCAGGCCTGCGTGGCCGGTACGCGGCTGATCGTGCACGAGCGCATCGCGGAGCCTCTGATCGCCGCGATTGAACGGCAACTGCAGCCGATCAAGCCTGGTCCGCTGTGGGACAGCCGCACCGCTTATTCGCCGATCATCAGTGCGCCCCAGGCGCGGCGCATCGAAGCGCTGGTCGAGCAGAGCCGCGAGGGCGGCGCGGAAGTGATCTTTGGCGGCGGCTTTTTCGAAGGCACCGGAGAAGGCTATTTCCACCGCCCCACACTGATCGCCAATGTGACTGCGGAGACACCCGCCGTGCGCGAGGAGCTGTTCGGCCCGGTGTTGACGGTACAGACATTCAAAGACGAGGAAGAGGGCATCGCGCTCGCCGCACATCCGATCTACGGTCTCGCGGCGGGTGTCCATAGCAGCGACATCGGCCAGGCGCTGCGGGCGATGCGCCGCATCGCGGCGGGCACGATCTGGATCAACCGCTACGGCCGCAGCGGCGACATGATCATTCCGACCGGCGGCTTCGGCCAATCCGGTATCGGCAAGGATCTCGGCCGCGAGGCAATGGTGGCCTGCATGCGGCACAAGAGTGTGCTGATCGATTTCGAAACGTTGTGAACAATCGCGCTACACCGGCTTTACGCAAGCAGCAACCGCATCGATTCAACCCGAAACTGAACCCCGAGCCTGCGAACAGGTTCGCCACGACGACAGGATGTTGACCATGATCGATTTCGAACCGAAGTACATCACTTTCGACTGCTATGGCACGCTGACCAACTTCCAGATGGGCCAGACCGCGCGGCAGCTTTACGGCGACAAGCTGGACAAGGCGAAGATGGATGAGTTCGTCGAATTCTTCCGTGGCTACCGCCTCGACGAAGTATTGGGCGCATGGAAGCCCTACCGCGACGTGGTCGTGAACTCGGTGCGCCGCACCTGCGAACGCACCGGCGTGCCGTTCGACGAAGCGACCGCGCAGAAAATCTACGAAGCCGTGCCGACTTGGGGCCCGCACGCGGACGTGCCCGAAGGGCTGTCGCGACTGGCCAAAAAGTACAAGCTGGTGATCCTTTCGAACGCGTCGAACGACCAGATCCAAAGCAACGTCGACAAGCTCGGCGCGCCGTTCCACAAGGTCTACACCGCGCAGCAGGCGCAGGCATACAAGCCACTGCAGAAAGCCTTCGAGTACATGTTCTCGCAGCTGGACTGCAATCCGGAAGACGTGCTGCACGTGTCGTCGAGCTTCCGCTATGACCTGATGACCGCGTACGACATGGGCATCAAGCACAAGGCGTTCGTCAACCGTAATCACGAGCCGCTGAATCCGTACTACGGCGTCAACGAAGTGTCGGGGATTCCGCAACTGGCTTCGCTGCTCGGTCTCTGATCGATAGCTTCGGCCCTTTGACGACATCGCTTCCCGTGCGCCAGTGAGCGGCGCACCCAACCGACAGGAATGCATCACGATGAAGCTCGACTCCTACTGGCTCGACACCGCGCCACGGTTTACCGGAGGCGCCCAGAGTCCACTGCCGCAGCGGGTGGACGTGGCCGTGGTCGGCGGCGGCTTCACCGGACTGTCGGCGGCGTTGGAACTCGCCAAACGCGGCAAGTCGGTGATCGTGTTCGAGGCGGGCCGGCTCGCGGCGCAGGCATCGGGCCGTAACGGCGGCCATTGCAATACGGGCGTCGCGCAGGACTACGCCGCGTTGTCCGCGCGCATCGGCAGCGAGCGCGCGGCGGAGTTCTATCGCGCGTATGCGGGCGCCGTCGAGACGGTGAAATCGATCATTGCGGAAGAGCAGATCGACTGCGATTTGAGCCACTCCGGGAAGATCAAGCTCGCGGCGAAGCCGCAGCATTTCGCGTCGCTCGCGAAGACGTACGAGGTACTGCGGCGCGAGGTCGATCCCGACGTCGAACTGGTGCCGCCCGAGCAGATTCACAAGGAGCTCGCGTCTGACAGCTTTTTCGGCGGTCTCGTGCAGCGCAACGGCATGCAGATGCACATGGGCAAATTCGGCGTGGGTCTTGGCACGGCGGCGGCACGCCGCGGCGCGCAGATCTACGAGAACGCGCCAGTGACGGACCTCAAGCCGCTCGGCGGCAACGCGTTCGACGTGCAGTGTCCGCTCGGCACGGTCCGCGCCGGGCGCGTGCTGATCGCCACGGGCGCGTCGCAGGTCGGTCCGCTGCAATGGTTCCGGCGCCGCATCGCACCGGTCGGCAGCTTCATCGTCGCGACCGAGCCGCTCGGCAAGGACCGCCTCGATGCGTTGTTGCCGACGCGCCGCTCGTATGTGACGACGCTGAACATCGGCAACTATTTTCGGGCCACGCCCGACGAGCGTTTGCTGTTCGGCGGCCGCGCGCGCTTTGCGATGTCGAACCCGCGTTCGGACGAAAAGAGCGGGCGGATTCTGCGTGACGGGCTCGCCCGCTATTTCCCGCAACTGACCGATGTGCGCATCGATTACTGCTGGGGCGGCCTCGTCGATATGACGGCCGACCGCCTGCCGCGTGCGGGGCAGCATGAAGGACTGTTTTATTCAATGGGCTACAGCGGTCACGGTGTGCAGATGTCCGTGCACATGGGTCGACTGATGGCCGACGTGATGTTCGGCGCCGCCGCGCGCAATCCGTGGCGAACGCTCGAATGGCCCGCGATTCCAGGACACTTCGGACGCGCGTGGTTTCTGCCGCTGGTCGGCGCGTATTACAGGTTGCAGGATGTACTGCATTGAACGGATCGACTGATCGCTACTGTCAGATGCCAGGGCAGCGCGCAGATTGAAAATCACTATTCCCAAAGGAAATCCCCATGTTGCGTTTCGTGTTCCAGCCTGCTTCCGCCGTCCGTTTCAACACCGTGCAGCGCTTTGCCGCTGGCGCGGGCCTCGCGATGACGATGATGTTCGGCGCCGCCCACGCCGCCGAGACGGCGACGCTGACCGCAGGCTCGCCGCCGTCGAGCGCGCCGACTACGTTCATGGACGTGAAGACCCAGAAGATCGAAGGTCTGATGCCGGACGTCGTGAAAGAGATCGGCAAGCGCGAGGGCTTTAACGTGTCGTACGACGCGGTGCCGTTCTCGGCGCTGATCCAGTCGGTGGTATCGGGCAAGATCGACATCATCGTGGCCGGCATGACGCCGACGCCGAAGCGCGCCGAAGTGGTCGATTTCTCGCAGCCGGTTACGGCGTTCGGCGAAGGCATCATCGTGAAGGACTCGAACAAGGCCGTCTATCGCTCGGTGCAGGACATGAAGGGCATGACGGTCGGTGCGCCGACCGGCACCGACTATGGCGATCAGTTGAAGAAGCTCGGTATCTTCACCGAAGTGAAGATGTACGACAGCCCAGCCGACATGACGCGTGACGTCGCGCTTGGCCGCATCGTCGCTGGCTTCAACGACTATCCGATCCTGAAGGCCCAGGAGGCGGCGGGCGCGATGGCGGGAACGCGGGTCGAAGATGCCTATGTGCCGATGGAAAAGTTCGACATCGCGATCGCGGTGAAGAAGGGCAACAGCGCGTTGATGGCGAAGATCAACGACGCGCTGACGAAGATGAAGGCCGACGGCACGCTCGACACGATCCTGAAGAAGTGGCACCTCACGAGCTGATTCGCTTCTCGTGACAAGAGGCGGGCCCGCCACGACGCGGGACCCGCCCTGCGATGTTCGCCGCCCAGCGGAGCGGCGGACTGAACGAATGCAAAGAGCAATGGAAGGCACGACATGCGCTGGCAAGATATAGCCGACTTTGTACCGATTTTGCTGCAAGGCGCGATGATGAGCATCATCATCACGCTGGGTTGTCTGCTGTTGAGCACCGTGCTCGGCCTGACCTGGGCGCTGTTGAAGATGTCGCGCTATCCGCACGTGGTACGCGGTGTGAGCGCGATGATCAACGTCGTGCGCGGTCTGCCGATGATCGTGCTGCTGTTCTACATCTACTTCGTGCTGCCGGATATCCACATCCAGGTGTCGGCGTTGCAGGCCAGCATCATCGGGCTGGGTTTCGGTTACTCGACTTACGTCGCGGAAATCTTCCGCGCGGGTATCGAGGCGGTCGATCCGGGCCAGTACGAAGCCGCGCAGTCGATCGGCATGGGTCGCGTGAAGACGATGGTACGGGTGATCCTGCCGCAGGCGATCAAGGTCGCGCTGCCACCGTACAGCAACACGCTCGTGATGATGCTGAAGGACTCATCGCTTGCATCGACGATCACGGTCGCCGAAATGACTCGCGAAGGCCAGTTGATCGCGTCGTCGACGTTTCAGAATCTGACGGTGTACACACTCGTCGCGCTCGGCTACCTGGCGATGAGCCTGCCGCTGATGAGCATGACCCGCAATCTGGAACGACGATTCGGTCGGCACAGGGCCAGGTAAGTGCGAAGTGAGGATGCGATGATCGAAATCACGAATGTGCACAAGAGTTTTGGCTCCGTACCTGTTCTCAAGGGCATTTCGCTCAACGTGAACCAGGGCGAAGTGGTCTGCCTGATCGGTGCGTCGGGCTCGGGAAAATCAACCCTGCTGCGCTGCATTAACGCGCTGGAGTCCTACGACGAAGGCGAAATCCGCCTGCTCGGCGAGCGCGTCGAGCAGCGCGCGCGCAACATCAACCAGTTGCGCACCCAGGTCGGCATGGTGTTTCAGCGCTTCAATCTGTTTCCGCACCGCACCGCGCTCGAGAACGTGATGGAAGGGCCCGTGCACGTCAAACGCCTTGCGCGTGCGCAAGCGCAACGCGAAGCGTCCGAACTGCTCGACAAGGTCGGGCTCGGCCACAAGCTGCACGCCTATCCTCATCAGCTTTCGGGAGGGCAGCAGCAACGGGTGGCGATTGCCCGTTCGCTCGCGATGAAGCCGAAGGCGATCCTGTTCGACGAGCCGACCTCGGCGCTCGATCCGGAACTGGTCGGCGAAGTACTGGGCGTGATGCGCACCCTTGCGCGCGAAGGCATGACGATGCTGGTCGTCACGCATGAAATGGGCTTTGCGCGTGAAGTGGCAGACCGGGTGTGCTTTCTGCACGCGGGACTCATCATCGAGGAGGGCACTGCGCAGCAGGTGCTGGGTTCGCCGCGCGAGGCGCGTACCCGCGAATTCCTGCGGCACGTGCTGAGCAATCGCAGCGACGCTCACGTGTCGCCGGACGGCATGGCGGGAGCCGCGGCATGAACGGCAGATTCGTACGCTTGGGCGAGACGGCTCGCGTCAAAGTCGAGCTGACGATCGACGGTGACACCGTCGAAGCGCTGGCCGGCGACACGTTGCTCACCGCGATGCTGTGCTCGGTGCGGCATGTGCGGCAGTCCGAATTCGGTGCTGAAAAGCGCGCCGGCTTTTGCCTGATGGGCGCGTGCCAGGATTGCTGGGTATGGACCGCCGACGGCGAGCGGCTGCGCGCCTGCACCACCGTGGTCGAAGCAGGCATGCGCGTCGTCACGACGCAACCGGAGGGCCAATGGGCGAACCTCGCATCGTAATCGTCGGCGCAGGACCCGCAGGGGTGCGCTGCGCGGAAACATTGCTGGCGGCCGGCATCCGCTCGATCGTCGTCGATGAAGGCCGGCGCGACGGCGGGCAGATCTACCGGCGCCAGCCCGACGGCTTCACGCGACCGTACGCGAAGCTGTACGGCACTGAAGCCGCGCGCGCGGAGGACCTGCATCGCAGCTTCGAGCGACTGCGCCCGCAGATCGATTACCGTCCTCAGACGCTCGCGTGGAACGTCGCGCAAGGCAAGCTGCATATCGTGCATGAAGGCCACGCGAGCGCGCTGGGCTACGACGCGCTGATCCTGTGCCCCGGCGCGACCGACCGGCTGATGCCGGTCAAGGGCTGGCAGTTCGCCGGGACCTACAGCCTCGGCGCCGCGCAGATCGCGCTGAAATCGCAGGCCTGCGCGATTGGCCGCCAGGTCGTATTCGTCGGGACCGGCCCATTGCTGTATCTGGTCGCGAACCAGTATGTGCAGGCAGGCGCCAAGGTAGCGGCAGTACTCGACACGTCGACGACCGGTGCGCGGCTGCGTGCGCTGCCCAAATTGCTGGCGCGCGTCGACGTCCTGCGCAAGGGCCGCGCGCTCGTGGCGGCGTTGAAGCGCTCGGGCGTGCGGGTCGAAAACGGCATCGAGCCGCTCGAAATTCTCGGCACGCCGGACGACGGCGTGCTTGGCGTACGCTTTCGCGATGCGCGCGGCAAGGTCGCGCGGTTCGATTGCGACGCGGTGGGTCTCGGCTATCACCTGCGCCCGGAAACTCAGCTGGCCGACCTCGCGCGCTGCGCGTTCCGTTTCGATGCGCCGACGCGGCAATGGGTGCCGCAAATCGATGAACTCGGCCGCGCGACCGAAAAGGGCGTCTATATCGCCGGTGACGGTGCGCGCGTGCTCGGCGCGGATGGCGCGGAGATCGCCGGACGGCTCGCGGCCTACGCTGCGTTGAGCGATCTCGGGCGTGCGGTGCCGGCCGCGACGCTTGCCACGTTGACGCGCGAACAGCGAAAAATGGAGCGCTTCCGGCTCGGTCTCGCTGAAGCGTTTGCGTGGCCTGCCGGGCAGGCGGCCCGTCTGCCCGACGATACGATCGTTTGCCGGTGCGAAGGCATCACCGCGGGCGAACTGCGCCGCGTGGTGCGCGACGAAGGCGCGCAGGAAGCGAACCGCGCCAAAGCGTTCAGCCGCGTCGGCATGGGGCGCTGCCAGGGACGCTACTGCGGCCATGCGGGCGCCGAGGTGATCGCGGCAGCCGCGCACGTGCCGCTCGAGCAGGTTGGCAGGCTTCGCGGGCAGGCACCCGTGAAGCCGCTGGCCATTGCAACCGTGGAGGATACCGAATGAACCGCGCACAAGCCGATGTGCTGATCGTGGGCGGCGGGTTTATGGGTGCTTCCGCCGCATTTTTTCTGAGGCAACGGGGCCGCTCGGTGATCCTGCTCGAGCGCCAGCTCGTTGGTCAGCAGGCGAGCGGTACCAACTTCGGCAACGTGCGCCGGCAAGGGCGCTTTCTGCCGCAACTGCCGCTTGCGAACCGTTCGCGCGAAATCTGGGGGCGTCTGCCCGAACTGATCCAGCACGACGCCGAGTTTTTGATGTCCGGCCATGTGCGCGTCTGTTATCGCGAAGAGCAGGCCGACCAGTTCGAAACCTACGCGAAGGAGGCCGCGCACTACGGTCTCAAGCTCGATCTGCTGCGCGGCGACGCGCTGCGCGCACGGTTTCCGTTTCTCGGTGCCGAGGTGCTGGCGGGCTCGTACTCGCAAATGGACGGGCACGCGAATCCGCGGCTCGCGGCGCCCGCGTTTGCTCGCGCGGCGGCGCGGCTCGGCGCGCAGATCGTCGAAAACTGCGATGTCGTGACGGTGGAAAAAGAGGGCGCCGAGTTTCGCGCGACGAGCGCCGACGGCCGTACCTTCCATGCCCCGGTGCTGCTGATCACCGCGGGTGCGTGGGGTAATCTGCTCTCGGAGCAGTTTGGCGAAGCGGTGCCGATCGCCGTCAACGGCCCGCAAATGGCTGTGACCGAACCCGTGCCGTATGCGATCCAGCCGGTGGTCGGCGTGTCGTCGCCGCAGATCGAGGAGGTCGTGTACTTCCGCCAGGTCGCGCGCGGCAATATCGTGATCGGCGGTTGCGCGCGTGCGCCGGCGTATCTCGACGAACGCCGTGCGAAGGTCCTGCCGCAAAGCACGTTGCTGCAGTTCAGGCAATTGCAGCGCGTCGCGCCGATGCTGCGCAGGCTGAACATCATCCGGGTATGGAGCGGCGTCGAAGGCTATATGCCCGACGACCGGCCGATCATGGGCGCGAGCGGCACGACGAGCGGCCTGTTCTATGCGTTCGGTTTTTGCGGCGCCGGGTTCCAGCTGGGCCCGGGCGTCGGCGACACGATGGCCGAACTGATCGACACGGGTGCGACCAGCACGCCGCTCGAGCCGTTCGACATCCGCCGCTTCGCGGCCAGCCGGGGTGCGGCGCCGGCGGCTGCGGCCAGCTCGCGTGTTGCTTAAGCGAAGCGTCGATGCTGAGCCTGAGTCCAACCTCGTCGTCATCATCCGCGCCCGATCTCGCGGGCGCGAACCGTCATGCGGCACGCGTGCCGGATCGAGTGAGCCGCGCCGTCGAGCGCGCGGTCAACTTCATCGATGCATGTTTCGCCGAGCCGATCAGCCTATCCGAACTGGCCGCCGTCGCGGAGCTGAGCATTTCGAGGTTTGCGGTGCGCTTCAGCGCGGAGATTGGCGTGTCGCCGCAGCAATACGTGAGGCTGGTGCGCGTACGGCATGCGCAACGCCTGCTGCGGCGAGGCATGCCGCCGTCGATCGTCGCGGCCGAGGTGGGCTTCTTCGATCAAAGCCATCTATGCCGGCATTTCAAGCGCGTGCTTGGCATAACGCCGGGTGAGTGGCTGAGCACCAACGGCTGATTGCGACCTGAAGGCTCATCGGGCCCGCGACCGCTTCATTGATGCCGTTGCGAGAACAGTGTTTCCAGCGGGTATTCGGATTTCACGAATGGCGTCTTGATGATCACGTAGCTGAAATACTTCTCGATGCCGATGTCGCGCTCCAACAGTCCTTCGATCACACTCTGATAGTGATTGACGCTGCGCGTGACGAACTTCAGCAGATAATCGTATCCGCCGCTCGCCAGATGGCATTCGATGATCTCCTCCACGGGGCGGATCGCCGCCTCGAACTTGGCGAAGTCCTCGCGGCGATGGTCGGCAAGTGTGACCTCGGTGAACACGATCTGCACGTCGCCGAGTTTCTGCAGCTGGATGTGTGCGCCGTAGCCGACGATATAGCCGGCCTTTTCGAGCCGTTTCACGCGAATCAGACAGGGGCTCGGCGAGAGCCCCACAGCGTCAGCAAGCTCGACGTTCGTGATGCGGCCTTTTTTCTGCAGTTGCGAAAGAATACGCAGGTCGATCCGGTCCAGCTTCGTGTCGCCGCTTGTCGTCATGTATCGGTCTGCCCGTCGAAGGTTCTGCTTTTCGCTGCATGGCGCAACGCCAGAGTCAAGCGACGCGCAGGCCGATGTTATCACGCGCTCAGGCGGCTGCGCGGCTTGCGCCGCGCAACGCGGCGCGCACCTCCGCATGGTCGAGCACTTCGTCGAGCGTGCGCCGCAAACGGCCGAACAGCTGGTCGAATTCCGCCTCGCCGAAGCAAAGCGCGGGCGCGAAACCGAGGATGTTGTCGCCGAACGCGCGGAACACGAGCCGGTTGCGGTAGGCCGCTTCGGCGATCCGGTCCGGCAGCTTCAGCGACGCATCGAAGCGTGCGCGCGAATCCTTGTCGGCGACGAGTTCGAGCGCGCCGAGCAGGCCCCGATGACGCGAGTCGCCGACCAACGGATGATCGAGCAGCGCGTCGAGTCCGGCGGCAAAACGCGGCGCCTGCGCAATACCGTTAGCGAGCAGACCACCCTCCTGATAGAGACGCAGCACTTCGAGGCCGATCGCGGCGCTGACCGGATGCGCGGAGTAGGTCTGGCCGTGACCGACCACCGCGGTATCGCGCGCATCGCCCGCGATGCCCTGGTAGATTTCGTCGGACATCAGCACCGCGCCCATCGGCGCATAGCCCGAGGTCAACCCCTTTGCCACCGTCATCAGATCCGGCTCGACCTGTTCCGCCTCGCATGCGAACAGCGGACCGGTACGACCGAAGCCCGTGATGACTTCGTCGGCGACGAACAGGATGTCGAGACGGCGGCACGCGTCGCGCATCGCCTTCAGCCAGCCGACCGGCGGCACGATCACGCCGCCGGACCCCTGGATCGGCTCGCAGAAGAACGCGGCGACATTCTCCGCGCCGAGTGCGGCCACCTTCGCTTCGAGCGCGGCGACCGACGCGGCGATCAGCGCCTGCGCGTTGTCGCCGTGCGGCTGACGGTATGCATAGGGCGACGGCAGGTGGTGCTGCTGCGGCAGCGGCAGATCGAAGTTGCGGTGAAACGCGGGCAGCGCGGTGAGCCCCGCGCCGACGCTCGACGATCCGTGATAACCGCGCTCGAGCGCGATCATCTGCTTTTTCGTCGGACGCCCCGTCGCGTTGAAGTAATGCGTGATGAAGCGTACCGCCGAGTCGATCGCATCGGAGCCGCCGAGCGTGAAGTAGACGTGCTGCAGCGAAGCGGGGGAGAGCGCAACCAGCTTTTCGGCCAGTTCGATGGCAGGTTCCGACGAGAAGTGGAAGTAGGCGGTCGCGTAGGGGAGCTTCGTCATCTGCCGCGTCGCCGCTTCGACGATGCTCTGCTGGCCGTAGCCGACGTTCACGCACCACAGGCCCGCGAACGCGTCGAGCAGTTCGTTGCCGTCCATGTCGCGCAGATACGCGCCGTGTCCGGATTCGAGTACGGTGGTGCCCCGCGCTTCGTGCGCGCGGTAGTTGATGACCGGGTGAATCAGATGCTTGCGGTCGGCGTCGATGAGCGATGTTCTTGACATGGTGGTATTTCCCCGCAGGTTGCGATCAGGTGAGCGTCACCCCTTGATAGTAGCGAGAGCCGCATGCGAGCCGTTCCGCCAAAAAAATGCTCAAAGAGCGCAGGCGCAGCGTTTTCTACCCCACAGACAGCATTTTCTGCCGCGCGTGCTTAATAGCGGCGCGAACGGGAGTTCAGCCCGAGCGTTCGTGGCCGCGTCAGGTCAACGACTGCGCGATCAGCGCGTACTGATGCAGCGAGCCGTCGGCGCGCGTCGGCTCGGAACGGGTTTGCGCGGATGCGATCCGCCGCATCCTGACGACCGTCTCCGTGGGTGCGAGGCCGAGGCCGGTTAGCCACGTTCGCAGGCCTTGCCCGTGCGGCACGTCGATGCGCACCAGCGCGCCTTCGTTCAGGGCGAGCCAATGACGGATCAGCGCTTTGGCGTGCACGGCGTCCGGGCTCGCGACGGCGACCACGGGGCCGATCAGGAAACCGCGTCCGAAGCGGCGGAACAACGAGAAGCCGAGGAGTTCGCCGTCGCGATCGAGCGCGATACCGTCGGCCAGATCGAGCAGCGGTGGCAGCACGTGGCTGCGGTCGAGACCGCTCGCGCGCGATGCGAGCTCGACGAGTTGCACGGCGTCGCTCGCGCCGAGCGGGCGCAGCCGCTCGTTGGCGGCCAGCGCGACGAGCGGCGGACGGAACGCCGCGCCCTGCATCTGGTCGAGTGCGCCGCAGGCCTCGAAGCCGAGCGCCTCGCACATGGGCTGGGCAGCGTCGGTCGCATAGAGCGTGATGTCGCGCTTGCCGATCTCGTCGAGCGCGCAAGCGAGCAGCGTGCGGCCGATACCCAGGCCGCGATGCTCCGGCGCGACGAGCAGCATCCCGAGCGTCGCCTGATCCGCGCCGAACTTCCAGCACACCACGGTGCCGACCAATGCGCCTGCCGTCTCGGCGACGAAACCGATTCCCGTGTGCGCGGAGAACCCCCAGTCTTCACGGCGGTGCGGCCAGCCGATCGCGGCGGACAGGCGTTGTGCGGCGGGCAGGTCGTTGGCGCTCAGGCGTCGGTAGGTGAAAAGTGCGTGCTTGGTTGAATCGGGCACGGGGTGCTCCGTGATTTGTCGGCCGTGCCGCGACTGTTGCACGTTGCTTGCGCGTTGACTAGTACGAACTTCTCATCGTGGTGCGTGCCGCGCCCGGCGAGGCGCCGCTGCGCCCATGCCGGGCATGCCACGCGAAATGTGTGGTTCGGTCGTGCAGATTGCGTGCGGTGTGCTGAAATGGCCAATTTTGTCGGTGCAATCCGCGGTGCGCTCGCCGCTACGATGATGTGCATGCACCGACGCCTCGCTTCGAAGATCGCGCACGGCGCCGGGCTCGCGCGTCAGGGTCAATGCCAGGGGCGGCAAATCATGCTGTTTGGACCACTCAAAACCATGTTTTCGAATGGTCGAATCCAGCGATACGCGATCAAAGCCATTTTTGGCAGTGCTTAAATCGATTCATGCAGTGCCGCCGCGCCGCGACCAGCACGCGGAGCGCCGTCGAACACCAATGCTGGATATCCCACGTTCAATCACCAGTGAGGAGCAGTTCGCATGTACGACGACGAAATCAAAACGGGCGGTTTCAGCCGCCGCGACATGATGCGTTTGCTGGCTGCCGGCGGCATGCTCGCCACCGGCGCGGGAGGCTTGCTGGCGGGCGCTCGCCCCGCGCTTGCGGCGACCGCGCCGAAGAAAGGCGGCAAGATCCGGGTCGCCTACGACTCATCGTCGACCGCGGATACGCTCGACCCGGCCAAGGGATCGGCAGGCGCCGACTACATCCGCTTCTTCATGTTTTACAGCGGCCTGACGCAACTCGACAGTTCGCTGACGCCGCGGATGAATCTCGCCGAAGCGGTGGACACGAGCGATGCGAAGGTGTGGGTGATCAAGCTGCGCAAGGGTGCGACCTTCCACGATGGCAAGCCGCTTGCGCCCGCCGATGTCGTCTACTCGCTGATGCGTCATAAGAATCCGGCCACTGCTTCGAAGGTGAAGACGCTGGCCGATCAGTTCGTGGAAGCGAAGCAGACCGGCCCCAACGAAGTCACACTGACGCTCGCGTCGCCCAACGCGGACTTGCCGGTGATTCTCGCCACGCCGCAATTCGTCATCATCAAGGACGGCACGACGGACTTCACGACGGCCGTCGGTACCGGCCCGTACAAGGTGAAGACGTTCAAGCCCGGCGTCTCGACAGTCGGCGTGCGCAATGACAACTTCTGGAAGACGGGCGGCGGCCCCTACCTCGACCAGATCGAGCTGATCGGTATCGGCGACGACGCGGCGCGCATCAATGCGCTGCTGTCCGGCGATGTCCAACTGATCAGCGCCGTCGATCCGCGCTCGACGCAGCGCATTGCCGCGACGCCGGGCTATGAGGTGCGCGAGACCAAGTCGGGTCTCTATACCGATCTGATCATGCGACACGACAATCCGCTGACCGGCAACCCCGATTTCGTACAGGGCATGAAGTATCTGTTCGATCGTGACCAGGTCCGCACGGCGGTGTTTCGCGGCTATGCGGTGGTCGGCAACGATCAGCCGATTCCGCCCAGCCACCGTTACTTCAATGCGTCGCTGCCGCAGCGGCCGCACGATCCGGACAAGGCGAAGTTCTACTTCCAGAAAGCCGGAGCGATCGGGACGGCGTTGCCGCCGATCTATGCGACGACCGACGCGAACGGCTCGATCGAAATGGGCGTGCTGCTGCAGCAGTCCGCCGCGAAGATCGGCGTGAACCTGAACATCAACCGCGTGCCGGCCGACGGTTACTGGTCGAACCACTGGATGAAGCATCCGCTCGGGTTTGGCAGCGTCAATCCCCGCTCGAGCGCCGACGTGCTGTTCACGCAGTTCTTCAAGTCGGACGCGCCGTGGAACGAGTCGGGCTGGAACAACCCGAAGTTCGACCAGCTGCTGGTCGCCGCGCGCTCGGAAACCGACGATGCGAAGCGCAAGCAGATGTACGGCGACATGCAGGTGCTGGTAGCGGAGCAGGGCAGCATCGGCATTCCGGCCTTCCTGAGCCTGCTCGATGCGAACGACAAGCGCCTGCAAGGGCTTCAACCCATACCTACCGGCGCGATGATGGGCTTCAACTTCGCCGAGTACGTGTGGTGGAACGCGTAACACGCTGAAGCGCGCGCACGCGCCGGGCGCGCCCGGCGCGTGCCCCAAAGCCTCAACCGAGGAGGTCATGCCTATGAACGGGAATATCGCCCAGTTGATCGGCCGGCGCATCGCCGTCACCGCGCTGACGCTGGTGATCGTCTCGATCATCATCTTCGTGATCACCAATCTGTTGCCCGGCGATGCCGCGCAGGCCGCACTCGGCCAGTCGGCGACGGCCGAAACGGTCGCGGCGCTGCGCCAGCAGTTCGGTCTCGACCAGCCGGCTTACCTGCGGTACTTTCATTGGCTCGTCGGTCTGCTGCACGCGAACTTCGGCGTGTCGCTATCGAATAATCTGCCGGTCTCCGAGCTGATCGAAGGGCGCTTGCCGAAGTCGCTGACCCTCGCGGCGATCACCACCGCGGTGTCGGTGCCGATCGCGGTGTCGGCGGGCATCCTGGCGGCGGTCAAGCGCGACTCGCTGATCGACCGCATCGTGAGCCTCGGTACGCTGTCGCTGGTCGCCACGCCCGAGTTCCTGATCGCGACGCTCGCGGTGCTGGTGCTGGCCGTCAAGCTGCACTGGCTATCCGCGCTGTCGTACAGCGGCGACATTGAGAGCCTGCACGACTTTCTGCGCGCGTATGCAATGCCGGTCGTAACCCTCTGCGCAGTCGTGATTGCGCAGATGGCCCGCATGACCCGCGCCGCGGTGATCGAGCAGCTCAGTTCGTCGTACGTGGAAATGGCGATGCTGAAGGGCGCGAGCCCCGCGCGCGTGGTACTGCGCCACGCACTGCCGAATGCGATCGGCCCGATTGCCAACGCGATCGCGCTGAGCCTGTCTTATCTGCTTGGCGGCGTGATCGTCGTCGAGACCATCTTCAACTATCCGGGCCTCGCGAGCCTGATGGTCGACGCGGTGAGCAACCGCGACTTCCCGCTCGTGCAGGCCTGCACGCTGCTGTTCTGCCTCGGCTATCTGATGCTCGTGCTGCTAGCCGACCTGTGCGCCATCATCTCGAACCCGAGGCTGCGGACATGACGACTCTTCGACCTTCTTCCGATTCGTCTCACCAACTCGGCGCGCTCGAGCCGGTGCAGCGCAGCAGCATGCTGCCGCAGGGCGCGGAGCCACCACGGTCCTGGCGTGGCGGCGGCGCTCCGGCG
Source organism: Paraburkholderia youngii (assembly GCF_013366925.1). Classification (NCBI taxonomy): domain Bacteria; kingdom Pseudomonadati; phylum Pseudomonadota; class Betaproteobacteria; order Burkholderiales; family Burkholderiaceae; genus Paraburkholderia; species Paraburkholderia youngii. The sequence goes on from NZ_JAALDK010000002.1 coordinate 88,488, forward strand.
CCGCGGCCGGTGCGCCGTCGCAGCGTCGCGCAGCGCATGAATCTGTCGACCGGCGGCTGGATCGGTCTCGCGATGGTGAGTTGCGCTCTGTTCGTCGCGGCGTTCGCGCCGTGGATCGCGCCGCACGCGGTGGGCGCGATCATCACGCCCGACGTCTTCGCTGGCTTCAGCGCGAAGCTGCCGCTCGGCTCCGACTACCTGGGCCGCGACATGCTGACCCGCATCATCTACGGCATGCGGCTGACGGTGGTGCTGGCGCTCGCCGCGGCGCTGCTCGCCGCGCTCACGGGGACGATGCTGGGCTTGCTCGCGGCCGTCGCCGGCCGCCATATCGACGAAACCATGAGCCGGCTGCTCGATGCGGTCACCTCGATACCGTCGAAGATGTTTGCGCTGATGATCGTCGCCGCGTTCGGCTCGTCGCTGCCGTTGCTGATCGCGACAGCGGCCATCAGCTACATGCCGGGCTCGTACCGGATCGCCCGCTCGCTCGCGGTCAATATCGGCACGCTCGAATATGTGCAAGTCGCCCGGGCGCGCGGAGAAAGCGCGCTTTACATCGCGTGCTTCGAGATGCTGCCGAACATGATCCACCCGATGCTCGCCGACACCGGGCTGCGTTTCACGTTCGTCGTGCTGCTGCTGAGCAGCCTGAGCTTTCTCGGCCTGGGCGTGCAGCCGCCGTATGCCGATCTCGGTTCGCTGGTGCGCGAGAACATCGCCGGTCTCGGTGAAGGCGTGCCCGTGGTGATCCTGCCCGCGATCGCAATCGCGGTGCTGACGGTCGGCGTGAACCTGCTGATCGACGGACTGCCGCATCGTGGGCGCCGCAAGAACATGCCCGATGCCGATGGAGGCCATTGATGAAGGGACACCTGTTCAGACGTGCTCAGGCGGACTTGATGACCGCCTCGCAGACCGCGTCGTTACCTTCGTCCAATCTGGTCGAAGTGCGGGGCCTGCGCGTGGTGGGAAGCCGCCCCGGCGAGCCTGATACCACGATCGTGCACGACATCGACTTCGAGATTGCGCGCGGCGAGGTGCTCGCCTTGATCGGCGAATCGGGCTCGGGCAAGACCACGATCGCGCTGTCGCTGATGGGCCATGCCCGCAGCGGCTGCCGCATCGCGGGCGGCTCGATCCGGGTCGGCGACACCGACGTGCTCGGACTCTCGCCGAAACAGCTCGAGGGATTGCGTGGCCGCAAGGTCGCCTATATCGCGCAAAGCGCGGCGGCCGCGTTCAACCCGGCGCGCTCGATCATGGACCAGGTGATCGAAAGCGCGCTGATTCACGGCACGCTCAGCAAGCGCGCCGCGCAGGCAAAAGCGGTCGAACTGTTCCGCGCGCTCGCGCTGCCGGACCCGCAGAAGATCGGCCAGCGTTACCCGCACCAGGTGTCGGGCGGCCAGTTGCAGCGGCTGATGGCGGCGATGGCGCTGATCACCGACCCCGCCCTCGTGATCCTCGACGAGCCGACCACGGCGCTCGACGTCACGACGCAGATCGACGTGCTGCAAGCGTTTCGCGGCGTGATCCGGCAATGCGGAATGACCGCCGTCTATGTGTCGCACGATCTGGCGGTGGTCGCGCAGATGGCCGATCGGATCGTCGTGCTCAGCAACGGTGAGGTTCGCGAAACGGGCCGTACCGAGCAGATTCTGCATGCGCCGGCCCATCCTTATACGCAGAGCCTGATCGCCGCGGTAACGCCCGTTGCACCCGCTGCTGCCGCGCCGGACGCGTCGCATCGCAACGCGGCGCCGCTGCTCGAACTGCGCGGGCTGACGGCCGGCTACGGCGGCACCGACGCGCACGGCTGGCCGCACAAGGTCATTCTGCGCGACGTCGACCTCGCAATCGGCCGTGGCCAGACGGTGGGCGTGATCGGCGAGTCGGGTTCGGGCAAGACGACGCTCGCGAAGGTGATCGCGGGGCTCGTGCCGATGGCGCGCGGCAAGCTGCTGCTCGATGGTGAGCCGCTTGCCGCCAACCTGAACCGTCGCAGCCGCGAACAGTTTCGCTGTATCCAGATCGTGTTCCAGAACGCCGACACCGCGCTCAACCCGACGCATACCGTCGAGCGCACGCTGGCGCGCCCGCTGAAGTTCTATCGCGGTATGAAGGGCGAGGCCGCGCGGCGCCGCGTCGCCGAACTGCTTGGTCTGGTTCGCCTGCCAGCCGAACTGGCGCAGCGTCGCACCGGGGAGTTGTCGGGCGGGCAAAAACAGCGCGTGAATCTCGCGCGGGCGCTGGCCGCCGAACCCAAGCTGATCCTTTGCGACGAAGTCACCTCCGCGCTCGATACGGTGGTCGGCGCAGCCATTCTCGAACTGCTGCGCGATCTGCAGAAAAAGCTCGGCGTGTCGTATCTGTTCATCACGCACGACATCGCCAAGGTGCGCGCGATCAGCGACGACATCGTCGTGCTGTACGCAGGGCACCGCGTCGAGGCGGGTAACCGCGACGCGTTGTCGGCGCCGCCGTACCACCCGTATTCGCATCTGCTGGTGTCGTCCGCGCCGGAGCTTCGCGCCGGCTGGCTCGAAGAAGCGGGCGAGCGCTGTCATCAGGCGCTGCCGCCGATCGGCGAGCCGGCCGATGAGCCGCAGCTATGCACGTTTCTCGCGCGCTGCCCGCTGCGCATCGATGGGGTCTGCAACCGCACGCCGCCGGCCGCGCGCACGCTCGCGAGCGGCGCTCAGGTGCTGTGCCATCGCAGCGAAGCGGAACTGGAGCAATACCAGAACGGACCGCCGGACGGCGCTACTGCGGCTGGTGGGCTCGCGCAGTCTGTCACGCTGCGCGTCTGATGGCGAACTCGAGCTACACGATGACGGCATCGGCCTTGCCGAATCGGTGTCGTCGGAGCGGCGCGCATGATTTGGTGGCCCGAAGGGATACGACATGACTGGAATCTTCGACTACACCGCCAGCGGCACGACCGTGGTGATGTCGCGTGCGATCAGGCGGGCCGTGGCCTTTATCGACAGCTCGTTCGCGCAGCCGGTCAGTCTTGCGACGCTCGCGGCGACGGCGGGCTTGAGTGTGTCGCGTTTTGCGACGCTGTTCCGCAAAGAAGTTGGAATCTCGCCGCATCGTTATGTGTGTCTGGTGCGGATCCAACACGCGAAGCGGCTATTGCGCGACGGCGTCCCGCCGTCTGAGGTCGCGACCGAGGTCGGGTTTTTCGATCAGAGTCACCTTGGCCGACATTTCCGGCGCGCGGTCGGCGTGACGCCCGGGCATTTCGTCGCTTCGCCGGAGGCGGTCAGCGCATGCCGATAAAGCGATCGCGCAACGGCAATGCTGTCGATCAATGCAATCGCGGGCGGTCTCGAACTCGCGCAACCTACGACGTCTCAAGGCAGAGCCGAACCAGATAGACCGGTTGAGCATCGGCGTCTCAGGGGCGCGAGAAATCTGCCGGCGTCAGGGCATTGTGATGACGGAAGGCTCGATGCGCGCTTCAGCAAGGCGCTCTGTAGCGAATGCTAACGTGCAGCGCACTCCTGGTGCCGAGTGCGGCACCAGCAGCAACCGCCAGAGTGTTCGCAATGCCGTCGCGATCCGGATATGCCGGCGCCCGTCGCCATTCACCCGGCAGCGGACTTTACACGTTGTTACCGTCGCGCAGCGGACGTTTGGGCGGGCTTTCCTTATACTGCCGCGCAACCGCCTTCCTCTTTATGCTCGCCGTGCCCGGCGCGGCAGAAATGCCAACCATACCTTGATGCCCATGCTCTCTACCAAGTTCGCCCTGAACGCTGCGCTTGTCGTTGCAGCAAGTCTTTCGTTGTCGGCGTGCGTTGCCCCGGGCTACGCGCCGTACGGCTCGCAGCAAGGCTACCAGGGCCAGTATGCAGCGCCCGCGTATAGCCAGCCCGTCTACGCGCAACCGGGCACCGTGCAGCAACCCGGCTACGCGCCGCAGCCTGCGCCGCAACAGCCGTATGACACACAAAACGGCGGCCAGTACGGGTCGCAGTACAACACGCAATACGGCAATCAATATGGCACGCAGTACGGCACGATCTCAAGCATCCAGCCCTTGAGTACTGCCACGGGTACTTCGGGTATCGCGGGAACCGTCGTCGGCGCGCTGGTTGGCGGCGTTCTCGGTAATCAGATCGGGGGCGGGCACGGTCGCGACGCAGCGACCGTCATCGGCGCGCTCGGTGGAGCCTACGCGGGCAACCAGATCGGCCAGCAGATGGGTCGGCCCGCCGGCTACCAGATCGACGTGCAGCTGAGCGACGGCTCAACGCGCGCGTTCGACGTGCCGACGCCCGGCGACCTGCGTCCGGGCGAGCGCGTGCAGGTCAACGGCAGCCAGCTTTCCCGCTACTGATTACGGAGACTGTCGCTTGGCGTCACGAGCCGCGGAGCGGCCAGGCGAGAGACCACGCCAACGCGGGCGCTCTACGCCATAGCTGGCAATCTTGTCGCGACAAAACCAGCTTCGCTGTTGCGCCAGCTTAGCTGGCGTTGCGGGATTCCCCCGGATTACTGTCCGAGTGGTGCGCCACCAGCTCCAGCAGTGCGTCAAGCTGAGGCGAGCGGTTGCCGGCGCGCCATGCCATCAACAGTTCGATCTCGGGCACCGGTCCCACGAGCGGCCTCGTGCAGATCGCTGGATTCGTCAGCGATGCGGTATAGGCGGGCAGCAGTCCGTAACCGAGTCCCATGCCGATCAGGTTCAGGTTGAGCAGGATATTGGTCGCCACCTGAATGACCTTGGGTTGCAGCCCATGTTGTTTGAAGTAGCCGTCCACGACGTCATACACATCGCCCGAATAAAGCGGATGCGTGCTGATGAACGCTTCGCCGTCGAGCTGCGCCGGCTTGATCCGCTTGTATCGCGCAAGCGGATGAGCGACCGGCAGTACGACCAGGATCGGTTCTCGGAGCACGACTTCAGAGAGGATGTCGGGCGAGCGAATCGGCTTGCGCATGAAGGCGACGTCGATTTCGTTGTCGAGCAGCATCTGCTCCTGCTCGGACGTCGGAATGCTGCGCAGATCGACGTTCAGTTCGGGAAAGCGTAGCCGCAGCCGCGGCAGAATGCCCGGGAAAATCCGCACTTCGGCGGCCGGCACGAAGCCGATGGTGACAGTCGAGCTGCTTTTGCGCCCTATGTGACGCGCCCGCGTCACTGCGCGTTCGGCCTGCGCCAGCGTCAGACGCGCTTCGATCAGAAAGACTTTGCCGGCTTCGGTCAACTCCACCTTGCGGCGCGTGCGCTCGAACAGCGGCGTGCCGACCTGCTCTTCGAGATCGCGAATCTGCTGGCTCAGCGAGGGCTGAGCCGTGCGAAGCCGCTCGGCCGCACGTGTGAAGCTCAGCTCCTCCGCCACGGCGATGAAGTAGCGCAAGTGTCGAAGTTCCATGGCGTGGGGGCTCCCAGTTATCGTTCAAATGTCTTAAATCAAACAAACAAAATATTTTACAGCGTGACTGGCGCCGTCGATCATTTGCCCCATCCCCAAAAACCTCCATTGGAGGAGACGCCAAATGTCTCAGAAAGAGATCGACTTCGACGCGCTGGTCGATGCACGCAATGGCCGCGTTGCATCCTCGATTTACTCGGACCCCGACCTGTACGAGCTTGAACTCGAACGCATCTTCGGCCGCTGCTGGCTGTTCCTCGCGCACGTCAGCCAGATTCCGAAAGCCGGCGATTACTTCAACACCTACATGGGCGAGGACCCGATCATCGTGGTCCGCCAGAAAGACGGCTCCGTCAAGGCATTCCTGAACCAGTGCCGGCATCGCTCGATGCGCGTGAGTTACGCCGATTGCGGCAATACCCGCTCGTTTACGTGCCCATATCACGGCTGGTCCTATGGGACTGACGGCGCGCTCGTCGACGTGCCGCTGGAGCAGCGCGCCTACCCGCATGGCCTGTGCAAGGAGAAGCTCGGCTTGCAGGAAGTGACGCGCGTCGCCGAATACAAGGGCCTCATATTCGGCAACTGGGACGCGAGCGCACCCGACCTCGAGGCGTACATGGGCGATATCGCGTGGTATCTGGACGGCGTGCTAGACCGCCGTCCCGGCGGCACCGAAATCATCGGCGGCGTACATAAGTGGGTGATCGACTGCAACTGGAAGTTTCCGGCAGAACAGTTCGCGAGCGATCAGTATCACGCGCTGTATTCGCATGCGTCGGCCGTGCAGGTACTGGGCGCGAAGGCAGGCGAGGACGACAAGGCGCTCGGCGCGGGACAGACCGCGCGCCCGGTGTGGGAGACCGCGAAAGATGCGCTGCAATACGGCCAGGCCGGCCACGGCAGCGGCTTTTTCTTCACAGAGAATCCGGACGCGAACGTGTGGGTGGACGGCGTCGTGTCGCAATACTTTCGCGATACGTATTCCGAAGTCGAGGCGCGTCTCGGCAAGGTGCGCGCACTGCGGCTCGCCGGCCACAACAATATGTTCCCGACGATGTCGTGGTTGAACGGCACCGCCACGTTGCGCGTATGGCACCCACGCGGCCCGAACCAGGTCGAGGTGTGGGCCTTCTGCATTGCGGACAAGGATGCCTCCGACGAAGTCAAACAGGCCTTCGAACGCAGCGCGACACGCGCATTCGGACCGGCGGGCTTTCTGGAGCAGGACGATTCGGAGAACTGGGTGGAGATCCAGAAAGTGCTGCGCGGCAAGCGCGCGCGTCAGACGAAGCTGATCGTCGAAATGGGACTCGGCAACGAGAAAGTCCGCGAGGACGGCATTCCGGGCATGACCAACTACATCTTCTCGGAGACGGCCGCGCGCGGCATGTATCGCCGTTGGGCCGATCTGCTCGCCTGCGATAGCTGGGACGAAGTACTGGAGCGCACGCGCGCCTACGAACAGGAGGTGCTCGAACATGACTGAAACCACGCTGAACCGTCCGGCAACCGTGCCGCTGGCTTTGCATCACGAGATCGAACAGTTTCTCTATCACGAGGCCGAACTGCTCGATGACTGGCGCTTTCGCGACTGGCTCGCGCTGATGTCGCAGGACGTGCATTACTCGATGCGCACGACCGTCAACGCACAGACGCGCGATCGCCGCCGTAGCGTCCAGCCGCCGACCACCTGGATCTTCAACGATAACTATGCCCAGCTGGAACGCCGCATCGCGCGCCTCGAAACGGGCATGGCCTGGGCGGAAGAGCCGCCTTCGCGAACGCGACACCTGGTTAGCAACGTCGTGGTGACGGCCACCCAGGATCCCAGCGAATTCGATGTGCGGCTCAACTACCTGTTGTATCGCTCGCAGAAGGAGCGCGACGAATCGATCTACGCCGGCAAACGCTTCGACCGCGTGCGTCGCGCGGATACGTCCGCGGCCTGGCAGATTTGCCGCCGCGAGATCACGCTCGATCAGGCGACCCTGAACTCTCATAACCTCAGCGTACTTTTCTGAAGCGAATATCATGGCACGCATTCTTGTTTGTGAAGACACCGCCTTATCCGACGGCGAGGCTATCAAGGTGGACGCCCCCGGCGAGGCCGTCGCTGTGTTCCGTTCGAATGGCGAGGTCTATGCGCTCGCCGACCGTTGCAGTCACGGCAATGCTTCGATGTCTGACGGATACGTGGAAGACGACGGCACTGTCGAATGTCCACTGCATGCGGCGCGCTTTTGCCTGAAGACGGGCGCGGCGCTGTGCCAGCCCGCGACCGAACCGCTCAGAACGTTTCCGATCGCTGTGGTCGAGGGGAAGATCTACGTCGACATGCCGGAGGTTGCATGAGCGCGGCGAAGATCGAGGGTAGCGGTTGGCTGCGCGACCAGGTCGCGCTGATTACAGGCGGCGGCTCGGGACTTGGGCTCGCGCTTGTCGAACGGTTTCTGGGTGAAGGTTGCCGGGTTGGCGTGCTGGAGCGGTCGGCGGAAAAAGTGGCCGCGCTTCACGAGCGCTTCGGCGCGCAGGTCGTGGCCGTGCAGGGCGACGTCCGCTCGCACGAGGACAATGCGCGTGCCGTAGCGGCCACGCTGGAGCGGTTCGGCTCACTCGACACGTTCATCGGCAACGCGGCGATCTGGGATCATGCGTCGGGCCTGCTCGATCTGAGCCCCGAACAACTGGACCACGGATTCGACGAACTGTTCGCGATCAACGTGAAGGGTTATCTGCTCGGCGCGAAGGCCTCGGCGCCCGCGTTGATCGCAAGCGAAGGCAGCATGATCTTCACGCTGTCGAATTCGTCGTTCTATCCGGGCGGCGGCGGCCCGCTCTACACCGCCAGCAAGCATGCGGCCGTCGGCCTGATCCGCGAGCTTGCTTACGAACTCGCGCCGAAGGTGCGCGTCAACGGCGTCGGCCCGTGCGGGATGGCGAGCGATTTGCGCGGTCCGACCGCACTCGGCCAGGAGGACAAACGCATCATGGATTCGCGCTCTCCCGAGGCGATCGCCAGCATCCTGCCGCTGCAGTTCTTCCCCGAGCCCGCCGATTTCACCGGCCCTTACGTGATGCTGGCTTCGCGCGCGAACAACCGCGTACTGAGCGGCGTGATGATTAATGCTGATGCCGGTCTCGGCATTCGCGGCATTCGTCACGTCGCGGGTGGTCTTCATCTTTGATTCGCGAGAAGGGATTCATGAATCGTCCCGTTTATGTGATCGTCGGCGCAGGGCAGGCTGGCGCAAATGCAGCCGCCGAACTACGCCGGCAAGGTTTCGAGGGGCGTGTCTTGCTGGTGGGTGACGAAGCGCATCCGCCTTACGAGCGTCCGCCGCTTTCGAAGGATGTGCTGTTGCGTCCCGAGCAAACACGCTGTGCCGTGCATGCGGATGATTTCTACGCCCAGCACGATATCGAATTGCAGATCGGGGTGGCTGTCAGCACGCTCGATCGGCAAACGCGCAAGCTGACACTGGCGAACGGCACATCGATCGCATATGACAAGCTGCTGCTCGCGACCGGTGCGCAGGCGCGCCGGTTGCCGCTACTCGATGCTTTAGGCGAGAACGTGCATACGCTGCGCACACTCGACGACGCGCGCAAGCTCGCGAGCGAATTGCGCCCCGGCAAGCGCATTCTGCTGGTCGGCGCGGGCGTGATCGGGCTCGAACTCGCGTCGAGTGCGGTCGATCTCCGCGCGCAAGTCACCGTGATCGAAGCTGCGCCATTGGCCATGGGGAGATGCGCGCCTGTGCTGCTCAGTCAGTTCCTGTGCGATGTTCATCGCGGGCGAGGGGTGACGTTTCACTTTGGCGCGACGCTCGCGAACGCCACGCGCGAAAACGGCGAGATCGTTCTGAATCTGCAGGACGGCACGCGAATTGCCGGCGACGCGGTGATCTGCGGTGTCGGCGCGCAACCCGACATTGCACTGGCGCGGTCCGCTGGGCTCGCGATCGATAACGGCATCGTGATCGATGCGGCGTGCCGTACTTCTGACGTGCATATCTACGCGGCGGGCGATGTCGCGAGCCGGCACGACGCGAGCAGCGGGACTTATCGACGCCACGAAACCTGGGACAACGCGCAAAAGCAGGGCATTGCGGCAGCGCGCGCCATGCTCGGCCTCGCGCCCGACGCGCAAACCGCGCCGTGGTTCTGGACCGATCAGTGCCGCCTGAACGTGCAGTTCGTCGGCGACATGTCCGCGCCGGACTGGATCGTGCGCCGGCAACTCAACGAGCCACCTTGCATGTTGTTCGGGCTTGATGAAGCGGGCGCGCTGGTTGGCGCGATCACCGTGAACTTCGGCCGTGAAATGCGCAGCGTGCGGCAGTTGGTGGAGCGTCGCGCGAAGTTGGCGCGCGAGGTACTGCTCGATCCAGGGCGGACGATGCGCGAGATCGCCAAAGAAGTTGTTTGAAGGGGATTTGTCGAAGTAGGTCTGCTACGCTCAAAGGCTCACCCGGAGGCCTTATAGTCGGGGAAAGAGGCAGCGATCGAGATGATGAAGGTCCGATGGGAATTGCTCGACGAAAAAGCGGCCAACAGGCGCAAGCACGTCGTTTGACTCCGAAGGAAATCCTGACAAGCAGGCCAGCCATTTCCGACGACATAATCGGCCAGCACCGATGGAAGTCGGATTTACGGTTGCCTACGATGTTTTCGACCGAGGCGGAGGCAATGGCGGAACCCCGAAGGCGAGATATAACTCCGAGGTTGCATCGGCCGTTGGCATGACCACGCCGGGGCAGAGGGACTGGTGCGTCGCACCCGATTCGGAAAAAGGAGGTCGATGATGCGATCAATATTTGACGGGACGGAGTGGGAGCCCGCAGCAAAGAAGACGATTGAATGATATGTCCGCATCCATACCACTGAGCGACGCGGACTGGGCCCGTATCGCCAGTCTTTTCCGGTTCGACGAAGCAAGGCGGTATGGAAAGACACCCAGGCATCCGCGCGAAATATTGAACGCGATATTATGGGTCTCGACACACCAAAAGGCATGGACCTATTTGCCGCCGGACATGCCACCTGCACGGACCTGCTACATAAAGTGCCTGCAATGGCGACGCGATGGGACCTTGAGACAGGTGGAAGCCCTCCTCGGACTGCGCATCGATTTCCGCTAACGCTTGCCAATTCATATCTTTCTCTGCTTATACTCATAGTCGCCTGAACGGCTCACGCCCAGGTCCCACGCTGCACGCCGATAAGAAACCACGACGTCAGTCGACAATACGGCACGCGATCCACGTTTTGGAACCGCAGTTCTTACATATCGGGTGGGACCACTTATGCGAAATCGTGCTTTTGGTGCTGCAATTTCATCGTTGCTGCTGGCAGGCGCAGCAGCTTCACCGGCCATCGCGCATGCCGACGACGGCTTCGCGCAGGACGACGGCGCATCGCATGGCCGTCCGGTCAAGGTGATGATCATTTCGATGTTCGGTCCGGAAGGCCAGGTGTGGCTCGATCATCTCGGACCGTGGCAGGACATCCCCGTCGCGGGCCTGTCTCCTGACTATCCCGCAGTGCACTGCAATCGCCAGGAGGTGTGCGTGATGACGACGGGCATGGGGCACGCGAATGCCGCCGCGTCGATCATGGCGCTGACGTTCTCGCCTCGTTTCGACTTGCGTCATACGTACTTCATGGTGGCAGGCATCGCGGGTATCGATCCGCAGCAGGGGACCGTAGGTTCCGCTGCGTGGGCCAACTGGCTCGTCGACTTCGGGATTCAATGGGAGATCGACGGGCGCGAAATTCCGCCGGGCTGGAACACCGGCTATCTCGGCATCAACACAACGGGCCCGACGCAGAAGCCGCCGCTCGACTATCGCAGCGAAGTGTTCCAGCTCAATCCGGCGCTTTCGAATGCGGCATTCGCGCTGTCGCGCAACGTGACGCTCACCGACGACGCACAGGCGCAGGCTGCCCGCGCCAAATACAACTATGCGCCCGCGAACCGTCCGCCCACAGTGATCCAATGCGATACGCTGGCGGGCGACACCTGGTGGTCGGGCACCGATCTCGGCGAGCGCGCGCGGCAATGGACGAAAATCCTGACCGACGGCAAGGGCACCTATTGCACGACGCAGCAGGAAGACAACGCCACTTTCGAGGCGTTGACGCGCGCGGCGAGCGCGCATCGTGTTGACCTGGACCGTGTAGCGGTGCTGCGCGCCGGCTCGGACTTCGACCGGCCTTACGCGGGCCAGTCGAGCGCGGACAACCTGCTCAACTACGCGTCACAGGGCGGCTTCACGATCGCGATCAACAATCTGTTCCTGACGGGCAATTCGCTCGTGCAGGACATCGTCACGCATTGGGGCGAGTGGCGCGACGGCGTACCGCGGCGGTAGCGGGTTTGCGGCTTGGTGAAGCACAGCGCGTGTCGGTCTGCACAGCGATTCTGTCTGTGGTTGTCGTGGGCGGCCGATTGGAGAACGGTGGCCACGACAACGCAACGGGCGGTACGCTCGGCGCACCGCCGCCTGCAGTCTTCGTCAGTCATGCAACGCGCAGCGTCGTGTCGATGCGCGTGCCGCGCCTGATGAACAGCGTGCCCAGCGTCTTTTCGCAGATATCGGCGAGGCGGGCGCGTTGTGTCTCTTCAAGCGGTCCGTCGACGGCAACGTCGCGGCAGATGTACTGGGTGCCGTCGTGGTCCGCATTGCGTCGGCCATCCCGGAACTCGCATATCAAGGTGGACAGACGGATTCCGAGGTTTAATCACGTGGCGCTTAATTGCCGCTAATAAAAACCATGTCATCTGAAAACGTCGGGTGAACGTTTGTCTCTACACGCCACTGAGTCCGTTCAGATAACAGAGCGAGAAGCGATTGCTGATCCTTTGGCAATTGCGCGCAACGCAGCGTAGTCCAGAATTGATATCTGATGACGGCCCCGTTTTGCGAGCACGCCGCGTCGCGTAAGTGACGCAAGAACTCGGGAGACTGTCTCTCGGCTCACATTTGCCATTGCTCCAAGCGATGCGTGACTCGGAAGTTCAATTGTCTGCTGCTCACTGCTAGCTGCGCCGATGAGGGTCGAAACAATCCAGGCAGACACTCTCGCGGTAGCGCCCAGAACACCTTGGTCCGTTTGGCGCTTCGCCAGATCCCGAACCAATTGAGCCAGACATCCATTCAATGCGCTCGCAACTTCTGGCTCGCGAAAAATCCGGCGCGCGTCGGAGCGACTGATCAGAGCGACGCTGCTGTCACGGGTGGCGACAATATTGCCAGGCAACGGCATGTCATTGATGGCCGACACGGCGCCGACCATTTGGCCGGCACTGGCCGTACCAATGGGGATCTCATGTCCGTCTTCCGATAATGCACTCACTCGCAGGTGGCCGGCTAACAGCATAACTAAAGGCGAAGCAGTATCGCCCTGAAAACATACATAATCACCCGTTTTGAATTCGCTAATGCGCGCCACCTGCCTTGCAAGGCTGAGTACTTGCTCATCAGATGTTTTGAATAGCGTTTGTTCCCTGAGTCTTTCCATCGTTGCCTTGCAGTACCAGTAACTCTCTTGCAGAAAGAGGCATTTTAGGTGCGACTTTTAAGCATTGTTAAATCCTTTTTTCGATTGGACGTAATTGAATGAAAAGTTTCGAGGAAAAACTGGTGCGCAAACGTTGTACTCGAATTCTCAGAAAAAAATGCCGTCGTTTTTGTGCAACAAACTTTGTTTCCACGGGCGCTCCGCTGTCGTCGACGACGATCGCGGAGTCGAGGCTCGGGCGTCGGTCGGCAGTCGTGCGTCCGCCCAGGCCGCAAAGGCCGCGGCCTCGCAATAGCTGATGTGCATGACGGGTGCATCGAGATCCAGAGGTTTGAGGCCATTCGCTTGCATAGAGCCGGTACGTCATGGCGGGTGCCGCGCTGGTCCAGAGGGTATGAGCGACCACGCCGGCCGAGACCCAGAAACTGGCCCGGTGGCCAAATGCGGGATGCGTGTATCCACGGGTGCTCCCGCTGTGAATCCCAGGAGCAGTCGGGCAGGCTGTATGGGTCATGGCCGTCTCCACCGGTATCAGAGCTTCGAGCCGCCATCGACACGCAGCGTGTCACCCGTCACCCAGCGTGCCGCATCGGATGCGAGGAAGAGGGCTGCGCCTGCGATGTCGTCGGGTTGCGCCACGCGCTTGAGGGCCTGTATGCCGAGGGTGAAGTCCCGCCCGGCATCGGTTTTGGCGAAGTTCGACATGTCAGTTTCAACAACGCCCGGCGCGATTGCGTTCACGCGGATGCCGCGCTCGCCAAGCGCTGCGGCGAAATGCTTGACCAGTGTGTCGATTGCTCCCTTGCTCGCGGCGTAGGCTGACAGATTGCCAACCGAAGCGCGGGCTGCAAGTGAGGACAGCAGGACCACGCTACTGCCCTCGCCCAGCACGGGCAGCAGTTGCTGGACGAGGAAGTATGGGGCGCGCACATTGACGGCGAACAACCGGTCGAAATCCTCTACTGTCGTTTCCGCGATCGACGAGGCCTTCGAGATGCCGGCATTCGCAACGAGAATGTTAAGACGCTCGCCAATCAGCCCGCGTACCTGACGGGCCAGTTCGTGAGGGCCGTTCGCGGCGCTCAGGTCTGCGGCGACCTTGTCGGCAGAACCACCCGAAGCACGGATCGCCTCGACGACGGAATTCGCAGCCTTCTCGTCGCTGCCGAAGTGCACGAGCACGCGCGCGCCTGCTGCTGCCAGAGCCAGTGCGGTTGCGCGGCCGATGCCGCGGGAAGCGCCCGTGACGAGTGCAGTTTTGCCGTGAAGATTAGTAGACACAATTAATTCTCCTTGGATTATGTCTCGAAAATTCGGATGTAGCGATCAACGACTCAGGAAAGGAACCTGGAAACGTCTTCCACGAAACGCTCGGGGTATTGATAGAGCGAGCCGTGATTGGCGTCCGGATAGATGACCAGTTGGGCATTCGGGATGTGCTGGCGCAGAATCAGCGAATTGACCGTGTAGATGATCACGTCGTTGTCGCCATTGACGACCAGAGTTGGCTGGCTGAGTGCAGACAGGTAGGCATACGGGTTGTCTTGCGGCGCGCCCCATTTCGCGAGTGCCGCGAGCTGAGCCGATGCCACGGCTTCGTTGGCCGCCGGATCACGGTTCTCCGTGCGAAGGCGGAAGCGTTCGAGGAACGCACGTCCGGCCGTCTGGCTGGTTCCGGTCGGCGAGAAATGGACGCGCAGCCAGAGATGGTCCGGTTCGGCATAGGTCGCGCCGAAGATTTCCTGCGCTTCGGGCGTCAGCGAGGCCATGCGTTCTCCGCTGCGCGGGCCCGTGCCGACGAGGATCAGGCGGCGAACCAGCGTGGGCTCCGCAATGGCGAGCGTCTGTGCAATCAGGCCGCCCATCGAGAATCCCAGTACATCGACCTGTTCGAGACCGAGCGCACGGATGAATGCGGCAGCGTTGGCCGCCATTTCCTCGATCGATTCGGGAACGCTGCCCGAACTACTCGAAATGCCGGCGTTGTTGAACAGGATGACCTCACGTCCGGCGGCGAGGCCGTCGGTTACGGCGGGGTCCCAGTGATCCATGGTGCCGGTGAAGTGGATGTTCATCACAAGCGGCACGCCGATGGGATTCCCAAAGCGACGATAGGCGAACCGGATGCCGTTTGCTTCGACGTACTGGGTCGGTGCGGTCTGGTGCGTATGGCGGGTCATGATTGCGATCCTTTCAGAGGTAAGTTCAGCAGATGTTCTTTTCCGGTATGTCTGAAATGCATGGGGGTGCTGCTTTTGCAATCCAGTTCCCCGCCTGGAAATCTCGTGGGGCGGTGCCTGTTGATGGGTACTGTATGCGCTGGCTGGCAACAGGAAAAAGACTTTGTAGGCAAGCGGCCATGCCTGAGGGGTATGGGGCATGCATGGCTGCGCGTTGCTTGCGCGAATCAGGACGGAAAACGTTCGCCGAACATGGGCAGGCCGCTGACGGACTGCGCCGCACTGGCCTCGTCCTGGAGCACGTCCCAGTGTTCGGCCAGCTTGCCGTCCTCGAAGCGGACGATATCGGCGGCAATCCATGCGGTTGGCCTGCCATTCCCGGAAAACCGGCCATGAGCAATCACGTAATCACCTTCTGCCACCACGAGCTGATTCTCGTAACGCAAGGTGTCGGGCAGGGTTCGGATCAGGCCGAACAGTCCTTCACGTCCGGGCGCAATGTGGGCGCTGTGCTGGATATAGGAATCCGACCAGAAGCGCTCGGCGGCAGCGTAGTCGCGCTGGTTGAAGAGCGTATCGAAGGCTTCGAGGAGCAGTGCCTTGTTCTGTGCGGGGGTGGTCGTGGTCATGTTGTTCTCCAATGAGTATCAGAGCACTTCAAATACGCTGTACACGGGGCCGTACGCGAAGCGGTGGCCGAGGCCGACGGCCAGAATGCCGTTAAGCCATTCGTAGCGTCCGGTCGGCGCTTCGAACACTGGGTTGATTCGGAAGTAGTAGCTTGCGGGGTCGACGACTTCCCCATGTTCCAGGCGTTGGATTACGTCGGTCGGACCATGCCGGACGCCGTGGTAGGACATCAGGAGGCTGACGCCGTCGTCGGTGCGCAGCATGAGGCGCACGTCGTGCGTCGTGCCGGTATCACCACGTACGGCCTGCCAGTCATTACTGCCGTCCAGCACGGTACCGGTGAGCCGGTCGCCCTGGAATGTGCCGGACTCAACGATGCCGACGCGGCGCAAGGCGCCCGGTGTCTGACCGACCGTCACGATTGGCTTGACGCCTAGACGGACCACGAACAGCGGTCGCGTCCGGACTTCCTTCATGACCGCGGGTAGGTCGTCAAATTGGGGCGTATGGCTTGTCGACATGGTGTTTTCCTCTCATCCCACGGATTCAGGCGGTCCTGCCGCCGTTGACGCGCAGGATTTCGCCGGTCATGTAGCTGGCGTTGCCCGATCCGACGAAGACGATAGCCTCGGCAATTTCCTCGGGCGTTCCGGCGCGTTTGAATGGGACGCTCGACAGCATGGCGGCCTTGCGCTCGGCGGATCCGGTTAGCCGGGTGAGCATCTCCGTGTCGATGGGGCCGGGCGCGACGGCATTCACGCGCACGCCCGACGCGGCCGCTTCCAGTGCCGCAGACTTTGTGAGGCCTTCGACGGCATGCTTGCTGGCCGTGTAAATGGACATGCCAGCGGCGCCGCGCAAGCCCATCGTCGACGACACGTTGACGATGCTGCCGCACTGCTGGGCCGTCATCACGCACAGCTCGTGCTTCATCGCGAGCAGGGTGCCGAGCACGTTGGCGTCGAAGACGGCGGCGTAGCGCTCGGGCGTCTGCTCCGTGACCGGGCCCGATTCTCCCTCGACGCCGGCCGCGTTGACGGCGATGTCGAGTCGACCAAAGCGTGCGACGGTGCCTTTGACTAGCGCTTCGACCTGCTCTTCATGGCGAACGTCTGCCTGGATGAATTCGGCTTCGATGCCGGTTGCGCGCAGTTCTTCGGCGAGCTTCTCGCCGACTTCAGCCCTGCGCCCGGCGAGCACAACGCGGGCTTTTTCGCGGGCAAAGACGAAGGCCGTGGCGCGGCCAATACCGGACAGTGCGCCGGTGATCAGTACAACGGGTGCGTTATTCATGCTGCTGCTCCGGCCGGGTAGAGTTCTGTGCAGGAAACGGAAGCCCGCTGGAATAGTTCAGGTGGTCGCGGGCTCGTCGATCCTGCGAGGATGCCCGCCGGTCAGCGCGAGCGTCAGGATCGAAACCACGGCGAGTCCGGCACCGAAGTACATTGCATTGAAGAGACCGAACCCGTCGACGATCCGGCCGCCGACGAACGAACCCAATGCAATCGAGATCTGGAAGTTGGCGACGAACAGTGCCATGCCACCTTCGCGGACTTCGCGGGTTGCCTGCGCCATCCACATCTGCAGTGCGACGGGCATGGCGCCGTACGCGGTTCCCCACGCGGCCAGCGCGACCAGCACCGACGGCCGACTGGTGCTGAGTGCGGGAAGCATGGCGAGCGGCAATGCGATAAACAGGATGCTCGCGATGAGCGCGGTCCTGACGTTCCGTTGCGCTGATGAACCACCGATGAAATTGCCGAGCAGACCGATGAACGTGTAGCCGAGCAGCAGCAACGAGATGACCTTGCCGCCAAATCCCGACACCGTTGCGAGGAACGGAGTGATATACGTATAGGTCGCAAACTGTCCGCACAGGGCCAGCGTCATCGCGATCAGCCCGATGCGTGCCGGTCGCGTACCGAAGATGCCGAGCAGATCGCGTGTGCTTACCCGATGCTCTACGTGTAGCGACGGCAACGAAACCCACTGGGCCAGCAGCGCGGCAACGGACAGCGCGAGCGCTGCGCCAAATGCGGTACGCCAACCAGCCAGGTCCCCGATCAGTGCCCCGGCCGGGCCGCCGATCAGCATGCCGAGTGAGACGCCCGCGAAAATCAGCGATGTGGCCCGACCGACATGCTTCTCCGGCACGAGTCGGGCGCCGAGCCCCACACTGATTGCCCAGAATCCGCCGATTCCGAATCCGAACAGCGCACGGGCCGCGACGAGAATCGTAAAGTTCGGCGCCAGCATGGCCGCCAGATTCGAGATTACGAGCAGCAGGCCCAAGCCGAGTAGCACGCGCCGACGGTCGAAACGTCCGACCGCTACCGTAAGAAACGGCGCGGCGATGGCGGCCAGAAGCCCGGGCGCCGTGACCATGATGCCGGCGGTTCCTTCGCTGACGCCCAGTCCCTGGCTGATGTAGCGTAGTAGCCCGACGGGGAGGAATTCCGTGGTACAGAACACGGTCGCGCTGAGTGCGACCGAGAGAACCGCGAGCCAGTTTCGCGTGCGCGGTGGCTGTATTGAGGGGATTTGCGTCTGCGACATTGATATATCCCGGTGCGTGAATCGAATTGGATTGCCGAAATGGCGGCGTCGCGGTCGACTCGCTCAGAGCTTCGAGCCGCCGTCCACATTGAGCGTCGCGCCGGTTGTCCATCTGGCCTCGTCGGAGGCGAGAAAGGTGATCGCAGCGGCGATATCATCGGGTTCGGCGAGCCGTTTGATGGCCTGAAGGCTGAGTGTCATGTCGCGGCCTTCGTCGGTGTGGGTGAAGCTCGACATGTCGGTTTGCACCACGCCGGGTGCGACTGCGTTCACACGGATGCCGCGCGGTCCGAGGTCATTCGCGAATTGGCGCACAAGGGTGTCCACGGCGCCTTTCGTGGCCGAGTAGGCCGATAGTTCGCCGACGGCCGCATGGGCCGCGAGCGACGAAAGCAGCGTGACGCTGCTGCCCTTGCACATGATCGGCAGCGATTGCTGAACGAGAAAATACGGAGCGCGGACGTTGACTGCGAACAGTTCGTCGAAATCCTCGACGCTTGTTGCCTCGAGTGTGGCTGCCTTCGCGATGCCAGCGTTGGAAACGAGGATGTCGAGCCGTTCACCGACGATTGCCCGGACATGGCGCGCGAGCCTGTGCGGCCCGTCGGATTCAGCCAGATCTGCCTGGATGGCATGGGCACGGCTGCCCGCCGCAGTGATTTCGGCGACGACGGCCTTGGCCTCACGCGCACCGCTGCCATAGTGCACGATGATCTGAGCGCCTGCCTGCGCGAGCGCAAGCGCAGTGGCGCGCCCGATGCCACGGGAAGCGCCCGTGACGAGTGCGGTCTTTCCTGTCAGGGTGTTCATGATCGTCCTTCCAGCAGATAACTGACGTTGAGGCGAGGGAGGGTTTCGTCCGGCTGATGTGATCGAACGATAGTCGCCACTTGTCCGCGCGAAAAAGACTTTGTAAGCTGACCCCCATACCTGTCAGGCATGACTAAAAGGAAGGCGTGTATGGAACTGCGTCATCTTCGTTATTTCGTCGCCGTGGCCGAAGAGGGCAGCCTGACCGTCGCGGCGGAACGTCGGCTCTACACGTCCCAGCCGTCTCTGAGCCGGCAGATCAGAGACCTTGAATACGAAGTAGGTGCGCAACTGTTCGTGCGCAGCGCGCGTGGCATCGAACTGACCGACGCTGGCAAGGCATTTCTGGACCATACCCGCCTCGCCCTTGCACAAGTCGATGCGGCGTGCGAGGCAGCGCGGCGGGCGGCGCGACCGTCCAAGCCGACGTTTGCTGTTGGCTTCCTGAGCGGACAGGAAGTGACCTGGCTTGGGGAAGCGACTCGCGTGCTCGCGAGCGATCTGCAGAGCATCGAAATGACGGTTTCGAGCGAGCACTCCCCTGAACTCGCAGAGGGATTGTCGACGGGACGGCTGGACGTCGCCTTCATGCGTGCCGAAGCCAACCGACCCGACCTCGAGTACGTGACGGTCGCACGCGAGCCTTTCGTCGTGCTGATGCCAAGCGACCATCGCCTTGCGGCCTTCGATGAGATCGACGTGCACGAACTGGCGGGTGAATTATTCATAGGCGGCTCAGACGTAGCCGGTCCCATGCGCGGCGCGATCGAAAACTATCTGTCGACAAACGACGTCGCCATCGAGCCCGCGCATCGCGTGCACAACCTGACGATGGCGATGTCGCTAATCGCCTCGACGAGAGGCGTTGCATTGCTGCCCTCTTATGCCGAGAAATTGCTGCCCTGGTCGGTGACAAGCCGACCGCTCAAGGGCGAACCGCCACGTATCGAGCTTGTGGTCGGCTATAACCGGAACAACCGCTCAGCGATCCTGTCGACGTTTCTGTCGCGCATCGACCAGATCAAGCAGTAAGTTGCACAACGGCAGGTTGCACGCCAAAAGCTGTGGCCTGCGCGTGATAGCTGGTCACAAGTAGACCAGGCTTAATGTCAGACTAAACCGCTTGAGTGGCTGTCGGTGGAAGGCGTTCAGATAGACGTGCGGCAGATGAAGCAGTCTGCGGATGCGGGTGACATTCGCGCGGCAGGCCCGACGCTTACCGGCCGCGAGGCGAATCACAGAAGCCGGCCACGGAGATACTGAGCGCACGACATCGGTCGCGGCAGGCTACCTTGCGGGCCGTCATGCCTTCGACGACGGACGTGCGTTGACTTTGTCGTACCACGCTAGTAGTGCGTCGAAACCCGCGGGAATGCTCAGCTTCATGCCGCCCGCCGCGAAGTCGATCGCAACCAGCGTAGTAATGTCAGCCACCGAGAATGCGTCGCCCGCGACGAATGGCACTGTCTTGAGGCGGTCATTGAAATCAGCAAAGAAGTGCGCGACCCGCAGCTTGCTGCGCTCGACGATTTCGGGGATCTGCTCGTACGCATGCGGGCCCGACAGCGCCCGACCTTTCAGCCCGGAAACGGCGTTTCTGACGCCCTCCATCACCGCCGAGAATCCGTCCAGCTCGGCACGTCGTTCCCACATCGTGACGAGCGCCTTCGTAGTTGGCGTCGTGCCCAGCAATGCCGGCCTGTCGGGGTAAGCCTCCTCGATGTAACGCCAGATTGCCGGGACTTCGCCAATCGCTGTGCCGTCTCGCAGCACGAGCGTGGGGACCTGGCGGCGAGGGTTGATCGCAACGTAGGCATCGGAGAATTGCTCTTTGGCGCTGAGGTCCAGCGCTTTGGTAGGAAATTCGATGCCCTTCTCGGCAAGAAAGATGCGAACCCGGCGAGAGTTCGGGGAAGCCTTCGATTCGAAAAAGGTGAGATCGGTGTTCATTGATGGTTCCATCCAGAAGTGTCGCTTATGTAGGGCTTCGCCGGTTCAGCAGGAAGCCCAAATCCGCGTTGAAATCTCAACCCGCTGTCTTGCCGCCATCGACGGTGAGGATCTGCCCTGTGACAAACGCAGCACCGTCATTCGCCAGGTAGAGCACCGCCGCGGCGATGTCGTCAGGCCGACCGATTCGTGCGAGCGGAACCGTTGCCGCGAGCGAGGCCTTGTTCTCCGGCGTGCCGGTGAAACGGTCCAACATGCCTGTGTCAGTGGGGCCAGGAGCAACGGCGTTGACGCGAACTCGCGCCGAAGCGGCCTCGAGCGCAGCCGATTTCGTGATCCCTTCTACAGCATGCTTGCTGCCCGCATACACCGAAGCGAAGGCCGCACCCTCATGACCATAAGTCGAGGATATGTTGATGATGCTGCCCGCTTGCTGTGCGGTCATCACGCGCAGTTCGTGCTTGAGACTCAGCAACGTGCCGAGCACGTTGGTGTCGAAGGTATCAGCGTAGCTCTCGGCAGTCTGATCGACCACAGGTCCCGGTTTGCCTTCCGTACCAGCATTGTTGACTGCAACGTCGAGCCGGCCGAAGCGAGCAACGGTTTCGTCGACGAGGTGACGGACGTCTTCGTCGCGGCGTACGTCAGCCTGCACGAAGAAAGCTTGTGCGCCTGCTTCGCGCAATTCGGCTCCAAGCGCCGAACCTTCCGCGGCGCGGCGGCCCGACACGACGAGGCGTGCGCCCACGCGGGCGAATGCAAAAGCGGTTGCGCGGCCGATGCCTGTGAGGGCGCCGGTGATCAGGACGACGGGTTGGTTCATTTTGCGGCTCCAGTTAGGTAAGTTCATGTCAAACGCAACGTAGAGAGAGCTTCGATTTCAGGGGAGCACGCAATATCTATTGCTCAATATGCAGCTTCCGTCACTGGACGCGAGTTACGCGGCGGCGACGGTGACGCCGTCCGGCTCGTGTGAAATGCTCTGTCTCGTGCATGCAGAGTAGCGTTTCAGCTCGCAACGGAAAAAGACTTTCCAGGCTCACCCGCATGCCTGCGAAGCATGGCTCCGGAGCCGGGGATAGTGGGAAAGCATGAGTACCGATCTACGCTTAGCGCGTTGCGGTCCCGAAGCAGCGAACCTCTCGATGGAGATGCAGTGGAGGCCGCCGAAGGCGACACGCTGCTGGTCGCGCTCCTGACGGCGCGAGACGCGTTACGCGATTCCGAGTTTGGCGACGGCCGGCGCGCAGGCTTCTGCCTGATGGGCGCTTGCCAGGACTGCTGGGTCTGGATTGCCCAAGGCGAGCGCGTGATGATCGGCATGCCGGGCATTCACGGTGATCGATGAAGGGCGCCGCGATGGTGGCCAGATCTATCGGCGCCAGCCCGAAGGCTTCTTGCGCTCGGGATGGCGGAGCGGGCGAAGATGTGGACGCCTACCTTAAATTCGAGAGCCTGCCGGGGAGCGGCTCTGCAATCAAGTTGCGTATTCTGGAAACTGATGGTCATGCAGACGATTTGATCATCCCTGCGCTGAGATGATCGGACGCGCCGGTTCCTCGCGCACCCTTCCGCTTCGCGGCCGACTTATGCGAACCCGCACGCCGCGTGCGACGTCAATCGACGCTGACGGTCCACCCGGACGGCTAGTGAAAATCTTCCCTCGCGAGCAGCGGTACGACCCTGGCGAAAAGTGCGTGCGGGGCATTACCGCGAATCCGGCACGGATATTACGCTCTCGACGATGCCGGCGAAGGTCTGCACAGCGGGACGGATGGCTTCGATATCGAGCGCACCGAATCCCAGCAGAAATCCGTCACGAAATCCCGGATCTCCTTGATTGAACGTGTGCAGCCTGCGAAGGTAAATTCCCTGTTCAAGCGATCGCGATACAGTCGTATCGAAGTCAAGCAGATCACGGATCCTGATTGTCATATGCAGACCCGCCGCGTTCCGTGATGTTTCAAGTGCATCGCCAAAGCACTGGTCCAGACATCGGAGCAATTCCGATTGTCTTGCCCCGTAGATGTCGCGCATCCGCCGGATATGCTTCGAGAAATGCCCGTCCGCAATAAAGTCTGCCATCGCTGCCTGCAAGGAAAGGTGCCCCGGTCTGTACAAGCGCAACGAAGCGGCTGCGAAGGAATCGACCAGGTCGGGCGGAACAACTATATAGCTGAGCCTCATGCCGGGATACATGACCTTGCTTAACGTTCCCATCAGAATGACACGGCCGTTTTCATCGACGCCCTGAAGAGACGGAAGCGGACGCTGGTCATATCGGAACTCACTGTCATAGTCGTCTTCCAGAACGAATGCATCCCACTGCTCAGCTGCCGCACGCAGACCGGCACGCCGTTCGTCCGACAACGTCACCCCCATCGGAAACTGATGCGATGGGGTCGTCACTATGAGGCGGGCTCGGCGCGAACAGCGTTCGAGCTTCATACCGTTATTGTCGACAGCAATAGCCTCCACTTCCAGCCCGTTGGCGCGCAACAGGATTGGCGTTGCCCAGTGGCAAGGGTTTTCAACGTAGGCCAGTTCGCCCACGTCGGCCAGAATGCGTGAGCAAAGGTCAATCGACTGATTGCTCCCCATCGTCACGATGATTTGTTCCGGGGAGGCCCGAACCGCGCGCGATACGCGCAAATATTCCGACAGCGCGCGGCGCAACGGCAGATATCCGCCTGGATTGGAGTAGCCCATGAGTTCCGCATGCTGCTCGCCGAGATAGCGATTCTGGATACGCCTCCATATCTGATACGGAAAACAATCCGTGTCGCAAACCCCCGGAACGAACGCCCCCTTGCGTTCCTGGATGCCCGCAGGAGCGCTTATCAGCCGCTGCCCGCGCTCGGACAGGGTTCGTGCGGTCGATTCCCTGGGCGCTGACTTCATTGATTGCGGCAGCTTGTCGGAGACACGCGTACCACTCGTGGAATCGGTATGGAGATAGCCGTCGGCCGACAGCCTGTCATAAGCCGTTACAACGGTTATCCGGGAGACTTTTAGTGCAGCCGCGAGCGTTCGGGAAGACGGCAAACGTGTGGAAGCCTTCAGAGTGCCGTCCCATACTGCGTCCCGGATCCCGTTCGCAATCTGGATCTGAAGTGGTACGGACCCATCCCGGCGGAGGTGGCCGATCAGGAGGTCAGCAAGCAACGAGTCAGCCATTGGACCTATCCAGCTTTTTGAATTGGACTCATAGGTTCGCAGTGGGTACGCGTACTGTCAAGGCTCGTCATCGACCAAGGCCTTTTCAGTTATTGGGGATCCTATGCATGTATCTCTACGTGAGCGTATTCGTCAGTTACATCGCGTGATAGGTCTGAGCATCGGTCTGTTCGTCGTCATGGTGGCGGTTACCGGCGCGGGTATGCTGTTTCGGGAGCCACTCGAACCCGTCATCTACCACGGTCTGCTCAAGGTCGAATCGTGCAAAGAGCGCCTGCCGCTCGATACGTTGATTGCCAATGCCAGCGCTTCCAATCCAGCCGCAGGCCGGCCAAAGCAGGTGCGCATATACGCCGACGCCGATTCCAGCACACGTGTTCTCCTCAGCGACGACCGGTGGTACTACGTCAATCCATGCACTGGCGAAGTGCTTGGCAGCGAGCATCGTTACGGCGGCCTGTTCGGTACGATGGCCAGCCTGCACAGTTTTCAGTTTGTGAAGAATGGAAGCGTCGTCGCTGGAACGCTTGCGCTGACATTCGCGATTGTGCTGGTCGGTGGCGGCCTGGCTGTGTGGATTCCAGAGGCGTTGCGCAAACGCAGGTGAGTCGTCACGATCAAGCCCAACCTCACCGGTCGCGCGCGCTGGCTCAGTCTGCACAAAACCCTTGGCGCGTATGTCAGCCTCATCGTACTTGCGTGCGCACTCACCGGGGCGCTGCAATCGTTTCAATTCTTGAGAGATGCGCTCTACACACTGACGGCATCGAAGCCCCCCGCACCTTCCCCAAGATCGGTCGTGCAGGTCGCGACGCAACACCTGCCAGTCGAGGCCCTCTGGCAACGCGCACGGGCACTGGTGCCGCAACCAGAATATGCCCGCATTCGCTACCCTGGCAAGCCGGGCGATGCTTTCAACTTCGATCTTGTCGCACGCGACGCGCCGCATATCAATGCGTTCTCCTACGTTAGTGTCGATTCGAACACAGGCAAAGTGTTGCGCTTTACTTCATATGCGGAGAACAGCCTGGGTCATCGAATTTACCTGACGGCGCTTGCGCTGCATTACGGTTGGCTGAGCGGCGGATTTCTGCAAGTGCTGCAACTGATTGGCGTGCTCTCTGTACCGGTATTGGCTTACGCCGGCATCGGCAGTTATCTGCGCGGCAGACGGCCTCGGCCGGCTCCCGTGTCGCCCCGGACGACTCTCGCGTTGAAAGTAGCCAGAAAAACGGCGGAAGCGGAGCATATCCAATCTTTTGAACTTGTCGACCCTGCCGGAAAAGCGCTGCCGCCGTTTGCCGCCGGCTCCCACCTCGATGTTCACGTACCCGGCGGAAAGGTTCGACAATACTCGCTGTGCAATCCTCCCGGGGAAAGACATCGCTATTTGATTGCCGTCATGCGGGCGGAACCAACGCGCGGTGGGTCGAGGGCCATGCATGAGCAGGTCAAGGAAGGCGACATGATCGAAGTCAGCGCTCCGAAAAATCACTTCCCGCTCGTGGAATCCGCGAAGCATTCCCTGCTCATCGCGGGTGGTATCGGTATTACGCCGATTCTTTGCATGGCGGAACACCTGGCTCGTCTCGGAGCCGATTTCGAAATGCATTACTTCGCGCGCTCGCCGGCGCGCGCGGCCTTTGTCGAGCACATCAAGCGCTCGACATTCGCCGACCACGTTTTCTTCCACTTCACGGAAGAAGAGAAACAGCAACGGCTGGATCTTGCCGTGCTTCTCCAGACGCACGATGCCGGAATGCACTTGTACGTATGCGGCGGCGAGGCATTCATGAATGCCGTCATCGACGCCGCATTGCAGAAAGGCTGGCGCAAAGACCGCGTGCACAGGGAATATTTCAGCGTTGAGAAGAGGGAATCCGACAGCAATGTCGAATTCGACGTCACGATCGCAAGCACAGGTAGGACTATTTGTATCCCGGCAGACAAGACGGTAATGACTGCTTTGGCCGATTACGGAATCCATATTGCGGCGTCCTGCGAGCAGGGCGTCTGCGGCACCTGTGTGACGCGCGTGCTGGAAGGCGAACCGCAGCATCGCGACGTATTTCTCTCCGACGACGAGAAGAATAGAAACGATCGATTCACTCCCTGCTGTTCGCGTGCCAATAGCCGGACGCTGGTACTCGATCTGTAGATGGAAAGACCGGAACTGTTTCAACCACTGGAAGGAGACACAAATGGGGATCACCGGAAAACTCGCTGTCGTGGCAAGCCTGATTGCAGGCATGGGCATCGCCAGCCTGGCGCACTCGCATGGCATCTATTTCGCGCAGCGCTCGAACCAATTGGCGCTGATCTACGGCGAGGGCAGCGACGACCTGGATGTCATCAAGCGCCAGCACAAGGTGAAGAGCGTCACTGCCTACGACGAGCAGGGCAAGGAGGTCGTCACGCATCTCACACCCAACGGACCGCTGCTCGTGGTGGATACCGTCACGCAGCCGGCAATCGTTGCCGGGATGATGGACTACGGCCTGTGGAGCAAGACCGCGAACGGCGAGTGGCAAAACAAGGGCAAGGACGAGGTGCCCGGCGCCACGTTCAGCGAGCACACGTTCAAGTACGCGGTGCATCTGCGCCGGCCCCTGAATGGGGCGATGCCCGTACTGCCCGGGCAGAAGCTGCAGATCGTACCGGTTGGCAAACAGATGCCGGATCAGTTGGGTCAGCCGCTCACGGTTCGGGTGCTCTACGACGGCAAGCCCGCGCCCGGCGCCGAGGTGCAACCCGATTTCGTCAATGACCCTGATTCCAAACCAATGAAGACTGGTGCAGATGGCACCGTGACGATCAAGGTGCGCAACCAGGGCCTGAACGTGGTCGTAGCAACACTCGATACGCCGCCGTCGGAACCAGCGAAGGCGAACCAGGACGAGCATAAGGCCACACTGTCGTTCGTGCTGCCGCACCTGCCCGAGTGATCAACGGTTATCTGCTGGAACTCCTCCCCAATGAAACGAATTTCCGGCCTGCTGCACTTGCTGCAGCCGCTTGCGGCGTGAAGCTTGTCGCGGACGACAAGGCGATCGCTCTCGCGACGATAGAAGACGAGTCGACGAGCAGCGCGCGCTTTGTCATCAAGTAAGGAAGGCGTCCCTCGACCTCGGCAACTCTGATTGCCGGCGTTTTCGTCGTTCCCCGATGCGCTGCGCCGCAACCGGCTACATCCATCTCGACGCAGCGAAGCGGGAGAAGTTTTATCCACCACATCATATGCGCCGGGTCGTCGGGTGACGACGCGTGACGAGTGTCGTTCGCTTTATTTCATTTTCTTATTCAACCAAGACCTTCTTATGAAAAAGTCTTTGATTGCCGCGGCGCTCGTAGCCTCGTTCACATGTGCGGCACACGCTCAGAATAGCGTGACTCTCTACGGTATGATCGACGTCGGCATGAACTATGTGAACAACGTTGGTGGCCACAAGCAGTATTCGATGGTTGCCGGAAATCTGAGTGGCAACCGTTGGGGGCTGCGAGGCGCTGAGGATCTCGGCGGCGGACTTCAAACACTTTTCGTGCTAGAAAACGGCTTCAGTGTTGCGAACGGGAAGCTCGGCCAAGGGGGCGACGAGTTCGGGCGTCAAGCCTATCTCGGTTTTTCATCATCGAACAGAGGTACCGTTACGTTCGGGCGTCAATATGATTTGATTAACGACTTGACCTACATGTTCGTGGCGGCACAGATGTGGGGTGGATTCGCCAGCGCCCATCCTGGTGATTTAGATAACACAGATGGTAGCAACCACGTCAACAACGCGATCAAGTTTCGCAGTGTGTCATACGCTGGATTGTCGTTCGCGGGCCTCTACAGCTTTGGCGGTGTCGCTGGGAAATTCAACCAGAACCAGATCTGGTCGGTCGGGGCGAACTACAATTTGGGGCCACTCACGCTTGGCACCGCCTTCGTTGACGCGCGAGATCCTAACTTTTCCTATTTTGGCAATACCGCGGCCTCAAGCACGACGGGGTCCAACATGTCTGGAAGCCGCGTGTATTCGGGCTATGCGTCCGCGAAAAGCCAGCAGATTTTCGTCGCAGGCGCTTCTTATGTCGTTGGTGCCGCTACGTTCGGCGTTGTCTACAGCAACACGCAGTTCAAGGATATCGGGACGCTACCGGGTCTCCCGGCTACCGGCGCAGGCGGCGATGCCAAATTCCACGACGTTGAAGTCAATCTCGGCTATCAACTCACGCCAGCCCTCCACCTCGGCGTCGCCTATAACTACCTGAAAGGATATGGCGTGAACGGTGCAACTTACAATCAAGGCACGATCGGGGCTAACTACTTGCTATCCAAGCGGACTGACCTTTACACAGTCGCGGTTTACCAGCATGCGTCGGGCACCGATTCGACCGGTGGGAATGCGGTCGCAAACCTCAACGGCCTAACCGCCTCCACAACTCAGAGCCAGGTACAAGTAGTTGTTGGCATCCGGCATCGCTTCTAGCAGAGCTTGAAGTAGGTTTCGGATTGACCAGATGGGCGGGCATCCAATGCAAAGTGAACTGACGACTATTAAAACCCTTCAGAGTGGTTCGTTGTTTTTTTGAAAGGAGAACATTCCGGCGCATCTTCGTGCTGGATCAATCGCAGCAAAGGGCCGATGGCCTGGTTTAGCAGAGGCTGGCGGTGGCGTACCCAAATCTGCATCGGCTCCGGCCGGCAGCCAATGCGCGCTTTAGGTGCGAGCGCTGTCCTGCCGAAAGAGACACGTCGGCAACGGAAATCAATTGCCTGCGTCAGTGACGCATGCAGCAGGCGCAGATATAGCGGCACACCATTGGCGGCTGTTTCGCGATCGAAGCCGATGTGCCAGACGACCGCCGTCTCAGCATCCTTGAGCGTCACAACGAAGCCGTAAATTTGGCTTCCCTTGACTGCGACGTGGAACGCGATGGATGCAGCGGCAGCTAGCGCTAACGCCGACCAGTATTCCTGTTCCAACATAAACGGGCGCAATTTGGCATTAGTGTGGGTCTGCAGATAGAGATCTTGCAAACGTGCAGAAAACGGCGTCACCTGGTCAAGACGCTCGATCCGGAATCCAGCCGCCTCGAATGGCTTGTAGATCTGGGACTTGACGGCATTGCGATACTTGGAAGCGAGACTCGCAAGATAGTCATCGTGGGTATGGACACCTTCAGGTAGCGTCAGCACCATGTTTGGCTCGGTTTCGACGGCGGAATAGCTGAGTTCCCCGAGGCAGGCACTGGGCATCTTGTCGGCCTCCAGAATGTCCTTGACCAAAATCACGTTGGTCTGGCCATCCAGCTTTTCGCTTCGACGGGTACGATACAGTGCTTCCGCCACGGCGGGCCACAGTTCCGCAGGGGTGCTGCCGGGCGCGAAACAAACCCCGTGCTGCCCGTAGCTGAGCAGGTTGCCACAGATAAGCACGCGCTCTTTGAATGGAATCTTGAGTTTGTGGTTGCGTTGTTCGCCTAGGTGGTCGAGGCTCACCTGGACGATTTGCATGCAGACAGTGGCGCGCGGTCCGTCGTCATCCGAGATCAAGGCGTAGCGTGGCTCTAGATTGGCTGGACCTGCCGCTTCAATCATTTGCAGGTATTCCGGCGAAAAATAAAAGCTCTGCCCAGCAGTTACCGAGCGCCAATCCTCCACATTGAGCTGGCGGAGGCGATGAGCAATGGCGATTTGAAACCCGCTAGCGCGACGCAGTTTCTTGCGTAGTTGCAGGCGGGTGTTCAGTCGTGGTGGAAGTAGTTTCATCGCGAACGGGCCGAGGACCAGCGGCAAACTCAAAACGACTGCACATCCTGCTTTCTCATCTTAGGCGAAGCCTCGTCGACATTGTTGCCGCCGGTGTTAGTGGCTGGAGAACAGGACGTCCGCAATGATGCCAGTCGCGATAGCGGCGAGCACGTAATCCCCGTTCACCCCGACCCAGTGATAGCCGTGCGGCGGCGGTCGGAGGCCGTGGCCGCGCCAGTCGTCGACGACGTAGTTGTGATTGCGGTATTCGGACGGAAGTCGATCGCCCTGACGCCAGTCGGCGTGCGGCATCGGGCCGCCCGGCCGCCCGCGATAGGCCTCCTGCGGCATGGGGCCATGACCGTGAACGGGCGGCGGACGCATGTCGTGTTGTTTGGGACCGTGCGCCGACCAGTCACTGTGATGCTGATTGTCGTGAGGCTGGGCGAAAGCGGGGATCGACGCACCGAGTAGGGCTGCAATCATGAGTTGGGCGAGCAATTTTGATTTCATGGCTGCCTCGAGAGGAGAATTGATCGATATGAAACAGTGGCGTGTGACGGCGATGATGTTTCCCCAGCCGTTCAGCGGAGATGGTCAGTGCGCAGGCTCTCTGCGCACTTCCATGGAAAGACGGTCGGACGAAGAGCTGTCCGGCAGTCAGCCGGTTAGTGACCGAAGTAGACGGAACCCGGGCCGGTGCGGGCTGCTTCGCTCGTGTAGGCATGGCCGCCCGCTGCGGACGAACCGCTTATGACGCCACCCACTCCGGACGTGTCCCCGTGTTGCGCAGCAACCTTGGCTTCAGCAGCCCGGATGTCCGCTGGATATTCGCGCGGGTTCGCACGGGCTGGGTTGTAGCCCGCTGCTTCTATTTCGACCAGTTGCTCACGGACTTCAGCGCGGGTTAGTGGATGGTTTGCTGCCGCGTTCGCTGCGGCGAAAACCGTAATCGGAGCAGCGAAGACGATGGCAGCGACAAAGGCGGCGAGTTTAACGAGGGGCTTCATGGTTACTACCTCCTTGGTTGTTGGTTGGACGTTACAAGCTTCTGCTTGTTTTCAACCGTCAAGAGAAGTGTAAGGAAATAGTAAACAAGGGTAAACACCTACTTTGCAAGAGACTATTGCATTCAATGCAATAAACATAGGCTATTGCGGCAACACGGCAGATATATAGTGCAAATTAGATGGCAATTCACATGCAGGCAGGGACGAGGAGGGGCTGTCGTAGCTCGCGCTCGCGAAGCCACGAGCCTACGCACGACCTTGAAACTGCGGATCAGTTCGTGGCGGCTTATGGATTCATAGTCTCCGAGCGTGGGCGCGATCTCGTCATCGCAGGCGTTGCCGTGATCCATTGGGTGTTCTTGCTCTTTGCCGGCGGTCTGAAATTCATCTTGCTTTCAGCCGTCCCGTATGTGCTTGCGACCGCGCTCTACGTCTGGGCTGACCGCGAGCAGGGCAAGCCAGTATTCATCACGTCGGACTGGATCATTTTCGTCGTTGTCATGATCGGTGCGTCATTGGAATCTATGGTCTCGCGACAGGAGGGGTCATGATCTGGCGGTCCTGGGCGGATAAGGGCTCCGATATCTCCTTGCGCCGTTGCCGAACACGCAGTACAGGCGCGACTCGACTTGCTGGATTTCCGGCTGAGTCACACTGAACCGTTGTACTAGCCAGCGGACATGACGAGACGATCCTCTCGACCGCGACCTATAGCATTCATCGAGGCTTCGTCGGCAAGGTCAACGTTTGGTGGAACGAGTTGGGTGACGTCGTTACGATCTGCACCCGTCTCTACTGTTGCACTATAGGTCCCGCGAAGAATCTCGCGGGACCATTGCCGCCAGGGAGCGAGACTTACTTGATCGCCTGGATCTCGTCGACGATCTGCTTCATCTGCGGGGTCTTTTCGTACTTCGCCCACACCGGCTGGGTCGCCTTCACGAACGCGGCACGGTCGATCTGTGCTGCCGGGATGATCGTTGCGCCACCTGCGGTGACGGTCTTCTGCGCTTCGGCTTCACGTGCGGTCCACAACTGCTGATACACCGGCACGGAGTCGGCCGCAGCCTTCTTGATGATCTGCTGCTCCTGCCGCGTCAGCGTGTCCCACACCTTCTTCGAGAACACCAGCGCTTCGGGGGTCATCGTATGCTGGGTTTCCGAATAGACCGTGGCGACGTCGAAGTGCTTGCCTTCTTCATAAGTCGGGAAGTTGTTTTCTGCGCTCTCCACGATGCCGGTCTTCAGGCCCGTGTACACCTCCGCGGTCGGCATCGGCGTCGGGATGCCACCCATTGCCTTGATTTCGTCGACCACCAGCTCGGACGGCTGGACGCGGACCTTCAGGCCCTTCATGTCCGCCGGAGACTTGATCGCCTTCTTCGCGTACATAGAGCGCGCGCCGCTCTCGTAGAACGTCAGAGCGATCATGCCTTTCGCCGTGAACGCGTTGAGGATCTTCTGGCCTTCCGGGCCGTACATGACCTTGCGGAAATGGTCGATGTCACGGAACAGGAACGGCAGCGACGGGATCATGATTTCCGGCACGATCTCGGTGAATGAAGCACCGTTGGCACGCGTCATGTCGAGTGCGCCGATGCGCACCTGGTCGATCGTGTCTTTCTCCGAGCCGAGTGCGCTGTTGCCGAAGACTGCTGCACGCGCTGCAGAGTGTTCCAGCAGATCACGTAACGGCCGAGTTTGAGACGCCGTAGGCATCGACTTGCATGAGGCAATGAGTGGCCACCTGCAGCCGTTCACCATCGTTGCCACGCGGTGATGCGAGCACCCGCTCTGTGCAATACAGCGGACTTCCATGCAGGAACCGTGCTGGAGCCGTCCCCATTGAAATTGTCACTCTCTGACTGGCGCAGGCAGATGCCGACGCGCTTACGTTGCGACGCGCGGGCTCACGAAGCGGGAGCCCCGGAACCCCGGAGTAACTCAAGCAGCCTCGCGCATCGTCTTCGCATTGGTTGAGTCCTCTTTGTCTCTTTTGGGTGGTGCGCCAAACATCCGCGCGTACTCCCGACTGAATTGCGAAGGGCTCTCATATCCCACCGCAAATGAGGCGGCTTGAACGCTCATCGACTGTGACAGCAGCAGCCTGCGGGCCTCCAGTAGGCGCAATTGCTTCTGATATTGAAGAGGGGAAAGTCCGGTCAGCGCCTTGAATTGACGGTGGAACGCCGACTGACTTAGTTGGGCGATTTTAGCCAGATCTTCCACTCGCACTGGCTGCGAAAATCGAGTTCTGATATTTTCCATCGCGCGCAGGACACCGTGCGAGGCATTCCCGCTCGACGCCAGCTTTATGATTTCGGGGCCTTTCGGACCTCTTAGCAACCAATAACAAATCTCCCGCATGACCAGCGGGTAAAGAATTCCGACCGCGTCCGGGGTATCCAGCAAGCGAACAACCCGCAACGCGCAATCGGCCAGCGGGCCGTCGAAGTCCGCGATGAACACGCCGCAGCTTGCGTCTCCTGCCGCCACAGGTGGCGGCGACATCTCCCTTGCAACGGCGCGCATCATTATCAGGTCGAGTTCCAGAACAAGAACCAGGCAAGGATTGTCGGGACTCGCTTCGAACACGCGGCCCTGCGACGGCGTCTCAACGCCGACCACCAGCGCCTGTCCGGCCCGGTACTCCAGTTTCGCCCCACCGAAGCTGGCCCATTTGGCACCCTGTGCAACGATGCACAGTGCTGGGCGCGCCACGAGAAATGTCGGCGGTTTCGGGTGGTCGGAGCGCAGAATCAGAAGCCCGTCCACGGCCGTGCGGTATGGGCTTGTTCCTGTTTGCGTTTCGATATAACGAAGCAGTGCAACGGCCAATTCGTTCGACATAGCTGCCTTGTATGGAGAATGCGCGTGGATCAAGCTTAGTGAGCGCAGCAGGATCAGGCAAGATTTGGGTAGGTTCGGGTATTAACTGCTGGTGGCTCTGCCGGGAGAATTGAGGTTTTCAAACTTACCGCCAGGTGCCAAATGGCAACGAACAATGGTCGTCACCCGACTTCGAGAATCGCGGTCGTCACCGGAGGCAGTCGCGGGATAGGCCGCGACACAGTTCTGCGCCTCGCGACTCGTGGAGTCCGCTCGGTCTTCACCTACCACTCGAATCGCGTCGAGGCGGAAAAGGTCTGTGCGATGGTTGCCGAAACGGGCGGACAGGCGCTTGCCCTCCAGTTGAACGTGGGTGATGCAAGCGCATTTGATGACTTCGTCACACGTCTGCGAGAGGCACTCGGGCAGTTGGGCGCGCAACACTTCGGTTACCTGGTGAACAATGCAGGCACGTCGTCAGCGGCGACGTTCGCAGCGGGCACCGAAGCGGAGCTTGACGCTCAGTTCGCGGTGCATTTCAAGGGGCCGTTCCTGTTGACGCAAAAGCTGTTGCCGCTCATCAACGACGGCGGACGTATTGTGAACATTTCCTCGGGGCTGGCACGTTTCGCGTTTCCGGGGCGGGCGATCTACGGGCCGATGAAGGCAGCCGTTGAAGCGCTGACGCGCTATATGGCCCTTGAGCTCGCGCCGCGCCGGATCGCGGTCAACGTCGTCGCGCCAGGCGCAATCGCGACGGACTTTAGTGGTGGCATCGTGCGAGACAATCCGCAGGTCAACAAGGCCGTCGCCGACCATACCGCTCTTGGCCGAGCCGGACTGCCGTCGGATGTGGGCCCCGTGATTGCCGGTCTTTTGTCGGATGACTTTGGTTGGGTAAACGCGCAGCGCATAGAAGTGGCGGGTGGCATTCAAATCTGACTCGCCGTCGCTGGCGGCGGCAGCTCGAGGCCGGGTGCCAAGTCAATGCTCAGCCTGCGCGATATCGAAGAGTTGCTGTTCGAGCGCGGAGTGACGGTCGGCTACGAGACGATTCGCCGCTGGTGCGAGAAGTTCGGTGCGGCGCGCTTCTCTCTATCGTAAACACCTCGCGGCCCGGTTCGTCGCGTGGCGCGAATTTACCAATGTCACCCAAACTCCGTCGAATGTCTTCTGAGCCGCAGTGCGTTATGGATCATCATCGACGAGGTCGCCCCAGTTGACAGAGTTCCCAGGATGGCTCTTGGTTTTTATCCGTGCGGTCAGCGCGGAAGCGTTGCTATGTCATCGGGGCTCGACATGGCCAAGCAGCTCCATCAGCGATTGCGGGTGGCCATCAAACAACGCCGCGTAGTAGACCGTGTTCGACAACACATTCTTGACGTAGTCGCGGGTTTCGTTGAACGGAATAGTCTCCGCGAAAATCGCGCCTTCCACCGGATGCAGGAGGTTGGCCTGCCACTTGCGCGAGCGTCCAGGGCCGGCATTGTAGCCGGCGGTCGCGAGCACGGCCGAACGGTCAAGCTGGTTGTAAATCATCGACAGATAATACGTGCCGAGCAGGATGTTCGTGTCGAGCTCATTCATCCTCGCCCGCGAGAGCGGACCGAGCCCGATCTTCCTCGCGACCATCTCCGCGGTTTCCGGCATCACCTGCATCAGGCCACCTGCGCCAACCTCCGAGCGCGCGCTGATGATGAAGCGCGACTCCTGGCGAATGAGGCCATACGCCCATTCGATACCGAACCCGGTGGACTGCGCATCTCGCTCGACAATCGCGCGGAACGGCGCCAGATAGCGCAGCGAAAAATCATGCTCGGCCTGCGTCCTGTCGGCGGTGCTCACAGTCCGGTCGTAGAGCTCGATGCGGCGTGCGTACTCGGCGACTGCGAGCAGTTGCCGGTCGGTCATGCCGCGCAACTGCCAGTTCCACTCCCGGTTGCCTTCCGTGCGCAGGTTCAGCGCATAAAAACGTTTTGCCAGTTCGAAGCCCGGTGTCTGGCTGGCCTTCTTAACTTCTTCGTCGGTCACTTTGATCTGTGGCGGAATCACAATCTGCTGGCCGAGCGCCTCGGAGGCCAGTTGGCCATAAAAGGTGTAAGTTTCCGCGATCTTCCTGAATTCCTGGTTCGCCGCTGTCACCTCGCCGGCCTGTTTCAACGCGCGTGCGTACCAGTAGACCCACGGTGGTTGCGCGCGCAGCGCGGCCGGCATCTGCTCGATCGACCAGCGCACCATCATCCAGTCTCCAGCCAGCAGCGCGCTACGCGTGCGCCACTCATAGGCCTGGCTCGACAGGGGCGCGTTCGCCGACAGCCGGTACCAGTCCACCGCGCCTGGCAGCTGCCGGGTCGCTGCCTGATAGGCAATCGTGCCCCAGCCGATAGCGCGTTCCGCCAAGGTGAGCGCCGGTGCGATCGCGGTGAAGATGGCTGCGGCCGCTGACGGGTCGCTGGCCGCCACCTGCGTGATGGCGAGCAGCGTGAGTTGATGTGACGCCGAGTCCATCTGGATGCCTTTCGCCAGCAGCGCGCGCGGCTGGTTCCTCGCCTGATCGAGCCGCAGTGGATCCGGGCGCGCCGTGCCCAGCGCATCGACCAGTCTGCCGCCGGTCCTCGTCGCGCCCTGTTCATAGGCCTCGCGAATCTGCTGCCAGACATCCTCCGAAGTGAACTGGGAATTACCCTTGAGCGCGGTGATCAGATCGACGCAGCCGTCGCCGTACCACTTCGGCTCGACGAGCAGCGCGCGCGCCGCGTCGGCGACGTTTTCACCCCGCGCGGCGCGCGACTCGAGCGCATAGCAATTCACCTGCGTGTCGTCGTTGAGGACGAACAGGGAATATTGGGAATCGAAATCCTTCCAGTCGTGGCGCGCGCCCAGCACGCGCAGGTAGTCGTTGCGCAGACGGTCGGCAATCGCCTGTCCGTCGTAGCGTTGCAGAAACGATAGCACCGGTACGTCCGGCGCATCGAGATTCGCATGCCCCGCGCCGTTGAACAGACGCGGCTTGATCTGAAAATAGCTGAGATAAGCCGGCGCTGGATAATTTCGGATTAGGCTCGCCAGCTGCGCGGCACGCTCGGGATCGTTGTCGCGGGCGGCGTCACGCAACTTGATGAAAATCTGATCGTCAGCGGGAAGCGAGGAGAGTCGGGTGGGATGTCTGGCCACCGCCGTGCCAGACACGACGAACGTCGCGGCGGCAAGGGCAAAGCCGATCGCGCGAGACGCCCGGTCACGTCGTGTGGACATCGCTGTTCTTACCTTGTTTTAGTGCAGAAAATTGAGCCAAAGCTTAGGCCGCAATTCGGCGAAGCGATGCTTCGAAAAAGACTGGACCCAGCCCGCAATTCGGCGCTTTGCGAGCCGGATGGTTGCCTGTGGGGCGCCGTCTCACGCATCTAATTCCAGCCTAATTCTCAAGGGGGAGAATTCGTTCCGCAGCACCTCCCGAGCGCTGTACCTTCAGCTTGGTGTGTGGAATAGCCGCAGCCCGGGTCTAAAAATCTCGACTACTTAATTGTCGATGGTTGGTGACCTTATCTGAGTGGAAAGCAGCATCCCATTGGCTTAACCTGACAAAGCCGGCAAAAGCCCACAACCAGCTGTCGGTGCGACAAATCGCTCTTGACGTTATCTTCCGCGCCTGCATAGACTTTGGACGTATTCAGGTCAGTTCTTCAGAACATTCGACTATCCGGGGAAGCGCATAGAAATCCTGCCCGAATGAAACCGGCCCCCGTCAACGAGCGACGTCGCGTTGCCTGTTCGCTGCTCGCACTGTCTGCGTTCGCCCCGACCGCACTCCGAGGCGCGACGCATGCATCCGTTGCAGGCACGGTTAGCAGATGGCCCGTGTTGCTGTTCATTCCCTACGCCGGAAGCGATCTCGGATTCAGCGAAGCCGCATATCGCGGCTACCTCCAGGTCCGCCACAACGGCTACCGGATGACCGTCGTGCGCGATGCCGACAGTCTGGGTGCCGCGCGAATTCTCACGGTTATCGGCCGCCACTACACGGCAGGTGTACGCGGTTTCATTCTGGCAGGCGCTGAGCTGAGCGCAGTCACCGCAACGGCAGCAGCACAATACCCGCAAGCCTATTTCGCGACCTTGTCTGGTAAGGCGAGTGGCCCCAACGTCGTCAACTATTGTCTCGATTGCAAGAGCCTCGGTGGCGCGCTTGCTGGTGCT
Source organism: Paraburkholderia youngii (assembly GCF_013366925.1). Lineage (NCBI taxonomy): Bacteria > Pseudomonadati > Pseudomonadota > Betaproteobacteria > Burkholderiales > Burkholderiaceae > Paraburkholderia > Paraburkholderia youngii. The sequence goes on from NZ_JAALDK010000002.1 coordinate 126,481, forward strand.
GTTGCCGCGAGCGTGTCGAAGACGAAGACCGTCGGTTTCGTCGGCGGCGTAGAGTCTGTCGACGGTACGGAGGCGCAAAGCTTCAGGCAGGCCGTACTTGCCAAGGCGCCCGACGCAACGGTTCTGGTAGATTGGGTCGGCAACTGGGATGACCGCCGACGCACGCAGCAGTTGACCGTGCAGCAGATCGACGCCGGCGCCGACGTACTCGTTGCCGATGCAAATGACGCGGTGATCGTCGCGGCCGCCCGCCATCCGCACGTCCGCGTGATCGGCTGGATGGCCGATGCATCGCGTCGGTACGGAAACGTCGCGGCGAGCGTGATCATCGACACGAGCATCATTTTCCGGCGTTTCGTCGATGGAGTGGTCGCGGGCCGATTTGAGGGCGGCGACTACTCCGTCGTCGATACGGACAATGTCTGGAAGATTGTGTGGCCGCACGGGTAACCGCTGATATACGCTGAACTCGATCGCATGAGCTCGTTGAAAAACCAGATTACTGTAACGTTGATCGTACTGGTCACGGCAGTCGGCCTCATCGATGCGTATACGTCGTATTGGCTGTCGCGCAAGCACATTGGCGAACTGCTCGACGTGCACTTACAGGGCGCCGCTATCTGGCTGTCCGCCGGCAACGTCGGCGCGATAGGCTCACACGGTCCGCCGCAGCACTCCGTCGACGGCTTTGTCGGGCAAATCTGGAGGAGCGGCGACGCGGCGCCAACGGATAATACCGATCCGGAGCTGCTATTCGATCGCAATGCGCCGGACGGATATTCGATCGAGAGTATCGGCGGCCATGCCTATCGCATTTACACGTTAAGAAAGGCCGACGGCCGGTACACGTACCAGGTCGGACAGCCGGTGGCGTTCCGCGAAGAAACAGCAAGGCATGCCGCGCTCGAAAGCCTGATACCCACGCTCATCCTGATTCCACTCGTCTGGCTCGCTATTCCCTTTGTCGTCAACGCTGCGTTCGCGTCGCTGTCGCGTGCAGCGGCGCAGTCGGAGTTAGTCGGCATTCGGCATCTCGAGCCTCTCGATATATCGGGCGTGCCGGACGAGGTACGACCGTTCGCGGCGTCGGTCAATCGGATGATTGCCCGGCTTCAGGTTGGTATCGACGCTGAGAAACGATTCGTCGCCGATGCCGCGCACGAGTTGCGCACGCCTATCGCTGCGATGCAGCTCCGCGTCGACAACCTCGTCAACGCTCCCGACGAGGCGGCACGCTCCGAGCGTCTGCGCGAATTGCGCGAGGCCATCGCTCGAGCGTCGACGATGATCCGACAGCTTCTCTCGCTAGCGCGAGCTGATGCACAGCTCGATTTGACAGCAATCGAGACAGTGGATCTGTCCCAGTTGGTTCAGAAGCTCGTCGCGGATTTTCTGCCGGTTGCAGATGCACGCTCGATCGATCTTGGTGTAGGGAGGTTCGAGAGCGCGCAAGTTGAAGCGCGTGAAGGAGAATTGCGTATGGCCGTGCGCAATCTGCTTGAGAACGCACTGCGCTATACGCCTGCCGGCGGAACCGTCGACATCGATCTGTTCCGAAGCGCCGACGACTTGGTGGTGCGCGTGACCGACAACGGACCGGGCATTCCGGAAGCGTCCCTGGACCGGGTGTTTGATCGCTTCTTCCGTCTGCGTGCGGAGGATTCGGAAGGTAGTGGTCTCGGGCTTTCGATCGTCAAATCGGTCGTGGCGAAGTACCGGGGTTCTATTTCGCTTGCAAACCGCAGCGATGGACACAGTGGTCTGATCGCTACAATCGTTCTGCCGGCGCGCGGCACTATGTAGGAGAGTGGGCCCTGAATGGCACCTGGTCACGGGTTTCGGTCGAGCTGCGGCGTAACGCTAATTCTCATCAAATAGGCATCATACATACTGGCATTGTGACTACGTTCCTGTCAGGTAGCCTTCTCTGAGCAGCGAGTTGCTTGCAGCTCTTTCGGTGATGCCTGCGATCATTGCGATTGCAGTAGCGACTTGCGGCGAGCGCTTTGGAGATGTTCTAAGGATTATCGCAACCCTTTACAGTACATCTGTCGATCCAATGGAAATGGATCGAATACTTGAAGACATAAGAAGATTGGAATGTGTTTCTGACGTTGCTCTGATGTCACGTGTCGGGGCGTAGCGTAATCGAACGTCGGTAGACGCCAATCATCGCGGCGAGGGAAGGACACTGGCGGCGCAGCGGGCGCATGCACAGGTCGCCTGACTTCATCCGCAGCCGTGCATCGCGACCGACCCCATTTAATAGGACCGAGGAAGGACCCTTCCGTCGATTCTCATTCCCATCTCATTCTTGGGGCCTAAAATATTTCCTGAGACGAAGATTGCGGATTGGCGGGCTGAAAAGCGCCAGTGCAGGCTGGATTCCGGGAGTTATTGCGAGGGAAACCCTAGTGCAAGATCGTCGCCTACGCGAGGGGGACAACATGCTTAATGTGTATTTACTGCCCGTCGATTCCGAGGATAGTGAGTGTTCAGTCACCTGTGGAAATCCGGGGCGATACAGCTTCATCAGTTCCGGCATTCCCGAGTGGTTCAGAAAGTTTTTCCCGCGGAGAGCTAATTCGCCTGATGCGAAGCTTCCGAACTGTTGAGAAAAAACCGGCGCATTACGCATGAATCGCAAATCGCTCAGGCGCGAAACACGCCCGCGGAAGAATGTTCCTTGCCTTGCGCCCAACGACAACGCTCCATTGCCGTGGACATTGCACTATGCGAGTGCTCATAGTCGAAGACGACCTGCAGATCGGTCAAAGTTTGCTGCGCGCGCTTCAGGATGCGGAGTACAGCGTCGACTGGGTCCGCGACGGCAATGCCGGCGGCGCGGCCATCGCTGCCGTTGAATATACGCTGGTCTTGCTCGATCTTGGTTTGCCCGGCATGGGCGGCATCGAATTGCTGAAGGCGGCGCGTGAGAAGGGTAGCAAGGTACCCATACTGATCTTGACCGCACGTGACGACCTTGACGCCCGGGTCCAAGGGCTCGATTTCGGCGCTGACGACTACGTTCTCAAGCCCTTCCACCTGCCCGAACTGCTCGCGCGGATTCGTGCCGTGTTGCGTCGCAGGGCAGGCTTTGCGTCGTCGCGTCTAGGCAATGACACGTTGAACCTCGATCTCGACAAACGAACTCTATGCTGCAACGGGGTGTCATCCGTTCTGTCGGCGCGCGAATTCGCATTGATGTTCGCGTTCCTTGAGCGCCCCGGCACTATCCTTTCGCGAGATCAGCTCGAGGGGAAGCTTTATGGTTGGGGTAAGGAAGTCGAGAGCAACGCGGTCGACGTGCTGATCCACGGTGTACGCAAGAAGTTCGGACAGTCTGTGATTCGCAACGTGCGTGGCCTCGGCTGGACTGTGACGCTCGGCGAATCGCCCGAGGTGTGACCGCGCGTTTCGGCTACGTTCCCGTACGACGGCGATGTCAATTTTCCGGGCTCTTGTTGACGGAAATAAAGCGAATCTCCAAATATTCTTCTTCGGAGCACTTGTGATGATCGGAGACCCCCGAAGAAAAGCATAGTTCTGCGTCGCTCAGCAAGCAGCCATTCACATATCGAATCGTGCTAATCCATACTTTCGTAAGCATTACGCCGTTGCCGGTCTTGCCGGCCGATGTTCAGCAGAACACGTTCGCCCGGTCACCGTAGAACACCAACCGGCTTGCCATAGCGCGACGCCCGCCGTGGAAGCGGAGTTCCAGGCTCGAAATTCGCGCCGCGCTCTTCAGCTCCTCGATATTCGCATTTTTGTCCCATTGAACAAAGCCCGGCTAGCAGCACCTGATGTTCCCTCCTACTAATGGTTATCTAAGTTATCACGCGCACTATGCAACCTAAGCGCAACGGATTGATGTCTGTTCAAACGCGCATTGGGTGCCTCGGCACGCTGGATCGTGAGATTTATTATGAAAACATTTAACCATATTAAGTCGCTTTTAAGTTTCATGATTATGTGACCATGCAAGGCTTATGGCGGAGCGGCTTCCGCTAATTGCCCCATGTCTGATCAGATCCGCGTGGGACCAGGTGGTGTTGCATTCGCAGCCGCCGACGATGAATCCGAGCGGGCTTCAAAAAAGGCGCTTGAGGATGAACGGATCAGCCCATTTTGACGGCCTTAATCAAGTTGGAAAACCTCCGCCGAAATATTCCGGCGAAAGTTAGAAATTAATCATCTTCCTGGGCAGCGCTCAATTTCGTAGGCATCACTTGCCAGTGCCGGCTTGCGGTCATTCGTCGTGTCCAGAAATCGGATTTTGTCCGATCGAGCCGGGTCGCCAGTAAAACCAGTCTCTGTGCGACTCGCAGACAGATTCGATGTCTTTTTCAAAAGACTGAAACCAGTTGCGCCTGTTATTGCGACAGAACCGAATGAGGAAGATCGTGTACATATTCAAGCATTCATCGCATTGTGAGTCTGCGCGGACATTGACGTCGGCGCTTTGTTTTGAGGATTGCTGCGGCCGCAAGCGCCGGACCGTGGTTGCGTTGGCCTCTGCCGTAACGTCGCTTGCCGCGCTGTTTGTTCCGGTCGCTGTGCGAGCCCAGTGCAACAGCAGCGCCGACCCGGCGCTGCCTGTGGCGCCGGCACAGACCAACTTTTCCAATCAGTCGTTTGGCGCAGCGCCGCTTCCCCAGTACTACCTGAACGCCGCGGGGCAGGCGGGATGCAAAGGCGCCGACGACGGCTCCTGGAACGGAGTGGGCCAGGATGGCTTCGCTGGTCAGTCGGGCGGTTCCTTTAACAGTGTCAACAGCGGAATTACAGTGAAGGGGGGCTTCGCGCCGACCTTCATCAGCCCCACGATGGGAGCGGGATGGTCCGTCGACGGTGGGGATGGTGGTGCCGGCGGACAGGGCGGTTATGACGCCAATGGCTCCGCCCACACGGGAAACGGCGGGGCGGCAGGCAATGGCGGCGCGGTCTCCGTGCAGTTTAGCGGCACCGTTGGTCCCGACCCGAAAGGTGTCCTTCCGGAAGTTGCGCTCGACGTGGAAGCCAATGGCGGCACCGGCGGAGTGGGTGCCGTGTCCAATGCCCAAGGTACTGAGCCGCTCTACGGCGGCAACGGCGGAGCAGGGGGGCGGGGTGGTCAGGCAGCGCTTAACGCCTCCGGCAGCATTCAGTTCTATGGTGTCGGCCTGCGAGCGTCCGCTTTGGGCGGGACCGGCGGGGCAGGTGGCAACTCGCCCACTCCGGGCGATTTGGTTGTAGAAGGCCATGGAGGCAAGGGCGGCAACGGCGGCAACGGCGGTACCGCGACGCTTGCCTTTCAGAACGGCAGTCTGACTGCCAGCACCCCGGCAGGCCAGATCTTTCCGATGCAGGCCGACGCCGATGGCGGTACGGGCGGCAGCGCTGGTGGCGCGTACGGTGGAAGTGGCAGTTTTGGCGGGACCGGCGGCAACGGAGGTAACGGCGGCACAGCGAGCGCGGAACTCGGCAGCGGTGGCCAGATCGTGTTCTCCGACCAGATGCAACCGGCGAACAGTCGGTATCAGCCGGGCAGCGGCGTAACCGCCAGGGCGAATGGCGGAGCGGGCGGGGGCGGTGGCACTGCCATCGACGGCTCATTCCGCAATGAGGGTGGTGTGGGCGGCAACGGCGGAATTGCCGGCAGCGCCAGCGCCACCGTCCTTGGTTCCATCGATTACACCGCGAATGTTCCGGCTGGGCAGTCTGCTGCCGGGTTGATCGGGGGTCAGGGGGTGCTGGTGCAGGCCAATGGAGGCGCCGGCGGTATCGGTGACGGCGCCCAGAGCACTGTCGTGGGTGAAGGCGGTGATGGTGGTAAGGCAGGCGCTGGCGGCAGCGCTTCGCTGACCCTTGGAGACGCGACGAACACGGCGACAATTAAAACGAACGGCCCATATACACATGGCGCGTTGGTGCAAAGTGTCGGAGGCGGCGGGGGCAATGGAGGTAGTGTCAGCTTCGCGCTGGCAGGCACGGGCGGTGCCGGTGCCGCGGGCGGCGATGGCGGCGCGGTCACGGTGGACTCGGACCACGCCTTTGTCACGGTCGGCAGTCAATCAGGCGTAGGCAGCATCCCGCTGATCGCGCAAAGCATCGGCGGTGGCGGCGGAAGCGGCGGCGACGCCAGCGGCGTCACCGCTGGCGCGGGCTTCGAGATTGGCGGCAACGGCGGCCAGGGCGGCAATGGCGGCGCGGTGAAACTCGCGCTGGGCCAGAACAGCGTGTTTGGCAGCCTCGACCAGAGCGGTGGAGCCGGCATCCTTGCGCAAAGCATTGGCGGCTCCGGCGGCAATGCCGGCAGCGCGACGTCGAGCGGCGGGGGGCTGATCACCATGGTGATCGGCGGTGATGCCCACGGTGGCGGCGCGGGCGGCCAGGTCACGGTTGACAACGCCGCACTCGTCACGACCTACGGCGACCACGCAGCCGGTATCAAGGCTCAGTCGATCGGCGGCGGTGGCGGCAATGGCGGCAACGCTACAGCGTTCACCGTCGGCGGCCCGCTGTCGAGCTCGGTTGCCATCGGCGGACAAGGCGGCGGAGGCGGCGCGGCCGGCGCGGTGTCGCTGACCAACACGGGGCAGGTCGTTACGTATGGTTCGGACGCCGAAGGTGTCGTGCTGCAAAGCATCGGCGGCGGCGGCGGCTCCGGCGGCAGCGCCACGGCGCGTGCCGTTGCCGCATCGGCCAGCCCAAATATTCCTTCGATCAGTGTCAGCGCCGCTATCGGCGGCGCCGGCGGGACCGGCAACACCGGCGGCAATGTCACGCTTGATAATTCCGGCCTGATCACCACTGCGGGCGACAGCGCGACCGGCGTTTTCGCGCAGTCCGTCGGTGGCGGCGGTGGTACGGGCGGCGACGCAACCGCCGCGTCCTACTCCGCGTCGCCTGCCAAGGGCGCGTCCCTGTCGCTCTCCGTGGCTCTCGGGGGCAGCGGCGGCAGCGGCGGCACGGGCGGCGCCGTCAACCTCGAAAACTCAGGGCTCATCGCAACCCTGGGCCAGGACGCCCACGGCGTGTTCGCACAGTCGATTGGCGGTGGCGGCGGCAATGGCGGAACGGGCGATGCCTCGGCAACGGCGGCTAACGCCAAAGCCAGCTTCAGCGCGTCAATCGCGGTGGGCGGAACGGGTGGAACGGGAGGGACGGGCGGCACGGTCGGCCTGACCAACGACGGTTCGATCGCGACGCGCGGCGACGGCGCCGATGCCGTGTTCGCCCAGAGCGTGGGCGGCGGCGGCGGCGCAGGCGGCGGAGGTACCGCTGCGGCCAGCGGCGGCAAGGATGCCATCGCCGTGGGTGTTGGCGGCAAGGGTGGCGTCGGCGGCGACGGCAACACGGTGACGACGATCAACAACGGCAACATCGTCACCCGCGGCGCGGCCTCGACCGGCATCTTCGCGCAAAGCGTCGGCGGCGGCGGGGGCAAAGGCGGCAAGGGCGCGGCGGCCGCGGGCGGCAGCGGCGGCCTCGACACGATCTCCAACGCCCAGACGCTGTTTGGCATTCTGGGTCAGGGCCTCGGCCTCAACCAGAATGTGCAGAACCTGGGCAACAACATCCTGCAGGTCGGAGTGCTCGGCGAAAAAATCAAAGCGACTTATGGTGATCTGGAAAAGCTCCTCACGCAGCCGGACGGGGTATCGAAAGTACTGGGCACCGTGAACCAGATCAGCGTCGGCGTGGCGGTCGGCGGCAGTGGCGGCGCGGGTGGCTTGGGCGGCGCGGTGAACGCCAGCAACGCCGGCGCGATCGGCACCTATGGCGCGCAATCCCACGGCATCTTCGCGCAGAGCGTTGGCGGCGGCGGCGGCAGCGGCGGCGCGGCGAGTTCGGTCGGCAAGTCGAACAATGATTCGAAGGTGCAGGCCGCGGTCGCCGTGGGCGGCAGCGGCGGCGCGGCGGGCTCGGGCGGGGCGGTGAGTGTCGTGCAGAAGGCAAATGGCGCAGTCGAGACGCAGGGGGTGGAAGCGTTCGGCGTGTACGCGCAGAGCGTAGGCGGCGGGGGCGGCAACGGCGCGATGTCGGGGGCGGTCAGCGGTTCGCTGAAAAGCCTGTCGATCGCCGTGGGCGGCAATGGCGGAGGCGCCGGGAATGGCGGCGACGTGAGCGTCAGCAACGGCGGCACGGTCACGACACTTGGCAAGCACAGCGTCGGCATCCTCGCGCAAAGTATCGGAGGCGGCGGCGGTGTCGTGACGACCGCGAGCAGCGATGAGACATTCGATCCTTCCAAAGCCGTCCAGAATCCGCAGGGACGGATCGCCGACATCTACGGGGTGACACTGAGCTTCGGCGGTCAGAACGGCAGTTCGGGAAATGGCGGCGGCGTCACTGTCAACACGCAAGGCAACGTGACGACGAGCGGGCTTGACGCGCACGGTATCGTCGCGCAGTCGATCGGCGGCGGGGGCGGGTTCGTGGTGGGCGGACAGATCAACACGAGCACGCTCGTTGGCGCCGGGGGCGCGAGCGGCAATGGTGGCAACGTTCTTGTCGTGGACACCAACAACACTGTCTCTACCACCGGCGACGGTGCGTATGGGATAGTCGCACAATCGATCGGCGGTGGCGGGGGCTTTGCCGGCGACCCGTCCGCCCCGAACTACTACGATGACAATACGAGCGGCACGGTATTCGCCAACAGCGGCAATGGCGGCACCGTCAACGTCATCGTGGCAAACGGCGGGAAGATCGTGACGACCGGCCGGTACGCGCCCGCGATTTTCGCGCAATCGATCGGCGGTGGCGGTGGTCTGGTGGCCTCCAACAACAACTCAAGCACGCTCGGCCCGCTGCATGATGTGGCACGTGGCAGCGCGGGTGGCGCCGGCGTGGGCGGCATGGTCGCCGTCAACGTCAGGGATAACGACACGGTCATGGCCACAGGCGTCGGGTCCGCCGGCATCCTGGCGCAAAGCGACGGCCAGAAAGGCGGGCAAATCTCGATCCACCTGGCGCCCGGGTCGAAAGTCGTAGGCGGCACGACCGATCCCAATTTCCGGACCTCCTCAATGGGCGGGTTGAACCCGGAGTTTCGCGACGCTGCCGCCGTCCGTCTGATTGGCGGCAATAACAACATCATCACCAACCAGGGCACCATCCAGACCTTAGGCAAATACGCAATCCTGGTGGACCCCACGTTGTATGGCGAGGCGTCCGCCACCACCACGGTCAACAACTCCGGCACTATCACCGGTGACATTCACGTCCTTGGTGGCCCCGGCAACAGCGTTGTCAACAATCTGCCCGGTGGCGTTATCGACACACCGGCCACGCTGAACGTCGGAGGCGGCACGGTGAACAACGCCGGTACGCTGAAAGTCGGCGGCGCGAAGTCGATCGGCAATACGATTCTCACCGGCAATCTCGTGCAGAGTTCGACTGGCACGCTGAACGTACAGATCGATCCGGCCAACAAGCGGTCCGATCTGCTCAACATCACGGGTACCGCCGCGCTTGCCGGCAAGGTGCAGGCCGATCCGGTGAGCTATCTGAAGAGCACGAGCACCGTGCTGTCGGCGGCCGGCGGCATTCGGCCGGATGCGGCGCTCGCGGGTTCATCGACGCCGGTCTACCGCTTCACGCCGCTGGTGCAGGGCAACACCGTCGCGATCAAGACCGATGCGGACTTCGTCGGTGCGAGCAAGGGGGCTTCGGCCACGCAGCAGAGTGTCGCAGCCAACCTGGACCGGTTGTGGAACAGTGCCGACCCTACCTTTGCACCCATCTTCGGAGCCTTCGGTAGCGCCGGTAGCACGGCGGGCTATGCCCAGACGCTGACCGCCGTTTCCGGCCAGGAGTTGCTCGGCGTTGCCGCTGCGCGCTACCAGTCCAGCCAGGCATTCTCGCGCTCCGTCTTCAGTTGTCCAGAGTTCGGCGACGACGACACCACCGTCAGAAAGCAGGGCTCCTGCATGTGGTTCCGTGCCACGGGCATGTGGGAAAACCGCAGCGCCGACGCTTCGTTCCCAGGTTTCGGCTGGCAAGGTACGACGATGAAAGTCGGCGGGCAGGTCCAGTTGCAGCCCGGCTGGTTCCTCGGTGGCGCCATCGGCTACGAGACCGACCGTTTCACCGGCAACGATAACCTGACGAGCGCCAATGGCAATGCGCTTCTTGGCGTCGTCGCGCTCAAGCACGAGGTCGGGCCGTGGACTTTCAGCGGTGCGGTGGACGCCAGCTACGGCTGGTTGAACAGCTCGCGCGTGATCCCGAGCGCCAATGCGGTGGCGACCGCGTCTCCCAATTCGTTCAATCTCGGAATGCACATGCGCGCGGCCTATCAGATTCCGTTCGGCCGTTTCTACCTGGAGCCGGCGCTCGATGGCGACCTGAACTACATCAATCTACCGGGTTACACGGAGAGCGGTGCGGGCGCGCTCAACCTGAAGGTGAATAGTGCGAACAGCGTCATTGCGACCGGCACGCCGAACCTGCGGATCGGGACGCGCGCGCAGATCGGGTCAGCGACAGTCGACGCTTATGTCGGCGCCGGGGTGAGCTTCATTGCAGGCAATAGCTACACGACCAACGCCTCGTTCGCCGCTGCCCCGGGTTTCGGCAGCTTCACCAATACGCTCACCAATGCGCACGTTGCAGGCAAGTTTTCCGCTGGGGTAGAGGTCTATACGACCAAACGTCTCGATGTGCGTCTGGAGTATGACGGCGTCGTTGCCGCGCACGAGGTCGAGAATGGCGGCCAGATCCGGTTCAAGTACCGGTTCTGAAAAAACATCCGGGACCCGGACAATGCAGCAAAAGCCATAAAGCGTAGTTGGATTGGTGACCAGGATGCGCTGTCGCAAATCCGGTTCGGGTACCCAGTGCGCGAGTTGATTCAACACGCGCGCGTCGTCGACGTGACGGAATGGGCTTATGGCGGTCGATTTTTCGCCCGGCTCATTCTCGGCGGCATCGAGTTCATGCACATGATCGTGAAAGGCCAGATGAAAGACGACGGCATCGCGCAGACTCCCGCCCAGCAGTTCTACGCCTTGATCGTATAAGTAATCCTCACCATATCGACATTTCTTTGACTCGTCTTCATTAACGCGACAAAACCCGAATGCCTCCACTCAATCGCCTGTCGATTGCCGTTTTCTCCTACACCTGTTCTGGACTGGTTCCATATATCAATGAGAGTGAGGTATCTCAAAGCAGATCATGAAGGGCATACACACACAATCCGAAACGGAAAAGGCCACCCGACCTGTGCTGATATCCCGCGTTGACAAGCTGCGCTGGTGCTTCACTTCGCGGGACGGTTGCACGCCATCACGATACATTGACGCGTTGATGCGTTCGTGCAGCCGACGCCAGCGCATCAAGCACTCTGGCGTTGGCGACCGCGTCATCCGTCGTGAATGGCATTGTCCGCTTAGTCAATACTGCAGATGCAAACGCCTCAATCATCAGGCAGTACTGATTGACTGGAGGAAATACCTCTTCCCGTCGATTTCCGTCCGCGTCGACCAGAACGACCAGGGCCTGAGGGACGCGGGTACCCATTCCAGGGAGAATTGCACGCGGCACTTCGATCGAACCCTCGGTGCCGATCACGGTGTAAGTTCCCTGACCACCTGCCATGAACGAGCAACTGACCGAAGCAATGCAACCATTCGGGAATTCGAGAATGCCCGTCGTTGCAATGTCCACATCGAAATGCGGGTCGACGATCCAGATCGCGCTCGCATGCGTGGGCTCGCATGCAAATATCATCCGCGCGATGTTGACCGCATAGCACCCCATATCCAGCAGGGCGCCGCCTCCAAGCGCAGGCTGCAATCGAACGTTGGCGGGGTCGGGCGGATTCATCAGATTTACGGACAGATGTGCGCGAACCTCGCGGACCTGGCCTATCGCACCTTGCGCAATAAGCTCGTGCACGCGCCGGTGTTGCGGATGAAACCGATACATGAAGCCTTCCATCAGTGCCACGCCATGACGCGAGAAGGCGTCGGAAACCATTTCTGCCATCTTCGCGGTCGTCGCGAGCGGTTTCTCACACAGAACCGCTTTCCCTGCCTCGGCCGCGCGCATTGCCCATTCGGCATGCATGCTGTTGGGAAGCGGGATATAGATCGCATCAACGCCGACATCGGCCAGCAACGCGTCGTAGCTCTCCACTACTCGCGGTATGCCCAAGGCCTGTGTGTAATCGCGGGCTTTTGCAGGGTCGCGGCTCGCGAGTGCCACAACGGACCCGTTGACGGACGTTTGAATAGCAGGGATCACCTGAGTGCGCGCGATGTCGGCAGTGCCCATCACGCCCCAACGCAAATGACTGACCATCACTGATTCTCCTTCATTGTTGACATAGGCGAAATGCGACTAGTTGCGCCCGGCTGCCTCAGTGGGTGCTAGTCATCAATTGAACCGCAGCCATAGCGCGTTCCGCTGCAGACAATCGCAACCATATTGCGATCTCGTTGCGAATGGCAGGGGCGCCAGATGGCGCAGCCTGCCAGGCAAACAATCATTGGTAACCTTGGCTAGCATTACCACGGCCCACAACGAAACGTTTAGCGAAACGTTTTGTTAGGAATTTATAGCAACCTGGCCGCCATATCACAATCAGGGGTTACACCGGCCACAATCTTGGTTCTCGACGCCACTCTGGGCACGCCCTTGACCGAAAGTCCACGTTTACCCGCCATTGACATCCGCAAGTGCCTTATCTAAATTTTGACGAAACGTTTCGCTAAACGTTTCGGCGCGAGGCGCGTGGAAGGCGGAGCGGCTCGCCGCCTTTGACCGATGACGCGAACTGCGAACACGTATGGCCGGCCGCCCTACGAACGGCGCCTGCGGTGTCCGCGGATGGTTGCAGTGGAGGCGGCAGCAGCGTCTCGATCTTGTCCGAACAGACGGGCAGCAGTATGGGTGCGCCTAAGGCAGAAATTGGTCAACCGTGGGGAGAAAGTCGTGCAGAAAAGTCGTGGCGAAGACGATTGCGCTAGATGGCTCCTGCCTCAGTCCGTAGGCGTGAGGTATGAAGGAAGCGGTGGGGTGGGGAGCGCTTCAACATGGCCCCAACTGTCGATCCAAAACGCACAGGACTCCTGTAAATGCTGGAACAATGCTGCTGCAGCAGCCTCAAGCCTACCGTCGAGCCACAGGCCGAGCACGTCGAGGTGCTCGCGTAGGCTACTTTCAAGGTGGGCCTGCGGTTCACCAACGCAACATTTAAGACGATGCGGGTTCGAAACGAGCAGAGAATGGGTCCGATCGAGCACGCGCAACAATTCTTGGTTCGGGCAGGCCGACAGTAATTCAATGTGCAGGTCCTTCTCAAGGCTGATGTGCGTGTCGCTGCCCAACTGCGGCATATCATCGAGCGCCGCTCGCAACCTATCGTGTGCCTCGCGCACGCGTTCTCGGGGAATAGCGCGCGCCGACTGCATCAGCGCCTGCGGCTCCAGGAGCCAGCGCAATTCATATAGGGCGTGTAGCCGATCGGCTGTGATGCGTTCAGCTTCCCACCGGCCCTGCCGGTCTTTGGTCACCATCCCAAGACTATGCAATCGCCCTAGCGCGTCGCGAGCGACAGTGCGGCTTACGTCGAAATGCTCGGCCACGCGTTCTTCAGTAATTCGCAAAGAATGATAGACGACGCCGATGCAGACCTGTCGTTCCATCTCTGCATAGACCTGCTTCCATCGTGGCATCGGCTCGACAATCATTTCGGCGATGTTAGCGAGATCGCCCCGACTGTCGTCGGCATGCCGACCGACCACGATATACCCTCTGCCGGGTGCGGCACGCACGGCCTTGTCGATGCAGAGGGCTTCGAGCGCCCGTCGCGCTGGTGAACGACTTACCGCGAATGCGCGAGCGACGTGAACCTCGAGCAGGCGCTCCCCAGGGCGGATGCGTCCGTCCTGGATCATCGCTTTGATATGCGCATAGACGCGCTGCTGCATCGGAGCGTGCTCGTCAGGATTCGAGCCGAGGCTGGAGAGGGCAGGCTTGGAACTCATAGTTGGTTTGGTCCGCGGTGAGTCGTGTGCAACGAAATTATATTGTCAAAAACGAAGCGTGCTGAAAGCTCTGCCGTGCGAGCATTTCGGCCCCCTATGTTACGTGTTCTCAAGGTTCCGCTCGGGTGACTTAAAGCTCCAGGGTATGCACGGATGGTCACACAATGTACGTCGTATACATTGCACCTATGTACAACGTATTCAATGTACGTACCGACAACTGTACACCTTTTTACTCCACCATCGCACTCATTAGAAAGGATTCAGCCGTGTCACACGCTATGACTCGTCTGCCCAGTCGGCGCCGCTTTGAGAGCCGTTCCGGCCGGTCGTTGCAATTCACTTCTCTAGGCTTCGGTAGCGCGCCCCTAGGGAATCTTTACCGCGCCTTGAATAACGAGCAGGCGCGGCTGACGCTCGAAGCAGCTTGGCAGCATGGAGTGCGTTACTACGATACGGCGCCGCTGTATGGATATGGATTGGCGGAGACACGCGTGGGATCGTTCCTTCGTGAACAACAGCGTGACGACTATCTCTTATCTACCAAGGTAGGGCGGCTGTTGAAACGCTGCGCACCCGAGCAGCGCGACGGCATCGGGAAGTTCTTTGAGGTACCGTCTCGCGAAGTCATCTACGACTATTCATACGACGGCGTGATGCGCAGTCTCGAGGCTTCGTTCGAGCGTCTGGGAGCCGACCGGATCGACATCGTGTTGTGTCATGACATCGATATCTTCACGCATGGAAGTGCGGAAGCAAGCGCACAACGCACGCGTGAATTTCTTGACGGCGGTGTGCGAGCACTCAGCGATTTGCGCAGCCAGGGCGTGGTTGCAGCGATCGGCATCGGTGTAAATGAATGGCAGGTCAGCGAAACAGTTGCGCGCAATACCGACGTCGACTTATTCCTGCTGGCGGGACGCTACACACTGCTCGAGCAAGAATCGCTCGATTCCTTCCTGCCGCTGTGTATGAAGAAGGATATGGGTGTAATCATCGGCGGCCCGTTCAACTCGGGCATTCTCGCGACGGGGCCGAAGCCTGGGGCCTACTTTAACTATGGACCGGCCTCGCCCGACATACTCAAGCGGGTGGCGGCAATTGAAGCAGTATGCCGCGCCCATCAAGTAGCGCTGAGGGATGCTGCCTTGCAATTTCCGCTGATGCACCCGGCTGTCGTCAGTGTGATTCCCGGGGCGATAACGCCCGCCGAGTTACAAGGCAACGTCGAATCCATGCAAACGCCGATTCCCGCGCAACTGTGGAGCGATCTGCGCAGCGAAGGTTTACTACGCACCGATGCGCCCGTCGTCGAGAACATGCAGGTCTAGACAAGCGCGGAACGGGAAGATAACCGGCCGCGACGCGGGTAATCAGGACACCATTGTTAGCAACACGATAGGCATCGCGATAAATCATTAACTTTCTCCGGGAGACGCAGATGAACACCGCTGAAGCACTGGCGCAATTGGGCATTTCCGAATCGATCCTCACGCAAGAACAGATCGACGCCTTCGATAGGGATGGCTATTGCATTTTCCCGAATGTTTTTTCCCCGGCAGAGATCGACGAGATGAGGGCCGAAGTTGACCGGCTTCAGAAAATAGAAGGCGCTTACGGCGGTCATGAAGTCCACATCGAGCCGGGCGCAATGCGCCTGTCCAACCTGTTCAACAAGTCAGAAGCGTTTGACCGCTGCCTTCGTTGCGGTCCCACCCTTGCGATTGCGCACCGTCTAATGGGCGAAATTCGTGTGTATTCGCTCAACGCCCGCAACCCTGCAAAAGGTGAAGGTCAACAGCCTCTGCATAGCGACGTTTGGCGCGCCCACGAGACCGACTGGCGCATGATCAACACTATGGTCATGCTCGACGACATGACCGAGGATAACGGCCCGACGCGTGTTGTACCGGGTTCGCACAAGCTCGTGCCGATCAACGTGCCAGACATTAATCTGGTCAACGCAGAGCGCATGGAAGTCACGCCCGAAGAAAAGGCCATCATGCCTGCCGATCCTGTGGCAACCCACCCGCGCGAAGTTCACATCACGGGGAAAGCTGGCTCGATCGCTGTAATCAACGGGCGAATCTGGCACGGCGGCACCGCAAACAGGACTGGAATAACGCGCCGCGTACTGCATATGGCAATCGGCCGCCGCGATATCCCGCAACAGCTCAACGAGCGCGAACATCTGACGCTCGCGCTCTACAAGCGTGCTGCCCCGGCCGAACGCTTCCTGCTCGATATCGAGGGTGCAGAGCCGAAGGTAGACGATCCGCTTGCTTTACCGAAAGACGCGCGGCTCTGGAAGGCCGCTCAAGCAGAAACGACTGGCCGTTACTGACAAAAACGCTCGTGCAACAAGCGCTGTGAGGACAAACAAGATGGAAAGGATGGCTTTCGTACTCGGTATCAAGCCCGAAGCGCTGCCGGAGTACAAACGGCTTCATCGCGAGACCTGGCCGGAGGTCATTGAGATTATTTCGGCTGCAAATATCCGCAACTATTCGATTTTTCTGAAGGAGCCCGAGAACTTGTTGTTCGCCTACTGGGAATACCACGGCACGGACTTCGCTGCGGACCAGGCAAAGCTTGCTCAGGAGCCACGCATGCAGGATTGGTGGCAGATCTGCGAGCCGATGCAGGTCCCGCTCGAAACCCGCCGGCAGGGCGAATGGTGGGCTCGCCTCGAAAATGTGTTTTTCAAGCCATGAGCGAGCCCATGGCCTGAGTTGGTTGCAGTCCTACGAAGTTTTCGATTCTGTGCCAATTTGCGTGCGCACGGCAGAGACCAAGGAATCATTGAAACAACTTGGCAAGGCTGTACGCGTGTGGTTCGAGTAGATAAAACCGATGCTGTAAGGAGACAATCGTGCGTCACACCACCCCTCTGCTGAAGTTCCTCTCCGCGGCCATGCTGATGGCAGCGACGCTATCGAGCAGCCTGGCCCATGCCGATGCAAAGAATCCCGTGATTGCTGTCGCGATGAAAACACAGGTACAGCGCCGCTGGGCCTTTGACATCGCCGCTATGAAGCGAGAGGCCGCGGCGCTTGGCGCCAAGCTAATCGTGCAGTGGGCCAACGACAATCCGGTCCTGCAGGCATCGCAGGTGGAGAACCTGTTGAGCCAGCAGCCCGACGCCTTGATTCTCGTACCCGTCGACAGCCAGGCGGCCGGACGAATCGTCAATTCTGCACACCAGGCAGGCGTGCCGGTAGTCGGATACGACATCGGCGTGACGACCGCGAAGCTTGACTACTTCGTGATGCGCAACAATGCGCTTGTCGGAGAACTGCAGGCAAAGGGCGCGTTGGAAAAGTCGCCCCACGGGACTTTCGCGTTGATGAAGGGCGATCCCGGCAATGATGTTGCGCAGACCATCAGCAAGCAGTATGACAAGGTGCTGGTGCAGGACAAGGACGTGAAAGTCGTATTCGACCAGTTTGTTCGCGGATGGGATCCAAAGCTCGCGCTGTCGAATGCGGAAAATGTGTTGAGCGCACAGAACGACAAGATAGATGGCTTCGTCACCTCCAACGACGGCATGGCGCTGGGCGTGGCGCAGGCGCTGAAGGCGCGCAACTTGGCCGGCAAGGTCTACTTGTCCGGGCTCGACGCCGACCCGTCCTCGCTGCAACTGATTGCTCAGGGCGTACAGACGATGTCGGTATGGACCGACCTCAACGACCACGGCACTTCGGCAGTCAAGGCTGCGGTCGCGCTGGCGAGGAAGGAAAAGCCGGCAATTAGCACGACCGATGTGAACCTTGGCGCTGGCGCCGTACCGACTCATCTCGTGAATGTCTACGCGGTGACGCAAGCCAACCTGTGTAAGTTCATCACAACGGGCGCGCCTAAGGGATGGGTCACGGCGGACGAGGTGTATGGCGCTGGTAAATCACAATGCAAGTGAGCAAACTTATGTGGCGTGATCCTGCAACGCTCGATGTCTCGCAGCCTCACGCAGAGGGCAATGCCGTCGATGCGTCGCGTGCCGACGGCTATGTGCTCGAGCTGCGCGAGGTCGGCAAATCGTTCGGCGGCATTCCTGCACTCAGCGATGTGAATTTCAACGTGCGGCCAGGTGAAGTCGTCGCCGTCATCGGTGAAAACGGCGCGGGCAAGTCGACGCTGATGAAGATCATTTCGGGCGTCTATCCGACCGACAGCTACCAGGGCGAACTGTTGCTCGACGGCCGGCCTGCTCGTTTTCGCACAGTGCGCGACGCGGAGGCGGCCGGCATCGTGCTGGTGCCGCAAGAACTGTATATCGCGCCGAATCTGAGCATCGCCGAAAACATGTTCATGGGGATGCTGCCATCGCGGCGCGGTTTTGTCGACGAGGCGAAGCTATTCACCCTCGCGATGGAGCGCTTGGCGTTCTTCGGTGTGCAGGCCAATCCGAACGCTTCCGTTGGAGAACTCAGCCCATCGGCTCAGCGGCTCGTCACTATTGCATCGGCGCTGTCGAAAGCGGCCACCCGAGTGCTGATTCTGGACGAACCGACAGCTTCGCTCACACAGGGCGAAGCTGTGCATCTGTTCGAGCGGATTGCACAGATCAAAGCGCAGAATGTCGGCTGTATCTACATTACCCACCGGCTCGACGAGATCGCCCAGGTCGCCGACCGAGTGGTCGTGATGCGCAATGGCCGGGTGGTCGAGCATTTTGCGTCTGCTCAGGACAAGATCTCCGATATGGTCCGCGCCATGATCGGCCACGATCCCGAGCCAAGCACGCCGCGCGTGCTTAATGAACGCGCCGCAGCCGTGCTGACTGTATCGAACCTTTCGGTGCATGAAGGCTTTGGCTCGAAGCGCTGCCGGGTGGACAACGTAAGCCTTGAACTGCGCCGCGGTGAAGTGTTGGGTCTGTTCGGGCTAGTCGGCGCCGGTCGCACTGAGCTCGCCAAAGCAATCTTCGGCGCATGGCAAGGAACGTGCGAAGGCGAAATTCGTATCGACGGTGAACGGGTACATCCGCGTTCGCCCGCTGAAGCGATTTCTCTAGGTATCGGCATGTTGACGGAAGACCGAAAGCAGACCGGCCTGATTGAGGGGCATAGCGTGCTGCACAACATCAGCGCGGCGAGTATTCGATCTGTCTCCAGTGGCCCGTTCATTCGCGAACGCGACGAGGTTGATCGCAATCGCGAACTGATTCGCAAGCTCGACCTGCGGCCGCCGCGGCTGGACGCCAAAGTCGAATGGTTCAGCGGCGGCAATCAGCAGAAGGTGCTGCTCGCGCGGTGGATTGCGATCCGACCGCGCATCCTGATCGTTGACGAACCGACCTACGGGGTCGACATCGGAGCGCGTCAGGAGATCTACCGTTTGCTACACGAGCTCGCTGCCGAAGGGACCGCGGTACTTATGATTTCGAGCGACATGACCGAGATTCTCGATGAAAGCGACCGTGTACTGGTCATGTACAAAGGCCGCGTTACGCAATCGTTTGACAGAAAGGCTAGCCGTCACGAGTTGATGGCAGCCGCGACAGGGGAGATCCATTAAATGAAGAACCAGACTTTGCCGGGCACTGTGCGGCCGCCGGCAGCCGCTGTGTCAGCGGGCAGCGCTGGGCGCCGCGCGCGTCAGCTTATCAACCCTCGAACGCTGACGATGGTCGTAGTGTTCGTTCTCCTCGCGGTTGTTTTCAACGTCGCCTCGGGCGATATCTTTCTCACGCCACGCAATCTGTCGCTGCTTCTGCGACAGGCCTCAATCGTGGCGCTGGTGGCGGCTGGCGTATCGATCCTGATGATCATGGGTGAGATCGACCTGTCGATTGGCAGTTCGGTCTACCTGTGCGGGGTGGTCGCGGCAAGCTTGCAGATCACGCACGGCCTCGGCGTCGTGCCGACCATTATGTTAACCATCGGCGTGGGCATATTGATGGGCCTATGGCAGGGGCTTTGGGTGGTTACGGTAGGGGTGCCATCGTTTATCGTCACCTTGGCGGGGCTGCTCGCGTTCCGCGGCATCGGCTACTATGCGACCGATGCGGCCACCCTTGCTCCGGTGTCGATGGCGTTCTCGGCCCTCAGCGAGGGCTTCGTCCCCGTGATCGCCTCGATAGTGGCGCTTGTGATCGCCTATCTCGCGGCGGCGGCTTACATCCTGCGGAGGCACCGTGTCAGCCGGTCACACGAGGGCGAGACTAATACGCTGCGGCTCGCGAGCAAACTTGGGGCTCTGACCGTGACCGTTGGCCTCCTGATCTGGGTGTGTGCCGGCTTCCGTGGGATTCCGACCGCACTTATCTGGGTCGCCGTAATCGGTATCGTCCTCTGGGTGGTGATGACGCGTACCGTATTCGGCCGCAATGCATACTTGACTGGTTCAAATCGTGAAGCTGCGGTTCTGGCGGGGATTCCACTGGCGCGCCAGCTCTATGTCGGCTTCATGCTAATGGGTGGCCTGTATGGAATCGCCGGCGTTCTGATGACCGCCCGTATCGGCGCCTCGACACCGACCACTGGCATGTATATGGAACTCGACGCGATCGCGGGCGCCGTAATCGGCGGCACCGCGCTCAAGGGTGGTATTGGCACCATCCCCGGCGCGATTGTCGGCGCCATCCTCCTGGCGACCATCGACAATGGCATGAGCATCCTAAACATTTCGTCATTCATTCAGTTAGTCATCAAGGGTTTGGTGCTGCTTTTTGCTTTGGCTTTTGACTCCTTTATGAGCAAGCGCAACGGACGCGGCTAATATGAACACGACGACATTCGATACGCTCGAACGCGCGGGTGCGCATACGTCACCGCGCGTCATCCGGCTCAACGCGCTCGACGATGTAGTGATTGCCATCGACCAACTGGTATCCGGTACGGCAATTACGAGTGAAGGTGTGACCGCATCGGGTCTGATCCCGCCCGGGCACAAGATGGCGACCCGCCCGATCGAGACCGGCCAGCCTGTGCGACGCTACGGACAGATCATCGGATTCGCAAGCCAGCCGATCAAGCCCGGCCAGCATGTTCACAGTCACAACCTGACGATGGGCGACTTCACGCGCGACTATGCCTATGCTCACGATGCACGGCCCACGGTCCGCGCGACCGAGCCCGCGTACTTTCAGGGCATTGTGCGCGACGATGGCCGGGTCGCCACCCGCAACTACATCGGTGTATTAACCTCCGTAAACTGTTCGGCCACGGTCGCCCGCGCGATCGCAGATCACTTCCGGCGGGACGTTCATCCTGAAGCGCTCGCTGATTTCCCGCATGTTGATGGCGTTGTCGCACTCACCCACAGTTCGGGCTGTGCCGTCGATTCAGAAGGGGAGGGCCTCAAGATCCTGCAACGTACGCTGGGCGGTTACGCGTGTCATCCGAACTTTGCTGGTGTACTTGTGATCGGGCTTGGCTGCGAGACCAACCAGATTTCGACGCTACTGAAGAGTCAGGGCCTAAAGGACAATGGCCGGCTGCGCAGTTTCACGATTCAGGACACAGGTGGCACGACGCAAACCATCGCGCGCGGCATCGAGCTAATTCGCGAAATGTTGCCAGGGGCGAATGCTGTGCACCGCGAAAGCGTGCCGGCGAGTCATCTGCTGGTCGGTCTGCAATGCGGCGGCTCGGATGGGTATTCCGGCATCTCGGCCAATCCGGTGCTGGGTGCTGCTGTCGACATGTTGGTGGCGCATGGGGGCACCGCAATTCTGTCGGAGACGCCTGAAATTTACGGCGCCGAGCACCTGTTGACTCGACGTGCGGAAACCGTTGAGATCGGGCAAAAGCTCGTCGAGCGCATTCGCTGGTGGGAGGCGCATTGCGCTCGCAGCGGCGCTGCGATGAACAACAACCCGTCGGCCGGCAACAAGGCGGGTGGCCTCACGACGGTGCTCGAGAAGTCGCTGGGCGGCATCGCGAAAGCTGGATCGACGAACCTCGTCGACGTGTACGAATACGCGCAGCCCGTAGACGCTCACGGACTGGTATTCATGGACACGCCGGGCTACGACCCAGTCTCCGCGACGGGCCAGGTGGCCGGCGGCGCCAACCTGATCTGCTTCACGACCGGACGGGGTTCGGCCTATGGTTGCGCACCGTCGCCTTCGATCAAGCTTGCGACCAATACGGCGCTTTGGGAACGTCAGTCCGACGATATGGACTTTAATTGTGGCGAGGTGCTGAGCGGAGCATCGATTACCGAACTCGGTGCGCAGGTGTTCCAAATGATGCTGGAAACCGCGTCCGGCAAGGCGTCGCGCAGCGAAATACACGGCTATGGGCAGCAGGAGTTCGTGCCTTGGCAGATCAGCGTGATCACATAACGTGCTCATGCTGACTAGCCGCTCCGAAATCTTCTCTGGGCGGCTCCTTCGCCGAATTCAATTTCAAGGCAACTTTTCAAACCGGGAAATTTCGTGCCATCGTTTCCGGTTGTCGATTCCATCTACATATTTGGGATCCCGCTGTCCTGCCATACTCTTGGCACAAAGCCGTGCCATCGCTTAATCGCGCCTATCTTCCGACCGACCTGGATGCTGCAAGCGATGCGGGAACCGTGGGAGCGATGATCTTTGTGGAATGCGACGTTGATTCCCCTTACTCGCTTGACGAAATCGCCTGGGTCAACGAGCAGGCCCGACTGGATCCGCGCATTGCTGCCTTTGTCGCACACGCCCCGGTTGAGCAAGGGGCTGGCGTACTAGCGCACCTGGAGGAACTGTCAGAATTTGGACGTGTGCGCGGCGTGCGTCGTCTGATTCAGTCGGAAAGCGACCGCAACTTCTGTGCGCGCCGGCAGTTTATCGCCGGGGTGCGTGAACTTGTGCGCTTTGGGTGGACTTTCGACATTTGTATCAGACACTTTCAAATGGAGAGTGCGATCCGGTTGGTCGACGCATGTCCACGCGTCCAATTTGCTCTAGACCATATAGGCAAACCCAATAGATCTTGCGCGGTGCCGGCCTCGAGCGCAGCACACGCTTGAAGAAACGTTTGGCCGCGGCTTTGTCGCGCCGCTTTTGTAGCAAGAGTCGAGTTCTGCGCCATGCTCGTCGACCGCACGCGACAGCAGGTGCGGTTCGCCACGCAGCGCGATGAACATCTCGTCGAGGTGCCATGTGCTACCCGGCTTGCGTCGCGCAGCCTTGACCGGGTGTCGCGCAAGCTCAACTGAAAGCGGGAAATACCAGCGCACAGCGCAACTGTGTCGCGCATGAGTGACTCCGCAGGCCCGGAGCGACCTAGTCAATGTGAAACACGTTATCCATCATTGCCCAATGCTCGCCCTGTTTTCGCGACTCAAGAGGCACTTGACATGGGTCGGTCAATTTCCACCACCTTTGTGTTTCTGGATCGGCCGCAATCGCGGCCATATCCGCCTCGAAGTCTGTCCCGACGTATTCCCAGTATCCGAAAAGAAGATTTTCTGGTTCCTTGAGAAATATCGAGTAATTGGTGACATTGGAACGCTGGAGCCGCTCGACAATCGCAGGCCACGGAGCCGCGTGCAGCGCCTTGTATTCGTCGATCTTCTCGGGCTTGATGTGGATGACCATTCCCATTCGTTGCATTGAGTGTTCTCCGTGTTTCGCTTGCATACGCGAGAGGTATCTGTCCGGTTGGAATATGGGTCGTGCTTAGGCTGCGGCCTTCGTAGCGGCGTATTCGTCGCCAACCATCATCTTGACTACCGATTCGCCGTCGGTTTCGCTTACCCGCTTTTCTCCCACGGCCTCGCCACGTCGAAGAACGAAGATGCGATCCGACACACTGAAAATGTCGAGCAGATTGTGCGAGATCAGAATGACCGAGACGCCTTTTTTCTTCAGCCCAAGAATCAATTCCATCACCTTTCGCTGCTCTGGCACACCCAAAGCAGCCGTGGGCTCGTCCATGATCAGCACCCGCGCATTCCAGTAAATTGCGCGTCCAATTGCGATAGCCTGACGCTGGCCGCCAGAGAGCATCTTGACCGGACCGTGGATCTTCTTCTCCGGAATGACGATGTCGAGCTGATCCAGCACCTCGCGCGCGACGCCAGCCATGCGCGGGCGGTCGATGGTGCTGACGCCGAAGCGACGGGTCACCGGCTCACGTCCTAGAAAGATGTTGCTGCCCACATCGAGGTTGTCAGCAAGCGCAAGATCCTGATAGATCGTTTCAATGCCTCTCGCGCGAGCGTCGTGAGGGTCGCGCATGTCGAGAGGTTGACCGTCGAAAAGCACCTCGCCTTCACTCGGTTGATAAACGCCCGATATGATCTTGATTAACGTCGACTTACCTGCACCGTTGTCACCGCACAATGCGACGACCTCGCCGGGGTAGACCTTCATCGACACTTTCTTGAGCGCCTCGACGCCTCCGAAGCGGATTGATACGTTGCGCACTTCAAGTAGCGGTTGGTTCATGATTTTAGACTCCGAGACGTTCCTTGTACTGGTCGATCAGCACCGACACGATGATGACAACGCCAACCGCGATGAACTGCCAGAATGCATCGACGTTAATGAATACCAGACCAAACTCGATCACAGCGATAATCAGGGCGCCGATCAACGTGCCGATCAGGTTGCCGGTACCGCCAAAGAGGCTTGCGCCTCCGATGACGACCGCGGCGATGGAGTTGAGCAGCATGGGTTCGCCAGCCGTGGCCGATCCGGCAGAGAATCGAGCCGTATAGACGATGCCGCCGACTGCAGCGAACGCTGCCGCGAGCATATAGATCACGATCTTGTGCCGACGTACGTTAATCCCTGCTCGGGCGGCAGACTGCTCATTGCCACCGACCGCATAGGTATATTGGCCGAAGCGGGTGCGCGACAGGATGAAGTGCATGACGGCCAGCAGGATCACCGTGACGATGACCGGATTCCACCCGGAGCCCAGCCATTGCAGTCCCGCGTTGTCCACCGACACAGTCATGCCACTGCCTGCAGCGAGAAAACCGGCACCGCGGGCAATACCGTACATCCCGAGCGTCCCGATGAATGCTGGAACACGATATCGCGCAACGAGCGTGCCGTTAATAGCGCCTGGAATGACTGATACAGCAATGGTCAGCGGCACAGAGAGGCCGAGCGCCCACGGTGATGAGCCTGCGAGCAAAGTGAACTGGGCAGCGCACACCGCTGCAAGGCCCATGACGAATCCGACTGACAGATCGATGCCCGCAGTGATGATCACGAACGTCTGACCAATCGCGAGAAGCATCGGTGCGCTTGCCGCAAGTGCTATCGACTGCAGGTTGTAGGCATTGAAAACGAAGGACCTTTGCTGGATTACCTGCGACCAGATTTCAAAGAAGAGGCAGAGCACCGCCAGAAATAGCCAGGGCCAGAAACGGCCAACCAGCGCCTTGTAGTCGATCGTCCTTGGAGCCGGCGATGTGCCAGTCGCTCGTGGCCGACCGGAAAGTGAGGTGGCTTTTTGCATTGCAGTGTCTCCAGATAGCCCTTACCAATCACCGACGGCGGTTTCGAGCCGCCGCCGGCACAAATCAGTTGGAGTAGATGTATTGCTTGACGTCAGCGTTGTCGATGTTCGACTTGTCCATGACGACGAAACCGGTGCTTTTCTCCTTCGGGACCGGCTTGCCCCGGATTGCGTCGACTGCATACTTGACGCCGTAGTAGCCCATGTCGGCTGGGCGCTGGGCGATTGCGTAGTCGACCAGGCCGCTCTTAATATCCTTATCGATGCCCGGTACGGCGTCGAAAACGATTAGCTTAACCTTGCCGCTCTTTCCGGACATGTGGATCGCCTGCGCCACACCTTTGCCGGAAAACGTATTCGTGCCGAATACGCCGGATAGACCAGGCTCACGCGCCATCACACCCGATACATCCGAAACCGCCTTGTTCGCGTCGTCTTCGCTATACAACGTCGGCAGCACCTTGATGTTCGGATACTTTTTCATTTCTTCCTGGAAGCCCTGCACCCGCGCATCGGTGCTCGAGACACCCGGTTTGAGGCTTTCGCAGAAGACGATGCCCTTTTCACCGAGCGCCTTCGCCAGCGTTCGCGCTGCAATACGGCCGCCTTCCTTATTGTCAGACGCTACGAACGAAAGCGGGAAGTCCGCGTTTCCGCTGCCCGTCTGATATCGGCCGGTGCCGATGTAAGTGTCCACAGTGATGACCTTGATTCCCGCATTCTTTGCTTCCGTCAGCGGCTCGATCAGTTGCTGTGCGTCCACGGGAGAAACCAGGATCGCATCGGGACGTTTGGCAATGAATGCCTTGAGGATCGGCACCTGCTCCGTGGTGTTCCAACTTTTCGGAAGCTGGAAAAGCAGCTGGGTGTTGTCCTCCGCTGCCGCCTTCTGGGCACCGCGATACATCGTGAAATAGAAGGGATCGACCACCCCGGGCAACAGGGCCACAACGGGGTGATCCTTGTCCGCATGCGCCGGAGGTGCGGCTAGCGCCGAGAGCATAAGCGCGCCCATTACTGCACTGATCACACGACGGCATGTACGCACGGGGCGTGTTGTGTACAGCGGCTTCGTCAAGCTGTCCATGTCTGTCTCCTGTCTCTTTCTGGGGTTTGAAAAATCAGTGGTCCCGGTTTCGCGGCAAAACGTTTAGCGAAACGTTTCGTTGAATCTAAAACCTGTTCTGCGCAAAGTCAATCTATCTCGGGTAAACATGAACAGGTCGGATCGATATGTATCATTTGGGCCTTGAACGCGGAAGCGCATAGTGGAAACCCGGATGTATCTATCAATCCCCGTTTGCTATAAATCCGTTCACCGAAACGTTTCGCTAAACGTTTCGCCAGATAACGAAATTGACGGAGACAGGACTCATGTACACGAGACAGGCGATGCATGAACTGGGCATCAACGACGAGTTGGCCAGCGAGCAGCTGAAGGAACTGGACGAAAAAGGATTTTTCGTCGTCGAAGATGTGCTGAGCCCGGACGAGTGCCGCTCGATGGCCCGCGAGTTTGAGCGGCTCCATGAAGCCGAGCGCCTCACGGGTGGACATGAAGTTCACGTCGAGCCCGGAGCGCGGCGCGTGTCGAACATCTTCAACAAGACGTCAGTGTTCGACAAGTGCCTGGAACTGCAGCCGGTGCTGGCCGCAGCCCACAAGCTGTTGGGGGAGATCAAGGTGCACGGCGCCAATCTCCGCGATCCGGTGAAGGGGTTCGGTCACCAGCAGTTGCACGCCGACGTGCCGAAGCACTTCGAAGATGACTGGTGGGTGGTCAATGCCGTCATCCTGTTTGACGACATGACGCTGGAAAACGGCCCGACCCGGGTTGTGCCCGGGTCGCACAGATGGGCACCGATTAACGTGCCTGTTGTTAACCAGGGCGACTGGGAGCCCGGCCCCATTTCCGAAGAAGATCGCAAACGGATTCCCGCCGATCTGGACGCTCCGTATCCGGGTGAGGTCTATCTGACTGGTCGGGCTGGCACCGTCTTCATCATGAACGCGTCCGGCTGGCATAGCGGCACACTCAAAAAGAACGACGCAAACCGCCGGGTACTGCATCTCACGTATACTCGGCGTGACCTCCCGCAGCAGCTCGTCCAGATCGACCATCTCACCCCGGAACTGTACGAGCGCATGTCACCTGCACAGCGGTTCCTGCTCGAAATTGAGCCGCTTCGTACGCCGGACGGCATCTTGCGGCAGCCGAAGCGCGAGCATGCGGGATGGTGGAACTGAACGAATATGAAGCTCGGGGCACAACTGCGTGGCGGGAAAATCATGGCAACAATGAAAGATGTCGCACGTCTAGCGGAAGTAAGTTTGGCGACCGTCTCGGCGGTCCTGTCAGGATCGACCTACGTGAGTCCGGACCTCACGGAGCGCGTGCGCGTCGCTGTCAAGGCGTTGGGTTACGCGCCGAACACAGTCGCGAGCAGTCTGAAAAAGGGCTCCACCAAGCTATTGGGCCTGGTCGTCCCAGACATCACGAACCCATTCTTCACCGAGTTCGTGCATTCCATTCAGAAACGCGCTCACGTCCACGGCTACTCTGTTCTGTTATTCGACAGCGATCGGGATCTTGAACAGGAGCATGCGTATCTCCGCATGCTCCGCGCCCATCTGGCCGTCGGCACGATCCTCTGTGCATCGGCACCGGAAGAAGCCTACGACAAGATTCGTTCGGAGATCGGCATCATGCCTGTTGTAGCGGTCGACCACGTGGTCTGCCCCAACGAGTGGGATTCGGTTGCTCTCGATAACGTTGCCGCAGCACGCCTTGCAGTACAGCACATCCTGGAATTTGGCCATCGGCGCGTCGCAATCATCTCCGGTCCGCAGAACCTGCTGCCTGGTCGTGATCGCTTGCGCGGCTTCGCCCAGGCGATCGCGGCCGCGAATCTGCCGGTCAATCCCGACTACGTAAGACAGGGCGCGTTTGGTGAGCACGACGCCTATACCGCAGCGCTTGAGCTAATGGATCTCGCGGAGCCGCCGTCAGCCATCTTCGTGGCCAATAACCAGATGCTGATTGGCACGATGCGGGCATTGGCGGAAAGGCGTTTCGCGTGTCCTGCGGACGTATCAGTCACCGCGATCGACGATTTTCCATGGGCGAACGCTTTCTCTCCCGCACTGACCACGGTCCGGCAGCCCGTTGACGCGATGGCCGAAGCGGCGCTCAACATGCTGCTCGAGCGCATCAGGGGGGACGAGCGAAGCCCTCGGCATATGGTCTTTCCGCCGGAACTGGTCGTGCGTCAATCGTGCAGCAGTCCAGCGGCGTTCGGCAAAACGGAAAGTCAGGGAGCCGCCCGGACTCCAAGCGCGACGGCACGCGACAGTTCCGACAAAAAGTCGCGCATGAAGAAGACGGATTTAGCGGGAACGGAAGGAAACATCGATCTTCCGACGGCGGCCCGCTGACTGGCATACATATTCATGCCTGGCACTCCAGTCAAAGCTGACGGCTGACTTTGATCTGCGTATTACATACGCGATACAACGTCATCATTAACTCTCCAGTCAATCGATGCACTAATTGGGAGAAGGACGGTCATGAAGGTTGATGCACATCAGCACTTCTGGACGACTGCGCGAAGCGACTATGGCTGGCTCACCCCTGATCTCGCTCCACTATGGCGAGACTTTTTGCCATCGGACCTTGCGCCACTTGCGCAGGCGGCGGGCGTTGACAAGACCGTTGTCGTGCAGGCCGCACCGACGATGAATGAAACGCTGTATCTGCTGGAGCTGGTCGCGGACGATCCACTCGTTGGAGGTGTCGTGGGCTGGGTTCCAATGCTTGACCCCGACGCACCGACCCTCATCGAGAGGCTGGCTCGTGAGCCGAAGTTCAAGGGTGTCAGACCCATGCTGCAGGATCTGCCCGACGACGACTGGATTGCAAATCCTGAATTAGATCCGGCTGTTGCCGCGATAGTCAGGCACGACCTGGCGTTCGATGCGCTGGTTTACGTGCGTCATCTACCATATCTCGCCAGGTTTGCAGCTCGACATGCCGAGTTGCGGATTGTGATCGATCACGTCGCCAAGCCTCGTCTGCCCGACGGTCAGGGAAGTGTGCGAACAACCACGCGCGTACGTGTAGGGGAAGACTGGGTTGAGTGGGCTCGCTGGATGGGCGAATTCGCCGAGATGAACAACGTGGTGTGCAAGCTCTCCGGCATGGTGACAGAGGCAGATCCGGGTTATGCCGACGATGCGTTCTCGCCATATTTCGCTTTTCTGCTCTCGCGATTTGGCGCTGAGCGCCTGATGTGGGGGAGCGACTGGCCGGTCCTGAATCTGAACGGCGATTACGCGTCGTGGCACGCATGCGTCGAACGACTGTCCTCCAGTCTCGCCAAGGAAGACCGGGCGGCGATCTTTGGAGAAACAGCCCGCTCATTTTACCGGCTGTGAGATCACGCCCGCGCGCTGGTGAGACTGGGATCAAGCGGGCAGCGTGTTTGATATCCGCAGCCCGTCGGTCAAGGATCATCAGCACTTGCCTTGCGTCCAGCGCGGCGAATCGATTGCGCGACAATTAGGCTGGAGTGACATCTTCCCGTGAGGCAACACGCAGATCCAGTCCGATAGTCGCTCTCTTCATGATGAACGCTCCTTTGCCGTGGACGTCACGACTTCTCCACTCTGGCATCAACGCGCGCTAGGTCGCGGGAGTCGTCCATCACATCAGAGCCTCTGACGCTAGAAGAGCGGCTTTCGAGCGACAACCGGCAGGCTATCGGTGAGAAGTGTCCGTTATCGCCGCCATGCAAGCCCAGCTGACCCGATCGAGAGCCCGACGGGCTGGATATGTCCCTCCGGTCATGCGCGCGGCTCTTCAAACTATTCAGACCCGACTGAGTAGCTGGCGCGACCGTTAAATGGCGTGGCTGGTCCTGGACAGAAGCTAAGGAGCGAACGCCGAGCTATGGGAGTCGTCGATCCGCAGCAGACGGCCCGCGTTGGCGATCACGATGAACGTGCCGACGTTGTGCAGGATCGCGGCCCACACTGCGCCGAGCATGCCGGTCGCGGCGAGCGCGATCACCGCGAGCGTCCACGCGAGGCCGATCGCCGCATTGGTCGTCGCCGTGCGCCGGCATTGCCGGCCGAGGCGGATGCAGGTCGGAATCCGCCGCAGATCGTCGCCCAGCAGCACGATGTCGGCCGACGCGATCGCAATGTCGACGCCGCGCTCGCCCATCGCGATGCTCGTCGAGCCGGCCTTGATCGCCAGCACGTCGTTCAGCCCGTCGCCGACGACGAGCGGATGCAGGCCCGCGCCGATCTCACGCATCACGTAGTCGAGCTTGTCGTGCGGCAGCGCCTGTGCGACCACCGCCTCGATACCCGTCTCGGCCGCGACTTTGCTGGCGACGCGCTCGAGGTCGCCCGTCAGCAGCGTTTGCCGCGCGAGGCCCAGCGTCCGCAACTCGGCGAGCGCTTCGCGCGCGTCGGGCCGCAGCGTGTCGGCAAAACCGAACCACGCGAGCAGCCGCCCGCCGAGCACGAGTCCGACGAGCGGCCCGTCGAAACCGTCAGGGGCCGGCGGCAAGTCACCGGCATGGTCGGCCAGCAGCGTGGGCCGGCCGAGTACCGCCGTGCCGGCCGGCGTGTCGGCGACGACGCCGAGCCCGCGCAATTCCCGCGTGCGTTCGAACGGCGCAACAGCGGCGCCCGTGAGGCCGGACGCGGCGGCATCACGGACTAGCGCGCGGCTCGCCGGATGCGCGCTGCTTTCGCCGAGCCGCGCGGCCAGCGCACGCGCCTGCGCGGCGTCGACACCGGGCTGCAGCCACACCTGCCGGACCTGCAATTCCCCGCGGGTGAGCGTGCCCGTCTTGTCGATCACGAGCGAATCGACCTCGGCGGTCTTGTCGAGGAACGCGGCATTGCGAAACAGGATGCCGTGCCGCGCGCCGACCGCGATCCCGGCAATGGCCGTGGACGGCGCGGCGAGCACCAGCGCGCACGGGCACGCGGCCACGATGACCGCGAGCATCGCCGATGCATTCGCGGACGTGAACCAGACGATCGCCGCGATCAGCAGGACGAGCGCGAGATACATGCCCATGTGCCGCTCGAGGACCTGTGTGACGGGCGGTTTCGCCTGCTCCGCATGCTGCATCAGCGCGATGATCTTGCCGAGCGTGGAATCCTTGCCGGTGTGAGTGACTTCGATGCGGAGCACGCCGTCGAGATTCAGTGCGCCGCCATAAACGGCGCTGCCCGCATCGATGTCGTGCGGCACGGATTCGCCGGTGATCGGCCCGTTGTCGACGCTCGACGTGCCCGCCATCACGATGCCGTCGACCGGAATGCGGGCGCCGGCCACCACTTCGATGCGGTCGCCCGCGCGCAACGCGTCGTACGCGACTTCGACCACGCTGCCGTCGGCGCCGATGCGGCGCACACGGCCGGCCGTCAGCCGGCCGAGCGCGCGGATGGCTTCCTGCGAGCCCAGCACGCTGCGCTCTTCGAGCGCATGGCCGAACGTCATCACGATCGGCAGCAGCGCGGCCGTCGTCATGTCGCCGATCGCCCACGCGGCCAGCATCGCGAGCGCGATCAGGCGATCGGTCACGCCGTGCAGGCTCGGCGCACGCAGGCTGTGCCACGCACTCGCGAACACCGGCCCCGCGACGATCAGCGATGCGAGCGCGGCGAGGAGTTGCGCGAGCGTTTCTCCGCCGCCCCACAGCATGCGCGACGCGAACGACAGCACGAGCAGGCCGCCCGCGAGCAGCGCCAGCGCGATCTGCCCCGTGATCGTGCGGCGCTCGTCGGAGGACAGCGCGTAGGCCGTCGTACCTGCGGGAGCGGCGTCCGGCTGCGTGGCCGGTTCGGCGAGCGAATTCATCGGGCGTTTCCGGGCAGGATCAGGTTCGAGGTGTCGTGCGGATCGATCGTCGTCACGCGCCCGGCTTTCGACAGCACGCGCTGCACGCGATCGCGATACAGCCGTGCCAGCAGCCCCGGATCGCCCTTCTCGCGGAGCGTTGCAGCGAGTTGCCGGATTTCGAGCGTGTCGGTCTGCGCGTTCGCGACGCGTTCGGCCGCGTGGGCCTGCGCGTCCTGCACGATCCGGTCGGCATCCTGCTGTGCGTCCTGGCGCCGCTGTTCGGCGGCGGTGCGTGCTTCGGCGATGGTGCGCTCGACGACCTGCAGCGACGTCAGCACCGCGTTGAACGCGTCGGCCGCCGCGCCGGGAAACGCGGGCTGCACGTCGACGCGCGCAACTTCGACGCCGAGCCCCGCGTGCGCCGCGTCGAGTGCGCGCAGGTGCCGCGCGATCGCGTCGGCGAGATCGCCGCGCAACCGTTCGCGACGCGCGGCCATCTGCCGGTCGGCGGCCAGTTGCTCGGGCCGCGCGACCAGAATCGCGTCGAGATCGCGGGTCGCCGCGACCTCGACGGCCGACGCGGACACGATCCGCTCGAGCGCCGCATCGAGACGGTCCCGCTGCAGCACATACGCGTACGGATCGCTGACCCGGTAATAGAGCACCGCGCTCAACGCGACCGCGCCGCCGTCGCCGGTCAGCACGTAGCCTGAACCGGCCAACGCGTCGGGCAATCGGGCGACACCCTGCGCGGATGGCGCGAGCGCCCGCGGATCGCGGTCGAGCGAGCGGATCCGCTGCTCGAGCACACGCGCGGCGCCCGGTACGAGCAGGACCGATTCGAACGGCTGCGGCCACGCGATCACGAGCCCGGAGTCCTGGGTGCGCACGAGCGCGCCGAAACGCATTACGACCGCGCGGCTGTCCGCCGGAATCCGCCGGATGTTCGAGCCGGCCCATGTGCCTGCGGCGAGCACCGCGAGCGCGGCGATGAACCAGAACGACAGGCGCACGGCCTGCGCGCCCGGCCCGAGCGGCGGTGCGGACGGCTCGCTCATCGCGCGGCCTTGTGCGCTTTGGGTGCCGGCGGCGCCTGCCCCGACCCGTCGGTCGGGCCCTGCACGAGCACGCGGAACGGCGCGGCGTCGGTGCGCAGGATCAGGTTCGTATTGGTGCCGACCACCGCGTTCAGCGTGTCGAGCGAACGCAGCATCGTGTACAGGTGCGGGTTACCCGCATAGCTCTTGCCGTAGATGTCGGCCGCGTCCTTGCGCGACTGCGCTTCGATGCCGGCCGCTTTCACGTTCGCATCGGCCAGCGCGATGCGCGCGTCGCGCTCGGCGTCCGAGCGGATCTGAGCGGCCTCGCGATTGCCGTCCGCGGTACGCTGCGCGGCGACGGTCTCGCGTTCGGCGCTCATCCGGTCGACCGTCGCGGCAAGCGTGGCGGCCGGCAGCGTGAGCCGTTCGAGCCCGACCTGGGCAACGCGCACCCCGTAAGCCGCATAAAGCTGCGCGTCGATCTGCCGGCGCAGTGCATCTTCGAATTCACCGAGCTTCACCTGGGCCGGATCGGTGTTCACGAGCGACGCCAGATCGTATCCGGCGGACGTCGTTTGCAGCGCGGAGCCGACGAGCGAGCGGATCTGCCGCGCCGCTTCGTCCGGCTCGTTGCCGACTGCGCGCATGAAGCGCCCGATGTCGCGCGCATCGGCTGGCACGCGCCACGCGACGTACGCCTCGACGATGATGCGTAGCCCGTCGCGGGTACCGACGTCCTGCAGGCCGCTCGACGTGGTGTGCAGGCGCAGGTCGACGGGCGTCACCGCATCGATCGGCGCAGGCAGGCGCCACGCGAGCCCGGGTTCGAGCAGCACCCGCACGGGCCGCCCGAAGCGCGTGACGACCGATGCCTCGCCGGCGCGCACCTGCACCAAACTCGCAACCGCGAGCGCGACCAGCACACACAGCAGCGCGATGGCGACGCGCAGGCGGAACGCGCCGGGCGGCTGCGGTGCGCCGTGATGCGCGTGGTGGTGGCCGTGGCCATGGCCGTGGTGCGCATGATCATGCGCGTGCGAATGAAACAGACTCACGATGTCGCCCCGGGTGCGGCGTCGTCCGCGTGCGGGGCGGCGGCACGGCCTGCCGCCGTGTTGCGCCGCCCGTGCGGATATCGCCGCGACATGTCAATGGATGCCGGCCAGATCGCCGGCAGGAGTATTGCGAAGATCGACGGTCGCCCGCGTGCCGTCGGCAAGCCGGTCGTCGACGACCGTCATGCGCGGGTTGCGCAGGCCGCGTTGCAGCCGGTCGAGGTAATACTCGAACGGAAACGCGGGGCCGCCGAGCCGGTACGCGACCAGATCGGCGTCGAAATCGATCTGCTGCACGCGCGCCGACGACACCATGTCGCCAGCCTGCGCTTCGGCCTGCGCGACCCGTTCGAGCCCCTGCTGCTGCGCGTTGCCGAGCAGGCCGGCCGCGAAGCCGCGTGCCTGCGCCACACTGCCCTGCGCGCGAATCTGCGCGGCCTGAACGTCGTGGAAAGCAGCGGCCGCACCGGTCGGCGGATGCACGCTCTCGATCACGACCGCGATCACGTCGACGCCGCTTTGCAGCCGGTCGATCTGTTGCTGGATCGCGCGCTTCAACTGATCGGCCATCGCGGCCTGATTTGTTTCCAGCAGCGATTCGAGCGTATGCGACGCGAGGTAGTGCACGAGTTCGCGATTGGCGCTCGTGCGCACCGTGCTTTCCGGGTCGATCGTGCGATAGAGCGCCGCGCGCGCGTCGGCATCGGTCAGCCCGAGCCGGTAGTCCACCCGGACGTCGGCGTTGACGATCTGGAAGTTCTGGCGGTCGCCGTTCGCGCCGGCGATTACCTGGGTGGTTTCCCACGGATGCGGCACATCCCACAGACGGTCGAGGCGTTCGGGCGTCGGGCCATCGGCTGGCACGGACGTCGTATCGGCGCTACCGTCATTCGCGCTACCCGCGATCGCGACCTGGTGCACCGCGCCGTTGTCGACGATGCGCGCGCGCCCGAACGGCCAGGGCAAACCGACGTGCAGGCCCGGCTGCCAGACCGCGACCGGCGCGCCGAACCGTTCATATACCGCGCGCTGCTCCGGGTTCAGCACGACGACGGCGGTGAGCAGCCACGCGCACGCAACGGTGGCGGCCAGCGCGCCGGGCAGCAGCCGCACGAAGCTGCGCCAGCCCCAGCTCTGCCGCAGATCGACGCCGTACCGATGGCGCAGTTCGGCGCCGAGTGACGCGAATGGCGACGGGCGCCGGCTCAGCAGCCCGGCGATCGCGCTGGTTGGCACGACGGCGCCGCGCGGCACCGCAAACCACGACAGCACGCCGCGCAGGGCCAGTTCGGCGGCGACGGCTGCATTGAGCAGCGCGACCGCCTGCACGAGCCAGTCGGCCGTGAGGTGCCGGAATGCGAACCATGCGGCGGCCAGCGCACCCGCGAGCGCGGTGACGAGCGCGACGCGCAACACCCGGGTGAGCGACGCGGATACCGCCGAACCGCTGGCGGCCGCCGCATGATGGCGTTCGGCGACCAGTGTAAGAAAGGCGAGGACGATGCAGGCCGCACCGGCCGCGAGCGTGGGTTCGGGCGCAGCCATTGCGCGAACCAGCATCGCGGGTGAGGTGGGCTGCCACGCGAGCGCGGCAAGCGCGACGGAGAACGCACCGCCGGCGGTGACGGCCCACGGCCGCCAGTCGATCGCGGCGGCGATCGCCGGCCACGGATTGTCGACTTGCTGCGCCTCCTGCTTGCGGCTGAATGCGCTGCGCAGCCAGTTCTTGAGCAGGCCGGCCGCCGAGCCCTGCGGCGGACGGCGGCGTGCACGATCGGCGAGCAGCACGCCGATCGCGACGACGAGCACGTTGCACCATGCGCTGGCGAGCGGCGCGCACCAGCGCTGGTCTACGGGCAGGAAGTAGACGGCGCTCAGCGTGGCGAGCGCTGCGACCAGCAACGCGGCGGCCCTTGCGACCGGCGCGAACGCGTCGCGGCCGGCCGGGCTGCAGGGAGTGTCGTCGTTGCCTTCCGCCTGTTGCCCCATCGGAGCTTCCTTACGTACGAGTTACAGAGTGCGCAGGAGTCCGTGCGGAATGCTGCGAGCGGCAATGTAGCGCGACGGATGATGAAACTCAAGGTGAGCAACGCGGGTGGAGGTATCCGCGCTTACCGGGAGAAATTCGTGATGGAGAATGTTGAGCCAATCGCGGCAAGGCTTTGCGGGCAGGCAGGTATAGATTGATGAGGAATTTTGAATTTCACTATTAATCTAGATTTTTAAAGATGACTTTAAACCGCTAGATGAAAATGAGAAGTGCGATTACCTGGCCGCGTCAGTTTGGAACAACGTTGTCAGCGACTTCGCAACATCGTCGTAACAGTCACCCGTTGCCGGACCGATCGCGCGCTTGATGCTTTGTCCCTTGCGTCAGACGCCGCACTCCTGCTATCGGTTCTGCGGATCAAGCCCGGTGGAATTCCTTTGCCGACTTCCTTTCATCGCGAAAGAAAACTTAAAGAAATTCTTGGCTTGAACAATTGATCTGAAGAATGCTGCGGCATTGCCGTTAACCCTTATGTGAGGTTCTGGCAGGGTCCCGGTCGTCCAGACCGGCGCTGCTTGTCAGACGTCAATCGCAAGTAGGGATGAGGTGCATCTGCTCGCAACTCGGGGCGCACTTGCGGTTCCATTGTTGTCCTGAGAAAGCGAATTATGAATTTCAGCAATATGAAACTCGGCGCCAAACTGATCACCGCCTTTGTGCTGGTCTCGACCATCAGTGCCATCGTCAGTGCAATTGGCCTGCGCAATATGTCGCAAATCAGTGCAAACGCAGACAAAACCTATCGGCAGGATCTCGTCGGGCTCAACCTCATTCAGCAGGCAAACGCCGACGTCCTGAGAGTCGGTACATACCTGCGCAATGCCATCCTCGCTCCGACGCCTGAGCAGCGGACTACCTCGATGGGTCAGGCCGAAAAAGCCCTCGCTTCGGCACGCGATCACCTTAACCAGGCGGAACCCCTCGTCTACACGGAGAAGGGCAAGGCCACCTTCACCGAACTCGACCAGGGCTGGCAGGACTACATCCAGGCGTTCAACGAATTCAAAGCCAGGATCAATGCAGCCGGGCCACAGGACCGGGACGGGCTGACTGATTACCTGTTGGGCGAGTACCACCATAAGGGCTTCAGGACCCTGGTCCTGATGGGCAACCTCGTGGTTCTCAAACAGGGCGATGCGCAAAAAACCGCCGAGGCCAACGACGCGGTATACGGTGAAGGCCGCAATCTGATGTTTGTTCTGGTGGCGATGTCCGTGTTGATCGGCCTGGGAATTGGAGTCTGGATGATGCGTAGCGTGACGCGTCAGTTGGGAACGGAACCGGCGACGGCCGCGGCGCTCGCCAGAAGCGTCGCTGCCGGTGACCTGAATGTCAGGATCGATCTGCGTCCCGGCGACACCAGCAGCCTGATGGCATCGCTGAAGGCAATGTGCGATGCCCTGATGCGGGTCGTCTCGGACGTGCGCGAGAACGCCGAAGGTGTGGCCGCAGCAAGTGCGCAGCTCGCGCAAGGTAATCAGGATCTGTCGAGCCGCACGGAGCAGCAGGCGGCCTCGCTTGAAGAAACGGCATCGAGCATGGAAGAGCTGACCGCAACGGTCCGTCACAACACGGACAATGCGAAGCAGGCCGCAACGCTCGCGGGCACCGCCTCGAACGTCGCGCAGCGGGGCGGCGAAATTGTCGGGCGGGTGGTCGAGACGATGCGCGACATCACCGCCAGTTCGACCAGGATGTCCGAGATTATTGGTGCGATCGAGGGCATCGCCTTCCAGACCAACATCCTGGCGCTGAACGCTGCGGTCGAGGCGGCTCGCGCTGGTGAACAGGGACGTGGCTTCGCTGTGGTCGCCGGTGAAGTCCGCACGCTCGCGCAGCGCAGCGCTACCGCTGCAAAGGAAATCAAGGAGTTGATCTCCGCCTCGGTCGGCCGGGTGGAGGCTGGCTCGATGCTCGTCGAAGAGGCTGGTGGAGCGATCAAGGAGATCGTCACGTCGGTAAAGCGCGTGACGGACATCGTGGGCGAGATTTCGTCGGCATCGAGCGAGCAGAGCAGCGGTATCGAGCAGGTGAATCAGGCAGTTAACCAGATGGACCAGGTCACCCAGCAGAACGCTGCGCTCGTGGAAGAAGCTTCGGCCGCAGCACAGAACATGGCGCAGCAGGCAGAAAGCCTCCGGGACGCGGTGTCTTTCTTCAAGGTCGCCGGCGGACAGGCAAGTGCATCGCAAGCGATGACGCCTCGCAGGGATCCACAGCGGATGCCGCCGCGACATTCAGCGTCCTCGGCTGCCATCACCGCATAGGCAGCGAAAGTCGTTCGTTCTTTCGCGGGCGAACGTACAGGAAAAACGACTAGGGGCGAAGCGGGCTGACGCAGCGAGCTAAACGCTGCGCACGAGTGGCAACCCCTCGAGCCATTGCCTTCGGCGACTGGACCGGCGCATGCGAGCCGTGAGGTCGCCGGGGAGGAAGCGACATGGATGGAGACACGGGCTCGCCGATGACGCGGGTTCGAAGAAGCAACGCGAGATGCGACTGCAGTCAGTGTGCAGCGCACTAAAGGCCGTCTCGCCGTCTCCATGCCGGTTGACGCAGGCTTCGTCACTTAGTCCATGCAAGCTGCTACACGTGACGACCGGATGAGAAACGGCGAGATTCGACTAACGGGTTCTGTTCGGATCGTGACCAAAAACTATGGGATCGCACGCGTCTCTCAATGTATCGAAAACGGTCGTGAAATCGTTGGAAGTAACAAACATCGATCATGTCTTTCTGGTCCCCGGGAAGCTGATCTACCCGCTGCTCAAGGCCATCGACGAATCGCCGACGATCCGCGCGATCGTCGGCGCCCATGAAACCGGCAGCGCTTTCATGGCGGACGGTTATGCGCGGGCGAGCCGGAAATTCGGCGTCTGTGTCGGAATTTCTGGGCCGGGCACGATGAATTTCGTGCCCGGCATGGCGGCCGCCCAAGCAGACCGGATTCCGGTGCTCTATATCGCCGGCGGAGTTTCGTCGAAAGCGGAAGGTAAAGGCGCGTTCCAGGATGGTACGCAGGGTGGCATCTTCGAAAGCGGCGTGGTAAGAGGACTGGTAGAAGATGTCGTCGATCTCAAGAACAAGGAAAACATTCAGGCCGAAATGCGCCGCGCGATGGACGGGTTGAACTGGATGCGTCGAGCGCGATCATTTATCAGCATTCCCGTCGACGTTCAGCAACAGGATGTTCCGGGTAGTCATGCGGCCGCGCGCACCCCCTACCTCCAAAGCGAATTCAACGCACGCGAAGTCCCCGCCAACCGCGCAGCGTTGGATGCCTTGTGCGACCAGTACCTGCTCGGGTCGAAGAGGGTCGCGTTTCTGATCGGAAGCCGTGGCAACGACGCGCGAACGGCACAGGCACTTCTCGAGGTAGCCGAAAAATTCCATATACCTGTTGCGACGACGCTTTCAGGAAAGGGGGCGTTTCCTGAGGAGCACCCCCTCGCGCTCGGCGTCTATGGATTCGCCAGCCACTCCAGGGCGGTTCGCGCGATCAACACCGACGAACTCGACGCCCTGATCGTGTTCGGCAGCGACCTGAATCAACGCGACAGCATGAACTGGAGCAGAAAGTTGCTCGCGGGCAAAGAGGTGATCGTCTTCGACGACAGCTTCGATCCGCCCGCTACTGGCCACATCGCTCAAGGAACGATTTTCTCTGGTATTGGCGCGTCCTTCCGCTTGCTGGCAGAAAAGAAGGTGGAAACGGGCGCCGGGTTCCGGCAGGTGCTGGAAAAAAGAAAGGCATGGGTGGCCGACCTCAACACGACTGCGCTGTACGACTATCAATTCGAGCAAGCCGGAGGGCGGGTCTCAGATAGCGATCAACGGCTCTATCCTGGGGACGTGGTGAAGCGTCTGTGCCGGCTACTGCCGAAGGACAGCAATGTCGTCGTGGACTCCGGTGCTCATCGAATCTTCATGGCTCACTATTGGCTTTCGTCGGGAATGGGCAACTATTTTTCGTCGAGTTCTCTCGCGCCGATGGGGTGGGCTATTGCCGCTGGAATCGGCGTCAAGCTTGCTGCACCAGAACGGCCGTGCGTTGTCGTGACCGGTGACGGTTGCATGATGATGCATGGAATAGAAATTCAGACCGCAGCCCGATATCGCGTCAAGGTGATTTATGTCGTTTTGAATAACGCCGCACATGGCGCAATCCATATCGACGCGGTCGGCAATGGTTCGATTTCAGAACAGTTCACCCGGCTGCCCGGCCATAACTGGACGGCTTTTGCGTCTTCGCTCGGTGTAGCGGCGCGCAATGTCGAGCACCTTGACGAGCTGGAAGCAGCCCTCAGCGAAGCGATGCAACACGAGGGGCCATTCCTGATAGAAGTGAAGACGGGCGTCTTTCCCGCACCGAACCGGTACTATGCGCAAGCCACCACTCACGGTGAGGCCGTCGAGCTCGAGTTCGATGTGAGGCGGCTCACCGGCGATCGTGCCGACGTTGGCGACGACGAGTCATGCGAGATCATCGTTTGAATTGAGTTCCTTCGAAGAGCGCATGTTGCGTCGCTCGCCCATCCAGCGCATCGAGCAGATGCTTCGGGCGAGCGTGCCGATCTCGCGCGTGTCCACGTGCACCGTCGTCAGGGGCGGCCGCGCTTCGCGCGCGATCGCGAGACCGTCGAAGCCGGTGTCCGGAAGCTGCTCAGGAATCGCGATACCAAGTTCTTCTGCCTCCCGCAAAACGCCCATCGCAATGTGATCGTTGCCGCAGATCGCCGCCGCAGCGCGCGGCCCGGCTCCTGCCAGAGCGCATGCAAGGCCCGCCGGCAGAAATCGAGTGTTGTTTGACCCATCGGAGAACGGCTTGGCCCTCGCCACGCGGCCACGCCACGAGTTATTACAACCCTGCCACTGCGCGCCGACGCGCCAACAACCTCACCGCAAGCAGACACCCGCCCATGACGGTCAACGACAACACCGTCGTCATCGTGCCGAGCGCATATATGACCGGTGTCGTCACCGACGTGGTGAGCCCCTGAAGCTCGAGCGGCAGCGTGTTCTGATCGCCGATCGCCTGCGAGGTGCGAGCGATCTCGTCCCATGACAGCGTGAAGCCGAACATCGCGACGCCGACCACCGACGGTCCGATGATCGGCAGCACGACATGCAGGAAACTCTGCCACGGCGTCGCGCCCAGATCGCGCGACGCCTCTTCATAGGCCGGATTGAAGCGGTTGAACACCGCGAACATCACCAACAAACCGAACGGCAGCGTCCACGTCAAATGCGCTCCGAGCGCGGAGGTGAACAGTCCCATCGACGTCGTATAGCTATCGGAAAACGATTGATACCCCCATGTCGACGCGAGGTACTTCACCCCATTATCGAGCAGCCGGAACGTCAAACCGATCCCAAGCGAAACAATGATGGACGGCATGATCAGACTCGCGACCGACACGTAGAACACCGCCGTGTCGCCGCGAAACTTTCGACGAAAGGCGAGGCCCGCCGCCACTGAAAACAACACCGTCAGCACCGTGACCGCCAGCGCGAGCCGCACGGATCGTCCGAACGCGCTCCAAATATCAACATCGCCGACGCCGTCGCGCAACGCGGCGAACCAATGCAGCGAGACACCGCGCATCGGAAACGTCAGGCCGCCCTCGGGGCCCTGAAAGGACAGAATGAATATCGTAATCACCGGCCCATACAAGAACAGCACGAACAGGCCGAACAGCAGCGCAAGCCAGTAGAAACTGGCTGGACGGCGTTCCCGATGTTTGCCGCGAATGGCCTGCATTTTCACAGCTCCTTGCGGATATCGACGACCCGCGTCAAACCCCACACGATCATCAGAACGACGGCGAGCAGAATGATCGCATTGGCTGCCGCGGCGGGAAATTGCAGGTAGCCGGTCTGCACCTGAATGACCTTGCCCACCGATGCAATCTGTTGCCCGCCCATCACGCCGACGGTCAGAAAATCGCCCATGACGATCGTGATCACGAAGATCGAGCCGATTACGATGCCCGTCTTCGACAACGGCAGGACCACGTCGCGTACCACCTGCCAGCCGCTCGCACCGGCATCGCGCGCGGCTTCGAGCAGCGACCGCTCGATGCGCATCATCGCGTTGAAGATCGGCACGATCATGAAGAACGTGTAGAGATGGACGAACGCGAGCACCACCGAGAAGTTAGAGTACAGCAGCCATTCGAGCGGCTGGTCGATCAGATGTGCGCCGAGTAGCACCTGATTGACGAGGCCATTGCGGCCGAGCAGCGGCATCCACGAAATCATCCGGATCACGTTGGAGGTCCAGAACGGAATCGTGCAGACGAGGAACAGCACCGTCTGCATGCTCGTCGTGCGCACGTGAAACGCGAGGAAGTAGGCGATCGAAAAGCCCAGCAGCAAGGTCATTGCCCACACGATCGCGCAGAACTTGAGCGTCGACCAGTACGTCTTGAAGGTCACGCAAACGTCCGTCATCGACGAACAGCCGTTGAAGATCGCCGCGTAGTTCTTCAGCGTGAACGCGGGAATGATCTGGTATTCGTTGAAGTCCCAGAAACTGACGATCAGCGTGATGACCAGCGGCACGATGAAAAACAGCAGGAAGGTCAGCGACAGCGGCGTCGCCTGCAACCATGCCGGTGCGCGGCGATGTTTGACGGTCGTGTCCTGCGCGTGCGAGGGAAGGTCGATGGTTGCCATGGGCGGGTGTGTATCGAATGACTGCGCGGCGCATCGCTGCGCGAGAACGAGAAATGACTACGCTCCTCAAGGAGCCGTGCTTGCCGGCGCGTCACACCTCGGCAAGCACATCGAACCGCGGCGTCGATCAGGCCGCGATGAACTCGTTCCACTTCTGAACCATGTAGATGTTCTCGTCCATCACCGCGTTCCAGCACGCAATCGCACTCATGCGCTGGGTGTATGAACCGCCGTCCCGCACGGCGCCGGCCTTTTCGAGCAGTTGGCCGTCCGGCGCCTTGATGTCCTGCGCGGCCGCTTTGCCTTCGATCCAGTAGTCCCATTCGTACGGCTGCATGTGCGTCTTCGCGGTCTCGATCACGCCGGGGTAGTAGCCCTGGCGCATCAGGTAGGCGCCGGCCCAGCCGTCCTGGAACCAGTTGACGAATTCGTACGCGGCGTCGAGCTTCTTGCCTTGCAGCGAGCGCGGAAAGCCGAAGCCCGAGGCCCACGAGCGATAGCCTTCCTTGAGCGGCTGAAATTTGCACGCGATGCCCATCGTGCGCACCTTCGTCACCGCCGGCGACCACATCGACTGGATCACCACTTCGCCCGAGGCCATCAGGTTCACGCTTTCGTTGAAGTCCTTCCAGAACGCGCGAAATTGGCCAGCATGCTTGGCGTCGATCAGGATCTTGATGGTCTGGTCGATCTCGGCCCTGGTCATATTGCCTTTGTCGCCGTATTTCATGTGACCCATCGCCTCGATCGCCATCGCCGAATCCATGATGCCGATCGCGGGAATGTTCAGCAGCGCCGCCTTGCCTTTGAACTGCGGGTTGAGCAGTTCTGCCCAACTGTCGATCGGACGCTTGATCAGGTCGGGACGAATGCCGAGCGTGTCCGCGTTATAGGTGGTGGGGATCAGCGTCATCCATTCGGTCGGCTTCGCTGAGAACTCGGTCGAGCGCGGGCCGGTCAGGAACATCACCTTCTTTGGCGCGGTGCCCTGGTCGCCGATCGTCTTGCCGTTGACTTCACCGCGCGTCAACACCGGCGTGATCTTGTCGGCGAGCTTGATGCGTTTGGCGTCCATGCCCGCGAGCGTGCCGGCCGGAATCAGCTTCTTGAGCGCGAAGTACTCGGTGTCGACAATATCGAACGAGTTGGGTTGCGTGATGATGCGCTTGGCGACGTCGTCGGTGGTCACTGGCACGTATTGAATCTCGATGCCGGTGTCTTCCTTGAATTTCTTCGCGATGTCGGCACTCTGATTGACCGCGGTGCCGAGGTAGCGCAACGTGATCTTTTCCTGCGCATGCACGTACGGAAAGCCGGCAATGCCGGCCGCCGCCACCGCGCCCTTGATGAACGTGCGGCGCGACAGCCCTTTTTCCTTCACATCGGTTGCGGCCACTGCCGGGCTCTCGTTCGTTTCACTCATTGCTTTCTCCTCAGTTGACGTTCAATTCGCGCTTATTCGGCGTTC
Organism: Paraburkholderia youngii; assembly: GCF_013366925.1. Taxonomy (NCBI): domain Bacteria; kingdom Pseudomonadati; phylum Pseudomonadota; class Betaproteobacteria; order Burkholderiales; family Burkholderiaceae; genus Paraburkholderia; species Paraburkholderia youngii. Next base: position 171,018 of record NZ_JAALDK010000002.1, read on the forward strand.
GGTTCACTGCAATGCGATCCGCTGCGATGCAAGCACTCAGGCTGCCAGCGGATGCGCGTCCCGCTCGTTCCACCAGATCACCACGCGCGCGTCGGGACCGAGCCGTGTCGCGTCGTAGTCGCCGTCGCTCACGAGCGAGATCAATTCGGGCGAGCCGTCGAGCGGGTCGAGCGTCATGCGCAGATGCGTGCCCTGGTATTCGGCTTCACGGACCCTGCAGGGCACGCCGCCAATGCGTGTCAGGCCGCTCTCGCCGCCGGCGTTCTGCACCGGCGTGACGCCGTGCGGCACCACGCGCAGATGGTCGGCGCGCACGGTAAACAGGTGGCCATTCGTATTGAAGACGTTATGGCCGCCGAGGAAGCGGGCCACGAATTCGGTACGCGGACGGTTGAATACTTCGTGCGGTGTGCCGCTCTGCTCGATACGGCCATGGCTCATCACCACGACGAGATCGGCCAGCGCCATCGCTTCTTCCTGCGAGTGCGTGACATGCACGAAGGTAATGTCGAGATCCTTCTGCCAACGCTTGAGTTCGGCGCGCATCTGCACACGCAGAAACGGGTCGAGCGCGGAGAGCGGTTCGTCGAGTAGCAGGCAGCCCGGTTGATTCAGTAACGCGCGCGCGAGTGCCACGCGTTGCTGCTGGCCGCCGGATAACTGGGCTGGTTTGCGATCGGCATACGCGGACATCGCGACCAGTTCGAGCAGTTCGGCGGCGCGCTTGCGCCGCACGTCCTTCGCGACGCCGCGCACCTTCAGGCTGAACGCGACGTTGTCGAGCGCGCTCAGATGCGGGAACAGCGCGTAGTTCTGAAACACCATTGCGGTGCCGCGCGCGGCGGGTTCGGCGCGCGTGACGTTGCGGCCCGCGATCAGAATGTCACCTTCAGTGACGGATTCATGCCCGGCGATCATGCGCAAGGTCGAGGTCTTGCCGCACCCGGATGGGCCGAGCAGGCAACAGTACTGGCCGCCGGCGATGCGCAGGTCGATCGCGTCGACGGCTAGCGAATCGCCATATTGCTTTGACACGTGGACCAGTTCGATATCGGCGGCTTTGGTTTCGAGCACCGTTGAAGCAGGCTGAATCATGAAGGATGTGTCCTCGTGAACGGCGAACAGTGGGGCACGCGTCAAAACCAATGCGCCGCCCATGCGAAGCCATGCAAACGCAAGACGTGTGCCATCCATCGAATTGTGACGCTCGCGATTGCCGACGTACCGTTGTGCTTAACGTCTACGAGTTGGCTCACATATTGCAAACGATCCGCAGCGTCGATCGTTCGCGATCAGAAGGATGGGATTGCGCGATCACGGTGCGTCTTCGATCCGTCTCGGGGCATGAACCGACCAATCCGGTTCATCCATTACGTGTCGTGGCGCTTTTCGACATCCACGATTTCCTGCTCATGAACGACACACGGAACATGCCCGTAGCAGTGAACCGCGCGCGTCAATCGCTTGCCACGCATGGCCGCTTTGCCTACCGCCCGATCACCGATAGTGACGCGTTCCGCTGGCCTGGCGACACCGGACTCGCGGTCTATCTTGGCTTTAACATCGAGCACTTTGCGTTCGGCGAAGGCCTCGGTGCGGCACTCGGTCCGCTCTCGCCGCAACCGGATGTGCTGAACCATAGCTGGCGCGAGTACGGCAATCGCGTCGGCGCGTGGCGCTGCATTGAACTGTTCGATCAGCTCGCGCTGCCCGCGGGCACGCTGATCAATACCGCGCTCTACGATCACTGTCCTGAGCTGATCGAGGCTTGCGTCGCGCGTGGCGATGAACTGATCGGCCACGGCCACACGAACGCGCACCGGCAGAGCGACCTCGACGAAAGCGGTGAACGCGAGCTCCTTTTGCATTGCTGCGAACGGATCGCGGAAGAATCCGGTACGCCGCCGCACGGCTGGCTGTCGCCGTGGATTTCGGAGTCGCATCTGACGCCCGATCTGCTGGCCGAGACCGGCTATCGCTACACGTTGAACTGGTGTCACGACGACCGCCCCGTACGAATGGCCACGCGTGGCGCGCCGCTGTGGTCGATCCCGTATCCGCAGGAACTCAACGATCTGCCGATGATGGTGGGCCGTCACATGGACGGCCGCGCGTTCGCCGACATGATCGTCGATCAGTTCGACGAGATGCTCGAACAGGCCAATCGCGGCGCGCAAGCGCAGGCGCTGGTGATGGGCATCGCGCTGCATCCGTATCTGGTCGGACAGCCGTACCGGTTGCGGCATCTGCGCCGCGCGCTCGAACATATCGCCACGGCGCGCGCACGAGGCGATGTGTGGATCACCACTCCGGGCGAGATCGCGAGTCATATGGACGATCTGGAGCGGGCCGGCATCGTGCGCCCGGCCGTCGCATGAGCGCGAAAGCCGGCGCGGCCACCGCGAAGAAAAACACCGGTGACGACACGGATATCAATGCACGCATCTATCAGTCGATCTTCGACGGCGTGATGAATCATCGTTTGATTCCCGGCACGAAGTTACCGGAGCCTGAACTGTGCCAACTGTTCGGCGTGGGCCGCGCGGTCGTACGTCGTGTGCTGGAAAAGCTCGCCTATGACGGCATCGTCGTATTGCGGCCGAACAAGGGCGCGGTGATCGCCGAGCCCTCGCCCGAGGAAACGCGCGAGATATTCGAGGCGCGGCGCTCAGTCGAACGGATGCTGGTCGAGCTTGCCGTGCGGCGCGCGAGTGCGACGGACATCAAGGCGCTGCGGCAACAACTCGCGAGCGAGCATGACGCCATGCACCGCTACGACCAGCCTTCGTGGGCGACGCTCGCCAGCGGCTTTCATATGCGCATCGCCGCGCTGGCCGGCAATTCGATCCTGCACAATTATCTGAAGGAACTGGTATCGCGCTGTTCGCTGATCGTCGGGGTGTATGAGCCGCCGGGGCATGCGCCGTGCGAGCACGCCGAGCATGCTGCGATCGTCGACTGCATCGAGGCGCGCGACTCGGCGGGCGCAATGGGGCATATGGAAGCGCATCTGCGCGATCTCGAAGAACGCATTGAAACCTCGCGAATGCGCGGCGAAAAAAGCCTCGGCCAATTGCTCGGCATCATTGAACACACGACTACGAACCAGGCGGCCCGACATGGAAATTGATTTCGAAGCGATCACCGAATACCAGCGCTACAAGCTGATGGCGAGCCTGATCGTGCCGCGTCCGATCGCGCTCGTCACCACGCTCGGCGCCGACGGTACGATCAACGCCGCGCCGTTTTCGATGTTCAATATGCTCGGCGAAGAACCGCCGATCGTGATGATCAGCATTAACCGCGTGGCGGACGGCACGCTGAAGGACACGGCGGTCAACATCTTGCGGACCGGCGAGTTCGTCGTGCATCTCGCCGACGAGACGATCGCCGAAGAAATGCATCGCTGCGGGGAAAGGCTGCCGCCCAGCGTTAGCGAACTTGTCGAGGTCGGCTTGACGCCGGTGCCGAGCTCGTGCGTTGCGCCGCCGCGCATTGCCGAAGCGCCGGTTGCTTTCGAGTGCACGATATGGGAGACGCTGGAGACCACCACCCGGCAGATCTTTATTGGCCGCGTACATCGGCTGCATGCGCGCGACGAATTGATCGACACCGAAACGTGGCGCGTGCGTTTGCAGCACTACTTTCCGGTGGGCCGTTTCGGCGCGAGTGACTATGTGACGACGCGTGACCGCTTTACGTTGGGTTGACGTTGACGTTGACGCGTATGGAGCACAAGCGTTAGCCCGTTCAGCGATCAACGCGCGTATAGACGCGCTTGCGTTAGCTGGTGAATCACCGCGTCTGGACCGTCTGCATAGGCCGCGACGTAGGCGAACCTGAACGGCCCGCGTGAACCAGCACGCGGGAAAGAACCCACGCGCCGATCCATCACACGGTGAGCGCGCAGCCATCGCTGCGCGGATCGTGCGCGCCTGACACCGCGCCGTCCGCATCGATGCGTATCACACCAGGGTGACCCGCCAGCGGACTCTGCGTCGGGATCGCGCTCACCTCGTGGCCGCGCGCGGCGAGCGCCGCGAACACGTCGGCGCCTGCGTCTTCTTCGAGCTTCAACGCATCGCGCGTGTCGGAGAACGTCTTGCCGAGCAGAAAACGCGGACGGGCGAGTGCGGTGAGCGGGTCCATCCCGTAGTCGATCAGCCGCGTGAGAATGGCGGCGAGCGTTTGCGGCTGACCGTCGGCGCCTTGTGTGCCGAACAGCAGGTACGGGCGGCCGTCTTTCAGGTACATGCCGGGGTTGAGCGTATGAAAAGGGCGCTTGCCCGGCTGCACCGCGTTGTGATGCGCGGGGTGCGTGCTGAACGACGCGCCGCGGTTGTGCCACAGAATGCCGGTATCGCCCGCGACTACGCCGCTGCCCCAGTCGAAGTAGACCGTTTGCAGCACGCTGACGCTGCGGCCCTGACTATCCGTCGCGCCGATGAACACCGTGTCGCCCGGATGGAACACGTGTGGCCACTCGCGCGCTCGATGTGGGTCGATCGAACGAGCATGGGCGTCGAGCGTCGCGGGCGACAGCATCTGCTCGACGGGCACGGTGTTGAACTCGGGATCCGATACAAAGCGGTCACGGTCGACGAACGCGCACTTCACCGCTTCCACCAGCAGGTGATAGTAATCGGCACTCCCTTCGCGAATCGCGCCGATGTCGAAGCGATCCAGCGTGCCCATGATTTGCAGCGTCGTCACGCCTTGCGTAGGCGGACGCAGGCTCACCAGTTCGCCGCCGCGATACGCGACCCGCAGCGGTGCTTCGTCGCGCGCGCGCGTTCTAGCGAGATCGCTCGAAGTGAGCGGCGAGCCGGCCTGCTGCAAACCGCGCGCGATGCGCTCCGCCAGTTCGCCTTCATAAAACTCGCGTGCGCCGAAACGGGCAATCCGCTCGATGCTCTTTGCCAACGCCGGTTGTGTGAAACGCTCGTCGACAGCGGGAATCCTGCCGTGCGGAGCGAAGGTTGCCGCAAAGCCCGGCAACGTATTCAGCTCGCCGGCACGCAGGCTTTGCCAGAAATGCTGCGACGGCGTGACGGGAAAGCCGTCGCCGGCATAGTTGAGCGCGCGGTCGAACAGCGACGACCACGACTGTGTGCCGCCCCATGCGCCTTTGCTGACCTCGTATGCGTGCTGCCAAGCATCGACGGTCGCTGCGGTGGTGAGCGCGGATGCCGCGCCGCGCAACGGGATCGCGCCGTCGAACGCGGGCAGTTGCGCCGGGGCCTGGCCGATGCCCGACAGCGTGCGCAAGGTTCCCTCGCGGTCGCCGATTACCCAGAACGCGTCGCCGCCGAGTCCTGTGAAATGCGGATACGTCACGCACAGCGCGGCACCGATCGCGATAGCCGCTTCGATCGCATTGCCGCCGGCGCGCAACACGTCGCGGCCGGCCTCGCTCGCCAACGCGTGGGGGCTGGTGACCATGCCGCCGGTCGGGCCGGCGAGTCGCGTGTCGCGCATCGATTGCTACTCCGTTACAGGAGACGAGCCGCGCGTGAGCTCGTCGGAGTACGGATTATATGTTCACGCAGCGCATCGAAAAAAATCGATGCCGATCTGCAACGCTCTTTCGACTCGGATCCGGCCAAGGGCACTGAGGGCAAGGTCGGCACTTCAATTCGTCCAATCGGCCCGTGCGTGCCTTACCTGCCAGCGTCTTGATCAACGCTTCCGCGATTGGCGCGATACCGACAAGGTTGTCCAGGCTGGCGACGGAAGCGGGGAGCGACACGGGGTTTTGCTGCGGGATTGCAGCGGCTGGAAGCAATTCAGCTACCCCTCCGTTTCTGCTCGACGCACGCCAGCATATTTTCGTGCGAAACAGTTCGAGCACCGGTCGGCGGGAATGGTCTTTGCGGCGGGCTAGGCTGCATCATTTTCGCGCCGGTCCTTTGCGACCGGTACCTGCAGATCGTCCCAATCGAGGAGACAGTTATGGCGAGCGAAACGCTTCTGGTACTTCCGGGTAATGGAGGCGAGACCGAACGGGCTGCGGTGGGCAGTGCCGAGGGTGGCGCGGCAGTTAATTTTTTTGTCGATGTGGCGGAAAGGTTGTTCGAACTGAACCGCACGGCAGTAAAGACTTCAATTGACGAACAATTTGCGGTCGCATCGAAGGCGCTTGAAGAAAGGTCGCCGCTGGGCGCGTGGCGGCTGCAGGCGAGCTATGTCCTTGCCGGGTCGGCGAAAGCGGCTGCCTACTGGCGCCATGCGAACGAAATCCTGCTGGACTCGTTTGCGGATGTCGTGAATGACGCCGAGCAACGCGTGAACCGGGGCTTCCTCGTGATGACAGGTATGCTCGAAGATGCGACCGTTGGGTTCGGGTCCTCGATTCTCATGGGAGACCAGGGGCCCGCGACATACAGCATGCAGGAAACGGCGCAGATTATCTCGCAACCCGAGGACGAAACTCCTGCGCGGCGGCGCGGTAGGGCAGATGGAGAGGGCGCGTCAAAGTAGTGCGGGTCCGACGCGGAGCAGTACGCGCGGCCACCCTCGCTTGGCCGGGGAAGTCGGATCAGACGAAAGATCGGCGCGGGCGCACGCCGCGGCCGGCGTGCGCGAATCATTTGTGCCTTTACGTGTGCATCGGTACGTCGCGTCGAGAGCCGAACGCATCGGCCGCTCTAACGGAAACCTGGACGATGAACCTGAAACCTGTCGAGCAGAAACCATCGTGATCAGCGGTGCGACTGCCTTCAACACCGCGAATAAGTCCTTTAGCCCCGCCGACAAGAAGCGCCAGACCAATCGCCAGTTGGAGGGTAATGGTCGCAAGATTGGTTGGCAGGCCCGTTCATGAAAGGAACATGGCAACCAGCGCCTCCGTTCCATGCCCTCCCTGGAGCGGTTGTTCCGATGCGCGAAAAGTCACCACCATATAGATGACGTAGACGCCAACCAGTGCGAGGCTAAACAACGCCCGGACGTACCAAATTGGTGTTGCACAACATGGCGGCGCTTCTCGGCCGTGATGATGGCGGACACCATCATCACGAACGACAGCTCCATCACCGGCAGATACACTTTCCAGTGGGATTCAGGTTGACGGAGACCCCCGTTAGCTTCACCGAACTCATATTTTCGGACCGTCATCGGCCCTTGGGAATTGCCCGAAGCGGTCGTTCAGCATAGCGGCTGCATGTCGGTTGCGTCGGCAAACTCTGTCTGCCCCTTACCCCGCGTTTTCGCCCGGTACATTGCGCTATCCGCGGCACGCATCAATGTTTGGGCGTCGAGAGAGCTGCCTCCGGTGCCTTCCATCAGCAGCATGCACACTCCAATGCTGGCCGAAACGGCAGTCGGATGTCCGCCAGCGGTTCGCACGTTGCTCAGGATGACGTGAATACTATCGGCAATTCTGAGCGCGCCTTCCTGGCCGCATACGTGGTGTGCAAGGACTACGAATTCATCTCCGCCCAATCGTGCGAGCGTGTCACCGCGGCGCATCCGGCTTACCAGGGCCATGGCAAAATTCCGCAGCAATTCGTCACCTACCGCATGTCCGTGTGCGTCGTTCACTTCTTTGAAACCGTCCAGGTCTATCAGGAACAAGGCAGTCTGACCGACTTCGGTACCTCGACCGGTCAGCGTTCGCCCAATCACCTGCTCAAGCCGGAGGCGATTGCTTAGCCCCGTCAGCGGGTCAGTCGCAGCCCGCTTTTCGAGTCGATACACCAGCACCGCCAGGTAGAGGGATATTGCTGCAACGCTAAACGTCAAACCCAGTCCGGCCTCGATGTTTGTCCGCCACCACGGTTGCCAATACATCAGGCTTACGAATCCAGCGAGCGCCACCGCACATGACAGCGCCAGCATTCGTCGGCCGTAACGGCAGCCGGCACCCACCAGTAACCAAAAAACCACCCAGAGCAGCGGAAGCGCGGCCCTGCCGCCAATTGCCAGAACTGTCGTCACCGTTGCCTGGTCGACAACCGTGGTGAGAGTTAGCCTGAGGTGTGAGCGCGCTGGTCCGACCTTCGTGGCGACGTACGTCACGATACCGAACACCACGTAAATCGCGACCGTCACCATCGTTGAGTAGGCGACTGTGGAATGACAAATCAAGGTAAAAGCCAGGTACGCGAGCAGAACCACAGTTCCAAAAACCATGCGCAGTATCGCTTGTTCCTTCTCGGGGTTCTTCGGAAACACACGCAACATTGCTTGCTCGCGCCAAGAATGAAGATCCGCCTCGGCCATCCCAACCACCCCGCTAGAGTCCAATAACTGCCGTCTCGGCAAAACTTCGTATTTGTTCACTTGGGGTCTCCACGACTGAGACCCGCCGTTGGAATCCATCTTAAGATAATTTATGCAATCGCCGTGAATGTTCTACCTACGAAATATTTGTGGCTGCAGGAGTGTGCTGACAAGAAAAGATCCACCAAACGTTTGCTTGTCATTGAATTGGACCTTTCCAGCTCACCTTAATCGTTTGCGGAAGAAGGTGATGCCGCCACCTTCGAGAGGTGAATGCGCGACAAGGTGCGTGGAAGCTCACCGTAAGACTGACGGGAAGGAGAGGCCGCCTGTCACACGGCAATGCACAACTGCGTGCGAAGTGTTGGGGTGTTGCGAGCATCTCGCCGCAGTCGCAGTCCCTGAATGTCCCCCGATTAAGTGCAACTAACGGTCAAAGTCATCCATCACAATGCCGAGGCTTCGCCCAAAAGCCAGCTGCCAAAAGGTGGTCAATCCGGACTGTCGTCGCGCCAGGATGCACTTGATTACCACCCGCTAGGAAGCTCCATCAAGGCGTCTGCACTTGCGAGTCGCGAACAGGTCGTTCGGCTAACTGCAGACGAATTCCACGCACTGTCGGACTCGATTCTGGAATGCGGGTTGAAGGATGCGTCACCGGCGAAAAAACCGGTGTCTCAGCGGCGCGAGAAATCTGCCAGTGTCAATTCAAGTCGTGCAACGGGATGGGCGAGCAGTTTCCGTTCGGCTATCGCCCGGATGCGGCCGTAGCCATCGCGAAATGTTTTGAGGATGCGCTCGTCGCCTGCGCGTGGCTCGAGCCAGAAATACGCTTCCAGCGCCGTGATCGTGATCATGCATTCGACCGGGCGGTTCTGGAAGACCAGAGAAAATGCCACGCCGAGACGATTGACGAGCACCTGCGGTTCAAGTTCGACGGTTTCCATAGACGGCAAGGAGGGCGCTTCGGATCAGGTCACGATGATTTTTGCACAGGTTATGCATTTCGGATGCGGGCACAGTGGGCGGGTTGCAGGTCCTGACGCGCAGCTTCGGACTGCGTGGAAGCCAGTGGTTCTCAATGCCGGTTGTGCCCTGACTGGCGGCGTATGTCTGTACCAAAAGCATCCCCGATCTGCCTGGCCCGCTTCTGCTCATCACTGTGCAGGTAGATCGACGTCGTTGATACAGACGCGTGCCGCAGATTGTCCCGCACGGTGGTCAGTTCCGCGCCGCGCCCCAGTGCATGGGTCGCATGGGTGTGGCGCATCCAGTGCGGACTCGCGCGACGCAGCTTCTCTGCCAGTGGCGGATGATCCGCCTGGATGGCCTGCGCGGCGAGCGGGAAGAAGCGCCAGAGCACACCCAGAGCCGCCCGCTGCTGATCGCTGCCTCACTGTCTGTCTCGAGGCTGCCGATGACCGGTGTTTCCGGCCGCCAGCGCACCGGCGCGATCGGCAACTCGCGTCCGGCGAGATACTGTGTGAGCGCGTCCCACGCGAGCGGCGGCAGCGCGACGCGCGCCAGCTTCTTTCCCTTGCCCGTCACGCGCAGCCAGTGATCCCCGCGCGCATCGGTCTCGACGGCACTGTCAACTTGGGCGACTTCGTCGATGATGATCCATAACGCACTGCGGCTCAGAAGACATTCGACGGAGTTTGGGTGACATTGGTAAATTCGCGCCACGCGACGAACCGGGCCGCGAGGTGTTTACGATAGAGAGAAGCGCGCCGCACATGTCGTTTCAGTGCGAAGTGCTGCCGGATCGGACCAAAGCTCGACAGGAAGGCCTGCGTACGCTTCGGGTCGCGAAAGCCTCGCGTGCGCCGCTCGCGCTCCCGCGTGGGTTGATGGCTGTTCTCTGCCCGGTTGTTGACACGGGCCGCAGCCCTGAAGAACACATGCTTCAGGTTGACCAACTCCGGGATGTCGGCTTTCGCCGCGGGATAGCTGCGCAACTGATCGGTGACGATCTTGCGTGGCACCGGGTTCGAACGCAGCACACGCTCGAAGAAACGTTTGGCTGCAGTTTTGTCGCGCCGCTTTTGCAGCAAGATGTCGAGTTCGGCGCCGTGCTCGTCGACTGCTCGCCACAGCAGATACGGTTGGCCACGCAGTGTGACGAACATTTCATCGAGGTGCCACGTGCTACCCGGCTTGCGGCGCGCCGCTTTCATCCGATGGGCAAAGGCCGCACCGAACTTCTCGCACCAGCGGCGAATCGTCTCGTAGCTGACCGTCACTCCGCGCTCGAACAGCAACTCTTCGATATCGCGCAGGCTGAGCTGGAACCGGAAGTACCAGCGCACCGCGTGGCTGATGACCGTCGCCGGGAACCGGTGGCCGCGATAAAGCGATTTCGTTTTCGTCGTCATCGCATCATGTTACGCGAACACCCCGCCAACGTGACAGCGCCCCTGCGTCAAAGAGCGCCTTCACACCATCAAGAACCTTGTCGCCAAACCCATTCTGCGGAAAAAGTACTCGCCGCCGTTGATCCGGATCCAACTGGCATCGGCTACATCATTCGATGTGTGTACGAATAGATCGAGAAACAGACCATTCCATCGCGACGCGACGCGCTGGTGGTTACCGGTGTTCCGAAAGGCAATTACGTCAATATCGCTCGTAGCCTCCCAATCGTCACGTGCACGGGAACCATAGGGAATCGCTGTGTGGCACCCGTATGTCAGACGCAGGTCGGCGGCTAGAGATTCGATCAACTCGTCGTTAGTCATTTTCTACCGGCACATGTTGGTGATGTCACGATGGTCGCGGATTTTGGCAGCGGTGCGGACGACGGACCGTGGCCGACTAGCGCCCGACGGCCGAGTGCGGCGATCACATCGGGTCCGCAGTCCATGCAAACGGTAAGACACGACCGGAGGCCGTCGCGTGGCTTTTCCACCGCGGACATTGAATCATATGTCGCCGGCCGAATTGTTGACGAATAATTTCTGATTACACTACTTCACCGTGCTTTCAATGGAGGACGACGTGACGAGGGTTCACATCGATGTACTACCGCGTGAGATTTTAACGGCACGCCTGAAACTTGTACCGGCATGTGAGCAATTCGCGCATGAGTTGCACGAATACTCCATTGAAAATCACGCTCACCTGCAGCCTTGGGAGCCGCTTAGAGCCGAAAGCTTCTTCGAAAAAAAATCAGTTCGCCGACGGCTGTCCATGATGGCGCACAACAACAACTCAGGAGTCGCAGTGCATCTACTCCTATTTTCGCCTGGAACCGGCGAAATGGTCGGTGAATGCAACTTCACCAACATCGTGCGTGGCCCGTTTCAGGCATGTCATCTTGGGTTTTCGCTTGCCAAACGGTTTGAGGGACAAGGTTTGATGCGCGAAGCATTGACCTCTGCGATCACCTATATCTTTGACGAAATCGGCTTGCACAGAATAATGGCGAATTTTAGACCTGAAAATGTTCGTAGCGAAGAACTATTGAAGCGGCTAGGGTTTGAGCGTGAAGGCTTGGCTCGTTCCTATCTGAGGATCAATGGGGTATGGGTCGACCACGTTCTCACATCGCTAATCAACCACATTCGAGAACGTTGAACCAGTCTGGCAGCTTTCGCTCCTACCTTTCTATCTTCACGGACGCAAAGCTGGCGGCGCCGTCGGAAGGGCGGAAATAAGTTGAGCCTAGCGGAAAAGGGCCCAACGGATCTTCATCGTCAGCGATCAATTTCGTCACTTCCGGGCCGCAGTCGCCGGTCGCCGGCTCAGGCGCACGGAATATCCAACAAGGTCCGAATCCGTTTTCCCATCTCGAACGCGCGAATCTCGTAGCCCAATTCTCGGTACAGATTGACCGCCTGTTCGTTAAACTCCCAAACGGCTAGTCTGATATCGGTGGCACCCTGCTTCCGCGCCCACTCTTCTGCGAGTTTAATAAGAGAGCTGCCGACCCCGCGTCCTCTGATTTGTTCTAAAACCGCGACGGAACCGATGCGACCGACGACCATCGGTTGCAAAAGCGGGCTTATCGGCTTCACCACCTGAATCGTAATGAAACCGACGGCGTTGCTGCCAAACTCGGCAAGAAACGTCGCTCGATCTTCTCCTTGGAGGCTGGCGAGCCAGTGCTGCTCGTCGCGGCCGAATTCTGTGGTGGCATCTGCGTAGATGTCGGGGCGTGCCAAGTGGTGGCTCGCATTCAAAATTTGACCCAATTCGCAGATTGTCAGAACGTCTTCGATTGTCGCGCGTCGATAGCTTATCGGATAGGTCATCGTCAGCCATGGTGAGGGAAATTTTCGGGGGCGGTCGCCTCAGTGCGACCCCACAAGCGACGTGCGGACCGCCGGTAGGAAGACCGATACGCGATAGGGTCAGGCGCTCCACGCTGCATTTTGCAAGACGAGCCGATAGCCGTCAGGATCCTCGAATGTTCGACCCGACACGTCCCAGTAAGGATTGAACGACTTTACGCAAACAAATCCATTTTCGACAAGGCGATCACACATCGCCCTCCACACTTGTCGATCCGGTATGTAAAACACCAGCAAGTCCTCACTCGTTGGGCGAGGCATCACGGGATGTTCGCTGCAATGGGTAAGCTCAAAATGATAGTCCATGCCGGGACTTCCAAGCATCACCCCGTCGAATTCCTGATGATCCTGAAATCTGGCGAGCACGGCCAGATCAAGCGCTGAGCAATACATGCGTTCACTACGGGCAAGATCGGAAACGGGCCGTGCGACTCTGAGATGCATCGTCATCGAATGGAATCGTGGAGATTGTTGAAAACGTATCAAACATCGGCTTGCAACACAAAGCCGAGCGACATCTGTGCCGAAGGATGTCGATCTGCAGGCCGAACCGCTTACACCTGGTTTGTGACTGGCCGGCGTGGAATTCGGTAAACGCAGGATGTGTACTTTGGCGTCACGCGGCTTTCCACAATGACGCCGCCTAACGATTCGGCAATGTGCCGGCTCGAGCGGTTCTGTTCTGCGACCGGATAGGTGAAACTTGCACAGCCAATGGTTCGCGTTGCCCATTGCGCAACAGCAGTTACGGCCTCGCGGCCGAAGCCATTTCGATGACGATCTTCACGAATCCATATGCCGAGTTCCGGGCTCTCCATGCGTACGCGGTGGAGTCCGGCCAACCCAAGAAAACTCCCGTCTGCGCGGTGCCGTATCGCGAATACATAGTCTGACCCGTCGTCTATCGACGGTATCCACGACTGCCAGACCTCGTCGAAGTCTTGCCGGGATGCCGGCGTGTCCCAGGCCATGTGACGGGTGAGCGAAGGGGTGATGCATGCGAACGTGGCATCGGCGTCGCTGGCCGTGAACGGTTTAATCAGGAGCCGGGTTGATTCAATCTGGATTTCTGTCGGCCGCTGCAGCATCTCACGTTTCCGTCGAGGTTTGTTCATATGTCGACGAATTAGAAACATGCATCGACCGGTTGAATCCACCGCCGACTATTGCCCCATGCGGGCAACAGTCGTCGGCCAAGAGCGGCACCTTAGCCACCCACGATGACAAGCTTCGTCATTGGCACGCAAGCCAATTCCAGTCCGCGCGCGGTACGGTACGTTGAAATCGAATCGCCCGACCAGCCACAATTACGATAGAACGGTACCGCGTTCAGCGTCGCATCGAGCCGCATTGCGTCAAGGCCGTGCCCGGCGGCCAACGCCTGAAGAAAATCCAGCATCTTGCGTCCAATGCCGCGACCCATATGAGACGGCCGGACGAAGATCGCGTCGACTCGCCCGCTTGCGAGCGTAAGCATCCCTGTTCCGACAACCGATCCCCGATCGACGGCGACATGGAAGTCACGTTCGACAACGCTAACCCATTTGTCGCCTGGCGAGCCATCGACCCACGCCGACAGGGCCGCTCTGGGATAGTGCTCAGCGCAGGCAGCATGCACCGACGTTTTACGGATATCCTACGCGTCGAATGCGTCATCGCGATTCGCCTTTCGTATCGTCAGCACGCAACGCTCCTTGATTCGAGCGGCCAAAACGGCACGTCGGCAACCTCATCAAGAACGGAAGCACGTACTCTGTCATGCATGCAATCATTCCTATTTGTGCCAACGCAATTCGGAGCGGCGTAAAAGACGCGGCCCCGTCATGATTCGCGGGGCCGTTGGAAAAGGCTGTGTACAACGGTGCACGTGATGACATTGAGCGCGTCGGAGTTCATTGAAGCATGTTGCCTTTCGAAGAAAATGCCGTCAATGTCGATTTGCGGATCATCAATCCGCGGGGCGTCGTGAATCCCTGAAAGTAACCGGTCAGCGTCCCCTCGCTGACGGGCCATCATCCTACTGCTCAGTCTGTTCTGCCATTTCAGGTGCGTCGTCTGCCTCGATGCCGAGGTAGCGCACCTCAGCACTGGCTTGCGCCCCGGCAACGGTGTCGGCGAACAGCCATGACTTCCGGTCAACGACGACTGGGGTGATCATGAGCGATGCCGTTGCATAGCTCGTTCGTTCATCTTGTTAGGGGCTTTTACGCTGGCCACTTCAGTTCCTCAACGACAAGCCATGCACGATTCCGCTCCCTATTTTTTTGGGTGAGGCTCGATTCCACTAAACTTGCCCATGCCGGCGGTGTTCGCACCATGACTCTACGCCTCCGTTCGGCTCGAACCGGGGGGTGCTAGCTATCTAATTACCAAAACCAGCAAGAAGGGTTGACTAGAGGAAGTAATCTAAAGCGACGTTCTGTGCATAGAGAACGCCATGACATTTTTGGTGCGAAATCCCCAATGCGATGCATTTAGGGGAATTGTGTCTAAGGTCGTTGCGCCAAGGCGGCGAATTTCCGAAAGCTGGGACTTCAGGTTTTCTCAACCAACGTTTTTATTTCGGCTGCCGCCCAGCGTCGCTAATCATTTGATAAACAAAGCAATCTTGATCAGCCGGGGGCGCAATGCCGCTTTTACCTTCAAAGCTCGAGCAACGCGCTGAAGTGGAATGAGTGCAAGCACCAATACGGCGCATTGGCGTAGCGTGGCCTAAAAGAAAAAATAGTTTGCTCTCGTCAAACAAATTTTGACGCGGATTTTTTTACTGATATCTTTAGTTACAAATATGAAACGTGATGAACGAGCAAGCACTGCCCCTCTTATGCTGGGCAGCAAGATTAGAGCGTTGCGCAAGCGACTCCAGCGTACCTTGGACGAAACTGCAACGGCGGCGGGAATATCGAAGCCGTTCCTTTCTCAGGTCGAGCGAGGGCACGCGACGCCGTCCATTTCGTCATTGGCCGGCATTGCGCAAGCGCTTGGAGTAACCATGCAGTACTTCGTCGAAACACCAACCGAAGCGAAATCCGTGCGGCGTGCAGACGAAAGGCAGTACTTCAGCTTTGCCGACTCGGCGAATCAGTTTGCTCGCCTCACCAACGCAGCGGTCGGCAGGCAGCTCGACGCGATTCTCGTTCGAATGCCTGCAGGTCAGCCGCCGTCGGAAGTGACGACACATGCTGGAGAGGAGTTTCTCTATGTGCTCAGCGGTCAGATATCGCTGAGCCTGGAGGGCTGTACGTTTGTGCTCGATCCAGGTGACAGCGCACACTTCGAGTCGACGGTCCCCCACGGGTGGGCCAATGCGGCTAACGAAGAAACCGTGATTGTCTGGGTAGGTTCGCCGAGACTGTTTTAAGCATTGGTAGCTTCGCTGCGTTCGCGGCGAATCTCCGTTTCATACATTTTATAGTCCTAAATGTATGAATCCATGTCGAATGCAGAGTGATCCATCGATTCCTTGCGAACGATGGATAGGGATTGGTTTTGCCTGAAATTTCTAATAACCGCACTAAGTACATTTTCGTCTCCTGTTTGATATTCACCGAAGTGGACGAGATGGGTGACTAGGGTTGTGCGCATAGTCGGTGGTATGCGGGGGTCATGAAGTAACGGGGCGGTCTCGGACGGGTGCCGCACGGGGGAAAGTGCCAAAGGTGTTCTCTGGCATGTCGACTTGGGTCAATGACAGGAAGGAAAAAATGAAACTCACGGTTTTGGGATCTGCCATACGGAAAATAGTGTGGGCAGAGATTGCGCTGACAGCTGCGCTTGGGACCACGGCGTTTGCACAGGTTCAGCCGGCAGCAACCGCGGCGGCGACGAAAACTGACACGGTCTCCGCTCAGAAGGATGGGCAAGACGCGAATGCGACGGCCGCCGCACCGAGCGCGGCATCGGGCGCTTCGGCGGGCACGAGCTCGGTGAAGCAGCTGCAGAAGTTCGAGGTGACGGGTTCGCTGATCCGCAGCGCAGACAAACAAGGCCGCACTGAAGTTCAAGTCATCACCGCGAAGGAAATTCAGCAAAGCGGCTACACGACCGTGGCCGACTTCCTGCGCGGCACAGCCGTCAACTCCGCAAGCAGTTGGTCCCAATCGACGGCTCAGAGCTCGGCCCCCGGTGGCGCGGGCCTTGCGCTGCGCGGCCTCAGCGAAAAGTACACGCTCGTGCTCATCGACGGGCAGCGCGTGGCCAACTACGCACAGCCCGTCAACTTCACCGACACGTTCTTCGACATCAACACGATCCCGATGAACATCGTGGAGCGCATCGAAATCGTGAAGACGGGCGCAGTGTCCGTGTACGGTTCGGACGCGATCGCGGGGGTCGTGAACATCATCACGAAGAAGAACTTCGAGGGATTGCAGATCGACGGTCAGCTTGGCAAGGCCCAGCATCCCGGTAACGCTCAGGGCACCTTCAGCGTCCTGGGCGGTCTCGGCAACCTGACTTCCGACCGCTGGAACATCACGGCGGCCGCGAGCTACTACCGCGACAGCGGCTCGACGCTCGCCGACCGCGACATGACCAAAAACCAGGACTTCACGCAGTTCCCGGGCGGTAACGCGGCGCCGCTAGGCCCGAACCAGCAGTCGTACTGGCAGCTCGCGGACGGCACCCATCAGGCGCTCAATCCGTGTCCGCCGGGCAGCAACGCGACGGCGACGGGCGGCCAGTCGTGTACGTACAACGTGGCGAACAGCACGTCGCTGATCCCGTCAACGACACGCCTGAGCGCAAAGGTGCGTGGCACGTTCAAGATTGACGACACCACCGAGGCCTATGCGGGCTTCTGGGCGAGCCGCAATGAAACCGTGCAGTTGAACGGTCCGGCGTCGCTCAGCAGCCAGACCAACGTGTTCGACCCGTCGACGGGCACGGTCTCGCCGGTCGGGCGCACCGTCTCGGCTTCGAACCCGTTCAACCCCTTCGGCGTTCCTACGCTGATCAACCTGACGTTCCCGAACAACGTATCTGTCTGGGATACGACCTCGACGTTCCTGATGGCGAACACGGGCGTCAAGGGTTCGTTCGACACGCAGAAGTTTGGCGCCTGGGATTGGTCGGCAGAGTACGCGCATTCGCAAAGTACCGTCGCAAGCACCTACTCGAACCGGCTCAATGTGGCTGGCCTCGAGAACATGCTCGCGAACGGCACCTACAACTTCTCGAACCCGAGTTCCACGCCGAACGGTCTGAACGGTGTGTTCCAGGATGACAACCAGCTGTCGATCACGAAGCTTGACCAGGTGCTCGCGAAGGCCTCGACGACCAGCCTGTTCACGCTGCCGGCCGGCGGCGTGGGGCTCGGTGTCGGCACTGAGTTCCGTCACGAGTCGACGGTCATCAACTCGCAGACCTATGCGACGCAAGGCATCACGGCGCCTGCGAACGTGCAGTCCGTGGACGGCGAGCGTAACGTAGCGGCCGCCTTCTATCAGGTCGACATTCCCATCATCCGCAACCTGACGTTCACGCAGTCGGGCCGTTACGACCACTACAGCGATTTCGGCGGTGCCTTCTCGCCGAGCTTCGCGCTGCGCTTTCAGCCGGTTCGCATGCTGACGGCGTACGCATCGTACAGCCGCGGGTTCCGCGCACCGACGCCGGTCGAGAACTCGCAATCGGTCTATCTGGCCCACCAGAACCTGGTGGACCCGAACGATCCGAGCGGCGTGCCCACCAAACACTTCACGACGGAGCAGACGACCGGCAACCCGAACCTGCAGCCTGAACACACCAAGAACTACAACATCGGCTTTACGCTGTCGCCGGACGCGACGACGGACTTCGGTGCGGCCTTCTACAAGGTGCACATCGACAGCGTCATCGGCACGCCCGATCCGAACGCGATCTTGCAGGCGAACGATCCGAATTTGGTCGTGCGTAACCCGGACGGCACCATTCGCTACATCAAGATGCCGTTCGTGAACTTGGGCTCGCTCGATACGGACGGCTTCGACCTCGATTTCCGCAAGAGCGTGGGCACGAAGTACGGCACGTTCACGCTCGCGGGAGACTGGACCTACGTCTGGCACTTCAAGCTGAAGAGCGGTGGCGAGACTCAGGACTTCGCGGGCAACAACCTGGCGCTGCTGCAGCCGTTCGGCGCGAGCAACCCGCGCTGGAAGGGCAATACGAGCCTGAGCTGGGATTACCGCCAACTGACCACCACGCTCACCTGGCAGTACACGGGCCCCTACACGAACGCGGTTGCGGCCGAGTTCGGCGATGGCGGCACGCTGTCGGTTGCCTCGTACAGCCAGTTCAACCTGGTGGCCACCTATCGCGGCTTCAAGCACTGGACCATTTATGGCGGTATCCAGAACCTGTTCGACAGGAAGCCGCCGTTCGACGTCGAGTGGCAGTCGACTCCTGACATCACGGGTTACGACCAATCGCTGTACACGGACCTGGGCCGCTTCTTCCAGGTGGGTGCGACTTATCGTTTCTGATCGCGACAGGCCGGCGCCCGACCGTGCGAGACACAGTCATGCGCCGGCCCGCGTGTAATGGCAGTGGCAAGAAATCCCTTGTGAACAGCCTCATCCGCGGTTCGAGTCGCGACAGCGCCTCGAACATGGAACAGGCGAATCACGCTGCGAGGATCGAAGGTATGAAAGTAGAAGCAAGCATGACTGCGACATCAGCCGTGGACACGAGCGGGGTCGCCAGACCCGGCCGCCAGCGCGAGTTCGGGCGCAAGCAGCAAAATCCGGTTCGCCGCTTCGGCGGCATTGCAGTCGTCATCGTCCTCCACATCGTGTTGGTCTATGCGCTGCTCAACGGCCTCGCGACGAAGGTCGTGCAGGTCATTCAGCATCCGATCGAAACGAAGATCATCGAGCCGGTCAAGCCGCCGCCTCCGCCGCCCCTGCCAGAGGTGAAGCTGCCGCCGCCCAAGTTTGCGCCGCCACCGCCCCCCTTTGTGCCGCCGCCCGAAGTGCCGGTCCAGGCGCCGCCGCAGCCGACCATCGCGCACACGGCCACGCCGGTGCAGTCCGCGCCCGTGACGGCACCACCCGCACCGCCTGCGCCGCCCGTCAAGGCTGCCGCGCCCGTGCGCACGGAAGTCGGTGTCGTCTGCCCGAATTCCGATCAGATCCGCAGCTCGATCGCCTATCCGAAGGAAGCGCAGGAGAACGGCGATACCGGCGAAGTGTTGATCGAATTTACCGTCGATCCGGAAGGACATCTCGGCAACGTTCGTGTGGCCAAGTCGTCGGATCACGACAGTCTGGACGAAGCGGCATACAAGGCCGTCAAGCGGTTCAACTGCATCGCGCAGGGCCAGGCCGTGCGCGTGCAGGTGCCTTTCTCGTTCAACCTCAATTGACTCGACAGATAACAAACCGCGCACGCTGCGCCCGCGGTGCAGGCACGAAAGCCTGCACCGACGGTTTAACCCGATTTCTTAAGTTCAACGTTTGAACTGGAGCTCAACATGAATAAGCGTTCCGTCGCCAACCTGGCAACCAGTCTCCTGATCGCTGCCGCCGCGGTGAATACCCTCGTGGCACCGCAACTCGCGCATGCTCAGGCAAGCGTAGCCGCCTCCGCCGCGCCCGCCGTAGCGGCGCCGCAGATGAACGCGTCCGCCACCGCAGCCGACGAGCCGGCACCGCCGCCCGCACCGGCAGCGACGCAATCCGTCGAGAACCCCTACGGTCTCGGCGCGCTGTGGAAGAACGGCGACTTCGTCGCGCGCTTCGTGCTGCTTCTGCTCGTCATCATGTCGATGGGCAGCTGGTACATCATGGTCACGAAGTTCTTCGAGCAGTTCCGCACCAATCGCCGCGCGAAGCATGCCGACGAGCAATTGTGGAGCGCGCCGTCGCTCACCGAAGGCGCCCAGCAGCTCGATGAGTCATCGCCGTTCCGCTTCATCGCAGAGACGGCGATCGAGGCAGGCCAGCATCACGATGAGGCACTGCTCGAAGCCGTCGACCGCAACACATGGATCGATGTCTCGGTGGAGCGTGCGATCACGAACGTGTCGAACCGTATGCAGGACGGTCTCGCGTTCCTCGCGACAGTCGGCTCGACGGCCCCTTTCATCGGTCTGTTCGGCACCGTCTGGGGTATCTATCACGCGCTGACCGCGATCGGCATCGCGGGCCAGGCCTCGATCGACAAGGTGGCGGGCCCCGTCGGTGAAGCGCTGATCATGACGGCCATCGGTCTTGGCGTCGCCGTGCCGGCCGTGCTCGGCTACAACTTCCTCGTTCGCCGCAACAAGTCGGTGATGGAGCGCGTCCGTGCCTTCGGCGCTCAACTCCATGCCGTGCTGCTCGCCGGCAGCAAGCGTCCCGCCCGTCCTGTCGCGGTGCGTTCCGCCGCGACCGCCCCGTAACCGGCAGTCTGAAGCCTGAACGAGGTCCACCATGGCCATGAGCGTGGGGCAAAACGAAGATAGCGACGACGTTATTGCCGCTATCAATACGACGCCGCTCGTCGACGTGATGCTGGTGTTGCTGATCATCTTCCTGATCACGATCCCGGTCGTCACGCATACGGTGCCGGTGCAGTTGCCGAAGGAAACGATCCAGCCGCTGCAGACGACACCAGCGAGCATCGAGATCGCGGTCAATCGCGACGGCGACTTCTTCTGGAACGAGAAGCACGTGGATAGTGCGACGCTGCTGTCGCGGCTGAAGGACGTTTCGGTGATGCAGCCGCAGCCCGAGGTGCACGTACGCGGTGACCAGAACACGCGTTACGAGTTCATCGGCCGCGTGATCACGACCTGTGAACGCGCCGGCATCGCGAAGGTGTCATTTATCACGGAGCCGCCTGCGCGCGGCGGCTAGGAGGCGAAGATGGGAATGAACGTTCCTTCGGGCGGCGGTGGCGGTGACCCGGAAGTGATGGTGGACATCAACACCACGCCGCTCATCGACGTGATGCTGGTGTTGTTGATCATGCTGATCATCACGATCCCGATCCAGATGCATGCGGTGAAGATGAATCTGCCGGTGGGCAATCCGCCGCCGCCGCTCACGCAGCCCGAAATCGTGCAGATCGACATCGATTTCGACGGCACGACGACCTGGAACGGCACGCCGGTGCCGGACCGCGCCGCCCTCGAGGCAAAGCTTGCGCATGTCGCGGCCGAGCCCGTGCAGGCCGAGATTCATCTGCGTCCGAACAGGCTCGCGCCTTATAAAGATGTGGCGGCCGTCATGGCGTCGGCGCAGCGGGTTGGCGCCACAAAGATTGGGCTCATCGGTAACGAGCAGTACATGCAATAAGGACGGTGTGATGAGAATAGTCAATCGACGGGTCAAGCTAGCGTTGTCGTCGGCCGTCGTCGGCGTGGTCTTTGCCGCGGCAGCACTGCCAGCCGTGGCCGACACGCTGCGTCCCGACGTCGGCAAGCCGCTCAGCGCGGCCCAGGATCTCTATCGGGCGCATAAGTACAAGGACGCGCTTGCCAGGATCGCGCAAGCCGCGGCGGTGCCGAACAAGACGCCGTACGAGATCTACATGGTCGAGGAAATGCGCGGCGCGACGTTGATGGCGGACGGCGAGGCGGGTGCGGCCGCCCAGGCCTATCAGACGCTGCTCGGCACCGGGCAACTGAAGGGCGACGACGAACAACGCGTGAGCGCGACGCTGGCTGGCATTTACTTCCAGCAGCACGACTATGCGCGCGCGATTGTAACGGCACGGCGTTACCAGAAGGCGGGAGGCAGCGATCCGCAGATGACGGAGCTGCTCGTACAGTCGTACTACCTGTCAAACGATTGCTCGAGCGTGGTCGGTGCGCTGAAGCCGACGATCGACGCGCAAGTGCGCGCCAACCGCGCGCCTGACGAGTCGCAATTGCAGCTATTGAGTACCTGTGCGCAGCGCAGCAAGGACGAGGCGACCTACCGCGCCGCACTCGAGGATCTCGTCGCTTACCACCCGAAGCAGGCGTACTGGGACAACCTGTTCTCGGCGATTCGTGCAAAGCCGGGCTACTCGTCAAAGCTTGACGTGGACGTGTACCGGTTGGGCCGCGCCAACGGCGCGTTCGGCTCGGTGGACGACTACATGGAGATGACGCAGCTTTCGCTCGTCGCGGGTACGCCGGCCGAAGCGAAACAGATCATCGATCAGGGTTTCGCCTCGGGCGTGCTCGGCAAGGGTGCACAGGCCGAGCGTGAAAAGCGCCTGCAGGCGCTCGCGGCGAAGCGCGCGCAGGCGGGCAGCGATGCGGAGAATCCCGTCGCGCCGGTCGACCAGGGGTTCAACCTCGTGTTTGCTGGTCACGCGAAGGACGGGCTCGCGATGATGGAGTCGGCGATCGCGAAGCGCGGCCTCGACCATCCCGATCAGGCGCAACTGCATCTGGGCATCGCCTACTACGTGGCAGGACAGAAGCCGCGTGCGATTCAGGCGTTCCGGGCGGTCAAGGGCACCGATGGCTCCGCCGATCTCAGCCGCCTGTGGATGCTCACGGCGTCGAAGTAGGCCACGCGGCCGCGCTCGCGCCCGGCCTTGCGCTCCGATCCGATCAATGGCACGCCGGCTTCCGTCCGGCGTGCGCACACGCACAGTGACAATGAAACTTCTGACGTTCCGCTCGTTGGGCCGGCTTGCGCCGCTTGCGCCGATAGTCACGCCCCTGATCGCCGCGATGGTCGCGACGACCGGCGCGACCATCGCGGCGCCGGCCGACGCCAAACCGGCGATTGCGCAATTCGGCGAACCAAAATACCCAACGGATTTCACGCATTTCGATTACGCGAATCCCGATGCGCCGACGACCGGCGAATTGACTTTTCAGAACTACAACGACAACCAGAGCTACGATTCGACGAATCCGTTCATCGTTCGAGGAATGCCCGCGCCGGATATCCGTAACCTGATGTTCGATACGCTGATGCAACGCAGCTGGGACGAACCGGCTTCCGAATATCCGCTGATCGCGGACGATGTACTGATCGCGCCCGACCGACGCGCGGCGACGTTCCACATCAATCCGGCGGCGCGTTTCTCGAACGGCGATCCGATCACTGCACAGGACCTCAAGTACTCGTTCGACACGCTGAAAAGCGCGCAGGCGTCCCCGTTGATTTCGTCGCAGTTCGTGCAGATCAAGCGCGCGACGGTGATCGACCGTCTGACGGTACGCTTCGACTTCGTCGACGACTCGAGAGCCAATCCGTTGATCGCCGGTGATCTGCCGGTGTTTTCGCCGAAGTGGGGCATGCAACAGGATGGCAAGCGCCTGCCGTTCGACCAACTTTCCGTCGATCCGCCGATAGCGAGCGGCGCCTATCTGATCGAGTCACGCAAGAACGACAAGCAGATCACCTATCGCCGCAACCCGAACTATTGGGCCGCGAACCTGCCCGCGCGGCGTGGGATGTTCCGCTTCGAGCGCGTGACGTTCAAGCTCTATGTGGACCAGTACACGATGCTCGAATCGTTCAAGGCCGGCAACGAGGATGTGCGCGTCGAATACAGTGCGACTCAGTGGGCGCGCAAATATGTCGGCAAGAACTTCAAGTCGGGGTTCCTGCACAAGGGCGAATTCGAAGAGGGCCCCGCGCAAATGCAGGGCTTCATCATCAACACGCGCAAGCCTCAATTCCAGGACCGGCGCGTTCGACATGCGCTCGCGCTCGCATTCGACTACGAGTGGATGAACCGGATGATGTTCTACGGGCAGTATCGCCGGCTGAACAGCTTCTGGGAGGACAGCCCGTTCGGTGCGACCGGCATGCCCAGCGAGAAGGAGGCTAAGCTGCTCGAGCCGTTCCGCGCATCGTTGCCTGCTGAGGTGTTCGGTCCGATGGTCAAGCTGCCGAACACGCTGCCGCCCGGCTCGCTACGGCAGAACCTGCGGCAGGCGCGCGATCTGCTCGCCGAGGCGGGCTGGCACTACCGCGACGGCGCATTGCGCGATCCGAGCGGCAAGCCGATGACGATCGAGATCATCGATAACCAGCCGGGCATGGACCGCCTCATCATCCCCTATACGCAGGCGCTGCAGACGCTGGGCATCCACGCTTACTTCCGCGAACTCGACAGTGCGCTTTATCAGAAGCGACTCGACAACTTCGACTACGACATGACGACGTACATCTATCCGCCCGTCACGATCCCGGGGCCGGAGCTGATACGCCGTTTCACGAGCCCTGCTGCATCAGAGGTCGGTTCGGAAAACTACATGGGCATTCGCTCGAAGGCCGTGGATACGCTCGTGCACGCAGCCATCTCTGCCGACACGCTCGATGACCTCGAGACGGCGACGCGCGCGCTCGATCGCATACTGATCAACGAGTACTACCTCGTGCCGCACTACTACCCGCCGAACGCGCGGATCGGCTACAAGTCGACCATCGGGTTCCCGAAGGTGACACCGATCACCTATCAGTACGAGGACTGGATCATTAACTACTGGTATCGCAAACCGCTGGCGCAGACAACCGCCGCAGTGCATTGAGGAGCGTCATGTTCGCCTACATTCTCAAACGTCTGCTGTTGATGGTGCCGACGATCATCGGTGTCGTCACGCTGACTTTCGTCGTGACCCAGTTCGTGCCGGGCGGGCCGGTGGAGCAGATGGTGACCCAGCTTCGTCACGGCCAGTCGCGCCAGGGTGCGGACGGCGGTGGCGGCGGCAGCGGCTATCACGGCAACCAGGGCCTCGACCCGCAGCAGATCGAGCAGATCAAGAAGCAATTCGGTTTCGACAAGCCGGCGCACACGCGTTACCTGCTGATCTTGAAGAGTTACGCGACGTTCGATCTCGGCCAGTCGTACTTCCAGCACAAGAGCGTGTGGGAGGTCATCCGCAGCAAGTTGCCAGTCTCCATTTCGCTCGGGCTCTGGACCGTGATGCTGACATACGCCGTGTCAGTGCCGCTCGGCATCGCCAAAGCCGTGCGCAACGGCTCGCGCTTCGATGCGGTGACGAGCGTACTCGTCCTCGTCGGTTACGCGATTCCGGGATTCGTGCTCGGTGTGCTGTTGCTGATGCTGTTCGGCGGCGGCTCGTTCTGGCAGCTTTTTCCGATGCGCGGACTCACGTCCGACGACTTCTCCGATCTGTCCGCCGTGGGCAAGGTGCTCGATTACGTCTGGCACATGGTGCTGCCCGTGACGGCGTCCGTGGTCGGCAACTTCGCGATCGTAACGATACTGACGAAGAACACGTTTCTCGAAGAGATCGGCCGGCAATATGTACTGACGGCGCGCGCCAAAGGCGCGCCCGAGCGCGACGTGTTGTGGAAGCACGTGCTGCGCAACGCCGCCATTCCGCTGTTGACGGGCCTGCCCGCTGCGTTCGTCGGCGCGTTCCTGAACGGCAACCTGCTGATCGAGACGCTGTTCTCGCTCGACGGCATGGGCCAGCTGTCTTACGACTCGGTGATTCGCCGTGACTACCCCGTGGTGCTCGGCTCGCTGTTTCTTTTCACCCTGATCGGCCTTTTAACCAAACTCATTGCTGATGTCTGCTATGTCATCGTCGACCCCCGCATCCAATTCGACAGCGTGGACCGCTGAGCCGCCCGCGGCGCCGGCCGCGCCAGTCTCGCCGTGGCGACGCACGTGGCTGCGCTTCAAAAGCCAGAAGCTCGGCTACTGGAGCCTGATCGTGTTCGTCGCGCTGTTCGTCGTCAGCCTGGCCGGCGAACTGATCGCCAACGACAAGCCGCTCATCGTGCGCTACGACGGACACTACTACTTCCCGATCCTGAAGGAGTATCCGGAGACGCAGTTCGGGGGCGACTTCCCCGCGAAGACGAACTATCTCGATCCGTATATCCGCTCCCGCCTGGAGGCAAACGGGAATTTCGCGGTCTACGCGCCGAACCACAACTATTACGACACGATCGACTATTTCGCCGAGCGGCCGTTTCCGGCGCCGCCGAGCGCCGCGAACTGGCTCGGTACCGATCAGTTCGGGCGTGACGTGCTCGCGCGGCTGCTCTATGGATTTCGGGTGTCGGTGCTGATGGCGATCGCGCTGACCTTGTCAGGCGTGTTCTTTGGCGTGTTGACGGGTGCGCTGCAGGGCTTCTACGGTGGACGAACCGACCTCATCGGGCAGCGTCTGATCGAGATCTGGTCGTCGATGCCGGACCTCTATCTGCTCATCATCTTCGCGTCGATCTTCGAGCCGACGCTTTGGCTGCTGTTCATCCTGCTGTCGATGTTCGGCTGGCTGCTGTTGTCCGACTACGTGCGCGCCGAATTCCTGCGCAACCGCGCGCTCGATTATGTGAAGGCCGCGCGCACGATGGGACTCTCGAACTGGCAGATCATCTGGCGTCACATATTGCCGAACAGCCTGACACCGGTCATCACGTTCCTGCCGTTTCGCATGAGCGCGGCGATCCTTTCCCTGACGAGCCTCGACTTTCTCGGCCTCGGCGTTCCGCCGCCTACCCCGAGCCTCGGCGAACTGTTGCAGGAGGGCAAGAACAATCTCGACGCCTGGTGGATCTCGGTATCGGTGTTCTCTGCGCTCGTCGCCACGCTGCTGCTCCTGACGTTCATGGGCGACGCACTGCGCAACGCGCTCGATACCCGCAACCGCGGCTCGGCGTTCGGAGGTGGGAAATGAGCGAAAACTGCAAACCTCTGCTCAGCATCGAAGATTTCTGCGTCTCGTTCGGCGACAGGCAATGCGTGTTCGACGTCAACCTTGCGATCGGCCGTGGCGAGCGTGTCGCGCTCGTCGGCGAATCGGGCTCGGGCAAGAGCGTGACGGCGCTGTCGGTCCTGCGCCTCGTGCGCGATGCGACGCACACGGGCCGCATCGTCTTCAATGGAGAGGACCTGCTGACGAAGAGCGAACAGCAGATGCGCGGTGTACGCGGCGCCGATATCGCGATGGTGTTTCAGGAGCCGATGACGGCGCTCAATCCGCTCTATACGGTGGGCCAGCAGATCGCGGAGAGCCTGCGGCTGCACGAGGGGCTGCGCCCGAACGCGGCGCGCGAGCGCGGCATCGAGTTGCTGCGCCGTACGGGCATTCCCGAGCCCGAACGCCGCATCGACAGCTACCCGCACCAGCTCTCGGGGGGCCAGCGCCAGCGCGCGATGATCGCGATGGCGCTCGCGTGCCGTCCGCGCCTGCTGCTGGCCGACGAGCCGACCACGGCGCTCGACGTGACAGTGCGCCAACAAATCGTCGACCTGCTGATCGGCTTGCAGGAGCAGGAGGCGCAAGAGCGCGGCATGGCCGTGCTGTTGATCACGCATGACCTGAACCTGGTGCGGCGGTTCGCGCAGCGCGTCGCCGTCATGGAGAAGGGCGTGCTCGTCGAAACGAATACGACGGAGGCGCTGTTCGCGAATCCGCAGCATCCCTATACGAAGCGATTGCTCGACAGTGAGCCGCGTCGCGCAATCGAGAGCGTGCCTGACGATGCGCAGAACGTGCTGTCGATCGAGGGGCTCGCGGTCGACTATCGAACGAACGCGAAAGGCTGGCGGTCGTTGCTCGGCAGGACGGCGTTCCGCGCGCTGCACGAAGTCGACCTCACGCTGCGCCGCGGCGAGACGCTCGGCATCGTGGGGGAATCTGGCTCCGGCAAGTCGACGCTCGCATCGACCGTGCTCGGCTTGCAACGGCCAGCAACTGGCGACGTCAAGGTGGCCGGCAAGTCGCTGCGCGAATACCGCTCGTCGAGCAAGGCCTGGCGTGCACTGTGCGCGCGCATGCAGGTGGTGTTCCAGGATCCGTTTGGCTCGCTTTCGCCGCGCATGACGATCGAGCAGATCGTCGGCGAGGGATTGCGGGTTCATCGTCCGCGGCTCGATGCGGCGGAACGCCGGGCGCGTATCGTCGAGCTGCTCCAGGAGGTCGGTTTGCCCGCCGACGTGCTGCCGCGTTATCCGCACGAATTCTCGGGCGGTCAGAGACAACGGATCGCGATTGCCCGCGCGCTTGCCGTAGAGCCCGAACTGATCGTGCTCGACGAGCCGACGAGTGCGCTCGACGTATCGGTGCAGCAGCAAGTGCTCGGCCTGTTGACGCGTTTGCAGAAAAGGTATGGGCTCAGCTACCTTTTCATCACGCATGATCTCGCCGTGATCCGCGCGATGGCGCATCGCGTGGTCGTCATGAAAGCTGGCCGGATCGTGGAGGCCGGCGACGCGCTCGACGTGTTCGACGCACCTTCGCATCCCTATACCCAGTCGTTGCTCGCGGCGTCGATTCTGCAGAACGCCGCAGCGCTCAAGGAGAACATTGCATGATCGAAGAACTCTGGACATCGGCCGCGCGCGCATTGCGCAGCGATGCCGATTTCTGGTCGGTGCGTTTCGTGGACGAACGCAAGGACGAGCACGTCGTGCGCAACGACGTGGCCTTGCCGCTTTCCACCGCACGCGAGCGCGGCGCGATGGTGACGGCGTGGGCCGGTGCGGGCGCGGGCTATGCGGCGACCGCGGATCTTTCGGCAAGCGGCCTGCAACGCGCGCTCGACATCGCCACCGCACGTGCGCAGGCGAGCGCGGCACACACGCTCATCGACCATCGCGAGATTGCGCGGCCGACGCAAAGCGGCAGCTATGTGTCACCGAATGCACAGGGCGCTCTGCCGTCGCGGCGCGAATGGCTTGAACGGCTCGCGCACGAATGCGCGGCTGCAAACCTGGGCGAGCGCATCGTCGAGCGCGTGGCCGGCATGCAAGTGACGCACTGCGATCAGCTTTACGTGACGAGCGATGGCGTGCGCATCGATCAACAGTTGCGCTTTCTCATGCCGAGCCTTTCGGCAGTCGCGCACGGCGATGGCGACACCCAGGAGCGAACGCTCGCGGGCCACTATGGGACGCTCGCGCAGGGCGGCATGGAAATCCTCGCGCGCTACGGCTTTGACGGCGCGGGTGCGCGCGTGGCCGACGAGGCGCTGCAACTGCTGGCCGCGCCGAACTGTCCCAGCGGCCGCCGCGACCTGCTGCTGATGCCCGACCAGATGATGCTGCAAATTCACGAATCGATTGGCCACCCACTCGAACTCGACCGCATTCTCGGCGACGAGCGCAATTTCGCGGGCTGGAGCTTCGTGAAGCCGGAGATGTTCGGTCACTACCAGTACGGCTCGGAATTGCTGAACGTGACCTTCGATCCGGATGTGCGCGAAGAGGCTGCCGCCTATGCGTTCGACGACGACGGCAGCGCAGCCAGCCGCCAATATCTGATTCGTGCCGGCGTGCTGGAACGGCCGCTCGGCGGCGCGCTGTCACAGCAGCGGGCGGGACTGCCTGGCGTGGCGAACTCGCGCGCATCCAACTGGAACCGGCCGCCCATCGACCGCATGGCGAACCTCAACATTGAACCCGGTGAATCGTCGCTCGACGTGCTGATCGCGGGCATCGAGCATGGCATCCTTATGAAAACCAACACGTCCTGGTCCATCGACGATCATCGCAACAAGTTCCAGTTCGGCTGCGAATTCGGCCAGCTGATCGAGAACGGAAACCTCACGCAGGTCGTCAAGCGTCCGAACTATCGTGGCGTTTCCGCGAGCTTCTGGCGCAGCCTCGCCGCGGTTGGCAATGCATCCACGCGCGAAATCTACGGCACACCAATGTGCGGCAAGGGTGAACCCGCGCAGGTGATCCGTGTGGGTCATGCGTCGCCCGCTTGCGTGTTTTCGAACGTCGAAGTATTCGGAGGCGCGTGATGATCGAGATGCTTTTCCCGCGCGGCGTCGAGGCGATCGACTGGCACGCGCGCTTCATGATGCTCGCCGGCGCGATTGAGCGCCTGCGCCGACCCGGCGAGACCGTGCTTAGTTCGTTTGCGGGCGAGCGGTCGGATTTCATCCGCTTCAACGCGGGCAAGGTGCGGCAAAGCGGTCAGGTGGAGCAGGGGCGCTTGACACTGCGGCTCGTGAACGGCGCGCGTCAGGCGTATTTCACGCTCGACCTGAGCGGCGACACCCACACCGACGTGCGTGACGTGGACAAAGCGCTCGCGGCGCTGCGCGAAAGCCTGCTGGACGCACCCGACGATCCCCATGTGCTGTTCGATAGCACGGCGTGGTCGCGCAGCACGCACCGCAGCGGCAGGCTCCCGCAGCCGCAATCGCTCGTCGAACTCGTCGCGCAGTGTGCGCAGGGTCTCGATTTCGTGGGCTTCTACGCGGGCGGCACGGTCTTGCGCGGCTTCGCCTCGACCTCGGGTAGCCGCGGCTGGTACGAAGTGGAGAATTTCAATTTCAGCTGGTCCCTCTATCAGCCCAACGGGCGCGCGATCAAGACGACCTACGCGGGCGACGCGTGGGACGACGTCGTGTTCGCCGGCAAGGTGAGCGAGGCGGCGGCGCGCTTGCCCGTGTTGCTGCGTACGCCGCGCGTGCTCACGCCGGGCGGCTATCGCGCCTGGCTCGCACCGGCGGCGCTTTCGGAGCTGGTCGAATCGATGGCCTCGAATGGCTTTTCGGCGCGTGCCCAGGCGAACTCGATGAGTCCACTCTACAAGCTCCACACCGGCGCGTCCGCGTTCGACACGCGCGTGGCGTTTGCGGAATCGCTTGAACTTGGCATCGCACCCGGTTTCAACGACGACGGCTATCTACGCGAGAGCGTGCCACTGATAGACGCGGGTCGCAGCGTTGGCCAGCTAACGAGCGCGCGTTCTGCGCGCGAGTGCGGGCTCGAACCGAACGGCGCACTGCCGGAGGAACTGCCCACCTCGCTTGCGATGGTCGGCGGCGACCTCGTCGAGGACGACGTGCTCGCACGCCTCGGTACCGGACTTTATGTCGGCAACCTGTGGTACGTGAACTTCTCGGACCGCATGAATTGTCGACTGACCGGCATGACGCGCTTCGCGACCTTCTGGGTGGAGGACGGCGAGATCGTTGCGCCCGTCGACGCGATGCGCTTCGACGACAGCCTCTATGGCCTCTTTGGCGAACGTCTCGAAGCGCTGGGCGCACGTACGGAACTGCTGCTCTCGGACTCTACGTGGGGACAACGGGCGGCCGGCGGCATGCAACTGCCAGGCGCGCTGGTGAAGTCGTTCGAGCTTGTGTTGTAGCGCGGCGCGCAGGCCAGGTGGTCACGCATTACGCAAGTGCAGCACGACGTAAAACAACAAGGAGGCACAGATGTCGACCGACCCAACTTCGGACCAGGGCGAGCCGCTCACGCTGCGCGCGATTGGCGTGCGCGACGCCAAACAGTTGCACGCGTTGATCTACGCGCCGTCGATGTCGCACGGCGATCCACAAACACCCTTTCGCTCGGTGGAATCCACGCGCGAGTGGATCGAGAAGCGTCCGCCGCAGCACATCGAAATCGGCGCCTGGGTGGGCGAGCAGTTGATCGGCCACGCCCAGATCGAGGTCGGCAGGACTCGTCGGGCTCACGTCGGCGCGATCGGCGTCGGCGTACACGGCGACCGGCGGCGTCGCGGCGTGGCCACACGCCTCGTGGGCGAAGTGATCGATCTGGCCGACAACTGGCTCGGCCTACGTCGGCTCGAACTCAAGGTGTTCGTCGACAACGATGCCGCCATCGCGCTGTATCGCAAGTCCGGCTTCGAGATCGAAGGGCGGCTGCGTGGCTATATGCTGCGCCAGGGCGTCCTTGTCGATGCGTATCTGATGGGGCGCCTGAGCGCGCCACTGCCTCACATTACGGAGTGACGCTCGATGAATCACCATGGTGAAGCCGTGGCGGCCCACGTCGCGTTCGCGAAGACGGTGCGTCTACGCCCTGCCGAACTCGATGATTGCGAGGCGATCGCCGCGCTCATGAACCTGCCTCGTGTGCGGCCCGGCATTCTTTCGCCCGGTTATCGCACCGCCGCATCGCTGCGCGACTGGCTCGAGAATCTCGCAGCGAATTCGATGATAGTCCTCGCCGAATGTGAAGGGCGTTTGATCGGACAGGCTGGACTCATGGTGCACACGGGGCGGCGCGCGCACAGCGCTTCGCTTGGCATCGCGGTGCACGACGCGTATCACGGCTGCGGCGTGGGCTCGCTGCTACTCGGTGCGCTACTCGAAGCCGCCGACAATGCGCTCGGCCTGCGCCGCATCGAGCTCAGCGTATTCGCGGACAATGCCCCGGCGATCGCGCTGTACCAGAAGTTCGGCTTCGTGATGGAAGCGCGCGCCCGGGCCGACGCTGTACGCGACGGTGCGCTGCACGACGTCTTCCATATGGCGCGCATCGCCAGCGCGCCCGAATTCGGTCCGGCGCAAGTGCCCACGGATTCCACGGCAGCCCTCTGACCCAGGACCCCACAGGTGCCCTTCTTCTTCATCGACAGACCGGTTTTCGCGTGGGTGATCGCGTTCGCCGTGATGGTGGCCGGTGCGCTTGCCATCACGCAGTTGCCAGTCTCGCAGTATCCGCGCCTTGCGCCGCCGCGCGTCGTCATCTCCGCGACTTACCCCGGCGCGACAGCCGAGCAGATCGACAGCGACGTCGCGAGCCTGATCGAGCAGAGCCTCGACGGCGCAGACGGGCTTTCGCACTACGAGACGACGAGCGACGCGCTCGGCGAGCTCGAGATCGATGTCATGTTCACGCCCGGCACGAATCCCGACCTGGCCATGGTCGACGTGCAGAACCGCCTGAAGCAAGTCGAACCGCGTTTGCCGCAGCAGGTCGTGCAGCAGGGCATCAGTGTCTTCAACGCGGCGAACACGTTCCTCATGCTCGTCACGCTGGTGTCGACCGACGGCACACGCGATTCCACGACATTGAGCGACTATCTGAACCGTTATCTGCTGCGCGAACTGAAACGCACGCCAGGCGTCGGCTCGGCTGAACTGTGGGACGCTGACGAAGCGATGCGTATCTGGCTCGATCCGGTGAAGCTGCGCGAATACAGCCTGTCGCCCGCCGACGTCAGCGCCGCGGTCCGTGCGCAGAGTTCGAGCGTCACGGCGGGCGCGATCGGCGATGCGCCAGCCACGGCCGGGCAGGCGCTGACCGCGTCCGTCAACGTGCATGGGCAGTTGCGCACACCGGCCGAGTTTGCCGCGGTCGTGCTGAAGGCGCAGCCGGGCGGGGGCGTGGTGCGGCTTGGCGACGTGGCCCGCGTCGAGGTTGGGCGCGACAGCTATACCTTCTGGTCACGCCTGAACGGCCATTCGGCCGCGACCGTCGGCATCCAGCTCGGGCCGCTCGGCAACGCGCTCGCCACATCCAACGCGATCCGCGCGCGCATCGACGCATTGTCGAAGACCTTGCCAGCGGGCATCGACGTGCGGATTCCCTACGACGGCGCGCACTTCGTCAAGATTGCCATCAAGGAGGTCGTCCTGACGCTCTGCGAGGCGATCGTCCTCGTCTTCTGCGTGATGTGGCTGTTCCTGCGCGAACTGCGCTACGCGCTCGTGCCGACCGTCGTGATTCCCGTCACGCTGCTGGGCTCGTTCCTCGCCATGCACGCGTTCGGCCTCTCGATCAACGTCTTCACGTTATTCGGGCTCGTGCTTGCGATCGGCATTCTCGTCGATGACGCGATCGTCGTCGTGGAAAACGTCGAACGGATCATGCACGAGGAGGGACTGGCGCCGCGCGAAGCGACGCGCAAGGCGATGCGGCAGATCGGCGGCGCAATCGGCGGCGTGACGGCCGTGCTCATTGCCGTCTTCCTGCCGATGGCGTTTTTCAGCGGCGGCGTGGGCGGAATCTACCGGCAGTTCTCGATCGCGATGATCTCGGCGATTCTGGTCTCGGCGTTCATGGCGCTTTCGCTCGCACCTGCACTCTGCGCGAATCTCCTCGAGCCGCCGCGGGACCATAACGCTTTGCGCGGCGGTGTCGCCGCGCGCTGGCTTGCGAAGTTCTCCTCGGGCTTCGATGGGGCGACGCGTCGTTACGGCGTCTGGGTGGCGCGATTGCTCGGGCGCTCGAAGCTGGCCTTCGCCGTGCATCTCGCGCTGATCAGTGCGGCGGCGCTGCTCTACGCGGCGATGCCCGGGGGCTTCTTGCCGACGGAAGACCAGGGGCAGCTTCAGGTGATGGTGCAGCTGCCGTCCGGTGCTTCGCAGGAGCGGACCTTCGCGGTGCTGCGCCAGGTTGAATCGATCCTGCACAAGGAGCCCGCCGTCGAAAACGTGACCTCGGTGATCGGCTGGAGTTTCGCGGGCAGCGGGCAGAACGTCGGCATGGCCTTCGTGTCGCTGAAAGACTGGGAACGACGCAATGTCAATGCAGTGACATTGCGCGAAAGACTGAACCGCGAATTCGCCAGGATCCTCGACGGCGAAGTGTTCGCGCAGTTGCCGCCATCGGTGCCCGGGCTCGGCCACGCCGACGGTTTTACGTTCCATCTCGAAGATCGCGGCGGCGTGGGCAAGGAGGTGCTGGACGCGGCGCGCGAGCGCCTGATCGAACTCGCGAAGCAAAGCCGCATGCTGGCCGACGTGCACTCGGAGACGCTGCCTGACGCGCCGCGCGTAACCGTCGAGGTCGACCGCATGAAGGCCTATGCGATGGACGTGTCGTTCGATGCCATCGCCAACGTACTCGGCGCGACGTTTGGCACGTCGTACATCGCCGATTACCCAGCGGGGGGACGCATGCTGCGCGTGCTCGTCGGCGGCGATGCTGCGACCCGGATGACGGACACCGATCTGCTCGCGCTCACGGTGCGCAACCAGGCGGGCAAGATGGTGCCGTTCTCGGCTTTCGCGTCGCTGCGCTGGGCGCGCGGGCCGAGCGTCCTGACGCGTTATAACGGCTACCCGGCGCTCGACGTGACGGGCCGCGCCGCGAACGGTTACAGCTCCGGTGCCGCGATGGCCGAAATGGAGCGGCTCGCGGCCCAGTTGCCCGAAGGTATCGGGTTCGAGTGGGCCGACGTGTCACTCGCCGAGACGCAGGCGGCGCAACAAACGCCGCAGTTGCTGGCGTTGTCGCTTCTCGCCGTGTTCATGGCGCTCGCGGCGCTTTACGAAAGCTGGACGATTCCGTTGTCGGTGCTGGTTGTCGTGCCGCTCGGCATCATCGGCGCGGTTGCAGCGATGTTCTTGCGCGGCTTGCCGAACGATATCTACTTCAAGATCGGCGTGGTGACGGTCATCGGCCTCGCGGGCAAGAATGCGATTCTGATCGTGCAGTTCGCGCGCGATCTGCATGCGCGCGGAGAGGGTCTCGCCGATGCGATCGTCGAGGCGTGCACGATGCGCTTTCGACCGATCGTCATGACATCGGCGGCATTTCTAGTCGGTGTCGTGCCGCTTGTGTTCTCGACGGGCGGTGGCGCTGAAAGCCGCCACTCGATTGGCACGGGTGTGTTCGGTGGCATGATCGTCGCAACAATACTTGGGTTGATGTTTACGCCGGTCTCGTTCTATGTCTGCACGCGGGGCATGCGCAGGCGGCGTCGTGCAGAGGGCACGTCGGCGTGGAAACGGCGCACGCTGGAGGCCGCGCTCGATCGCGCCGTCACGGCGGAGGTGAAGCAGGGCGATTAGGGCAGTTATGCGAAATCGAGTGCAGTGGGCGACCAGACCCTTGTGCCTTTCCCGACATGCGCGGATTCTCCTCGCGCAACCTGAAATACATGCGCGCGCTGGCGCAAGCTTTTCCGCAGCCGGAACTTGTGCAAAAGCCCGTTACGCAAAATTCCGTGGTCGCACGTCGTCACGCTGCTCGACAAGCTCGACGACGGCGCCCAGCGGCTCTGGTACGCAGAAAAATCGCTCGAGCACGGCTGGTCGCGCAGCGTGCTGATGATGCAGATCGAGACGGTGGCACATGCGCGTGCTGGCAGCGCCGTCACGAATTTCGCCGACCGGCAAGGCCCCCGGCTTCGGCGATCGCCGCAAGGCCATGCTCGAGGACATCGCCGTGCTCACCGGCGCGACTGTGATCTCGGAAGAAATGGGCAAGCAACTTCAGAACGCAACACTCGAGGACTTGGGGCGCGCCAAGCGCGTGGAAGTTCGCAAGGGCGACACGATCATCATCGACGGCGCAGGCGACGAAAAGCGCATCGAGGCACGCGTGAAGTCGATACGTGCGCAGATCGAGGAAGCGACTAGTGACCACGATCGGGAGAAACTGCAGGAGCGCGTTGCAAAGCTCGCAGGCGGCGTGGCCGTGATCAAGGTCGGGGCGGCGACCGAGGTCGAGATGAAGGAAAAGAAAGACGGCGTCGATGACGCGCTGCACGCGACCCGCGCGGCAGTGGAGCAGAACGCCGCGTCGATTGCCGGACTGATCCTGACGACGGATGCAACGGTGGCTGAAGCGCCGAAGGACGAAAAGCCGGCGCAGGCTAGCGCGCCGGAACTGGAGTATTAACCTCCTTCGGCTCCGCTCCGCTCCGCACCGGTCAGCGAGGCTGCCCGGTGCATTTGCTTCATGGCATGTGGGTCGTACTGGATTCGAACCAGTGACCAACGGATTAAAAGTCCGCTGCTCTACCAGCTGAGCTAACGACCCAATCCTCTCCTTTTCGCCGTTATAGCGCTTTGGACGCTCGCCCTAACTGATATCGATCGTGCGACTCGTGGACGGTGCCGGCTCCGTTTTCGGCACGGTCAACGTGAGCACGCCGTTGTCGAATTTCGCAAGCGCGCGACCGGGATCGGCGTATTCCGGCATCGGGATCGTGCGTACGAAGCGTCCATGAGCACGCTCCAGCCGATAGCAGCCGTTTTCCTCACTGTGCACGTCCTGCTTTTTCTCACCGCGCAGCACGATCGCGCCGTCCTCGACGCTTGCCCTCACGTCTTCGCGCTCCATCCCGGGCAGTTCTGCGGTGACGCGCAGCACCGGTCCCTCGTCGACAACGTCGATGCGCGGCTGGAAGCGCGATGAACTGAAGTCGCCGAACCATCGTTCGAGCGCGCCGCGGCCAGCAAACGGGTCGTGAAAGAACTCTTCCACTGCGCGCCACGGCTCGCGGGAGAACAGTCGCGGAATGTCGGGCCATGCGCTGCGCCACTGTTCGCCGGCGGGCGTGCTCTCCGGGTTGTCCGCATCGGTTTTTCGCAGAGTCCCGCGAAGGAACTTGAAGGGGTTCCACTTCTTCGGATCGCTGTTCATCGTTTCCTCCTCTGTGATCTGTCAGAGCGAACAGGATTGCGTTCCTGCGTCACGGCGCGATCAGGACCCGGGCCTGCGCTGTCGGAGGGTGGCAGCCAGGCCGCCGCCACCTCGCGTGCTGCCTGGCGTTGCCGCCGACGCGCTGGCTTCAGCCCGTACGCACTTCGATCCGCCGCGGACGCGCTTCGTCGCGGCGCGGGATCGTGAGCTTCAGTACGCCGTCCTTCAGGCTCGCCTCGATCTTGGACGTATCGAAGTCCGGGGAGAGCGTGAAGGTTCGCGCAAAGCGTGGCTCACGGATCTCGGCATGCTGCAGCCGCAGATTTGCCGGTGTCGGCACGACCGCCTCTGCCTCGATGGCGAGATTGCCGTCATGAACCCGCACATCGAGCTTCTCTTTGGTGACTCCCGGCAGGTCCGCCCACAACGTGACGCCCTGGGTGTCCTCGTAGATATCGACAGCGGGAGTGATCGTCATCCGCCGCGCGGACGACCCGCTTTCGCTGCGCGTCACCGCGGACGGTTCGCGCTTGCTCAGTTCAGTGGTATCGCTCATTTTCGCCTCCTGGAATTACTGGACGGTGATCGCGCGAGGCTTCGACGATTCGCGCTTGCCGATAGCGATCGACAGGCAGCCATTCTCGTAGCGCGCCTCAACCTTGTCGGGGTCTGCGTTCTCCGGCAGCTCGATGACCCGCCGGAACGGGCCAGTGAAGCGCTCCTGCGCATAGACCCGGCCATCCTCGCCGGTATCCGGTCGCGCTGGCTTGCGCTCACCGCTGATGGTCAGCAGCCCTTTATCGATCGATATGTCGAGTTCGGCCGCATTGACGCCGGGTGCAAACGCGACGATGTGAATCGAGTCGTCGGTGGCGCCAATGTTTACAGGCGGGAGCGAGCCGAGGCGGCTTGCCCGAAGACTGGAGGGGAAAGTACCGAAGAAGTTTGCCATCTGCCGCTGCAGCCGGTCGAACTCGCTGAAGAGGTCAGTGCCAGAGTAAAGATCGCTCATGATGTAGTTCTCCTCAAGTGACGCATGGAGGTGAACCAGCCTACGCGCTCCGGTTCGCCTGCCAGCGTCTGGCAAATAAATCGAAACACGCAGCGTACGATCCTGTGAGCACCGCACGTCTGCCTGAGCGAAACCTAAGATAGGCTCTGCGGCAGATTTTTCAAGGGAAGAGTGCAGGGGCACGCTTGAAATTTTTGAGGCCGGTCCTATTATCGCGAACGAGGCCGTTTGACCACAGGAGGAGGTCATGGAATTCGATACAGATTGGTTGACGCTGGGCCCGCACCGCGTGCGGCTGCGCTCGACGAAGGGCTTCCCGACGGAAGCCATGCGCAAGGCGGTGGAGGTCGTACGCATTGCGGTCGACAGCAACATGAGCGCCCGCGCGCGCCTCGTAGAAGTTGTCTGCCGCCAGGAGAAGATTTACGAAGTCACGATTGGCACAACAGTGGCAAAGGACAAGGCATGTGCGCCACAACTCGAAACTTTTATCGCTGGCGTGCTTGGGCTCCCATCGGACCACATCAACCTGATCGTCACGACGGTGGAACAGTCCGAAGTGGATTTGCACTTTGGCGTGTATGAGAGGATGCTCGCCGAAAAGCTCGGTACGGCGCCGCCAATCCAGTGACACGGCAGGCTCGCAAGCGGAACAACGGTCTGCTGGCACAGCCCCGATAGGCTACCCCTAACTACGGGGTGTGCCAGTGTCTGGTCACGCGGATTCAGACGCCTAAAAGTCTGACGATTTCCCGTGTGGCGCGCGTTGCGATCTGTCTTTACGCGGCGGTGCGGCTGACGCCTTACCTCGGCAGTACCAAGGCATCGGCAGCATTGAAGAACTTGAATTTTTTAGTGAGTTAAACTAATTTATATCCAGCTCAGGCAGTGTGCTGAATCATCCACTAATTGCACACTGCGTGTTTCGATTTGTTTGCCCCGCAGCATGGCAGGCGAACTGGAGCGCGCAAGCCCGTTCTCTTCCTTGCTGCCTATAAGGAGAAGACAATGAGCGACCTTCACCCACGCCCGTACTCCAATCTGTTCGAGCATCTGAACCGCACGACTGCCTCCGTTCTCGACGTTCTACGATCGCTTCGGGAACGCGCTGGTCGCTTGCTCGATGCACAGGTCACCGCGATGCGAACCACGATCCGACGGTGGATCTCGCACATACGCAGGCGCTAGCGCAAAGTGATTGACAAAGCATGCGGCACCGATGCCTTTCACCACAGCGGCGAATGGGACAGGGGCGCCACGCTCGCTTAGCCGTTGGCGCCGCCGAAATTGGTATCAGAACGGTCCTTGTGCATGACGGCCACGGCTGGCCAGAGGCGGACGCAACTTCGGCGGGCGGCTATGCTGCGTTCGTGCAGATCGCGTGTGAAGGCGAGGTCTGCGTTGACTGGCACATGCCGCAGCGTCTAAGGCGCTGGGCCGCGCGTGAGGATGCCGAAGCGCAGGCGATGGACTACGCAGTCCACCTGGTCGAGCGGCGCCCATTCGACGGACCGCCTCCGGATTTCCCGCAGGCCGCCTGATGGCGGCGTAAAACGTGAGCACAGGGACGATCCGTGATCGGCGTCCCGACCATCGCGCGCGAGGGCAGGCAAGCCGGCCGTGCGGCTGCCGTTGCCACGCTACGCGCGCTGCCGCAGTGCATCGACCAGCGCTAATGGGTTGCCGTGCCGGGCCACGCCGCGCCGCTGGTGTGGAGTTGCACATTGTCGGGGCACGCCGACCGCCGCCGCTACCGTATCAGCGTGAAGCGGCACGGCGTGGCATCTCGTTCATGCGTGATTTCTACAAGGGGCTGCGCGCACTGAACGTCGCCGATGAGCGTATCCGCTTCGAAGCATTCGGATCGCAACCGTCACTCGAACACGCATCAATGGCGTCGCGCGCCCCTTAGCTCACCAGCGGTGGCCGGGGGCGCCACGGTGACGTTCCGCCGGTCGGCCCGCATGATCGACTGGTCGGAGGAACAGGGCAGCGCTCTGGAACTGGCCGAGGCGAATGGAATAGCTGCACCTTCGTCGTGCCGTGTGGGTACGTGCGTCAGAAGGGTATTGCGGGCTGGCACATCGCTGCTTAAGGCCTGGCCGTATCTGCTGGGCGGCGTGAAAACTCTTCTGCTCTCACCAATTCCTACTTTTCTTTGTTCTCAGCACCGGTTTCGGGAGGCGCACAGAGGGCGGGCAATCAGCCGCTTCCTTGTCTACCGCGATCGACTTGCGGCGCCGGTAGCCTGTGGTCGCGAGCAACAGGCTGCGCGTGTATTCGTGCTCGACCTGCTGCGCGCGAATGGATGCGATATCGCGTTGCTCGACAATCTCACCATGGCGCATGATCGCTACGCGCGAGCAGAGAAAGCCCACCACCGCCAGATTGTGGCTCACCAGCATCATTGTCAGATTCCGTTCGCGATGAAGCCGTCTCAGCAGGTTGAGGATTTCGGCCTGCACGGATACATCGAGTGCGGACGTCGGCTCATCGAGCAGCAGCACGCGCGGTTCGACGATCAGCGCCCGAGCAATTGCGACGCGCTGCCGCTGCCCTCCGGACCGCTGATGCGGATAGCGGAAACGATAAGACGGACCCAAGCCGACTTCGCGCAGCGCATCGACAATGCGTTCTTCCTGCCCGCCGATGCCGTTGATGGTCAGCGGCTCGCGCAAGCTCTGATCGATTGTGAAGCGCGGATGCAGCGAGCCGTACGGGTCCTGAAACACCATCTGCACGTCGCGTCGGAAGGAGCGGTCTAGTTTTTCTCCGAGCACGTGCGAACCGATTTTCATACGGCCGCCGGCAACGGGCGCGAGACCGGTCAACGCGCGCAGGATCGTCGACTTGCCGGAACCCGATTCGCCGACCAGTCCGAACACCTCACCTTCTCCGACATGAAAGCTCGCCGCGCGCACCGCGTCGAAGTGACCGGTCCTGGTTTTGAAGCGCACCGTCAAAGCGTCGACATCGATCATGCTGATTCTCCGGCCGGTTGCGTAAGCCATGCCGCGTCCCGCTTCAGCACGGGCAGTTGCTCGGGCGGATCGATAAGCGGTGGATTCGCCGCGAGCAGGGCGCGCGTATAGGGATGCTCGGCGTGGACGAGATCGCGTGCCGCGCACGTTTCCACGACGCGTCCCGCGAACATCACGACGACGCGGTCACAGAACGACATGACGAGGGGCAGGTCGTGGCTGATAAAAATGAGGCCGGTGTCATGCTTTGCGATCATCTCGTCAAGAATCCCGAGCACCTGCATCGAGACGAGCACGTCGAGTGCGCTGGTGGGTTCATCGGCGATCAGCAGACGCGGCCCGGACGA
The DNA here is from genome assembly GCF_013366925.1 of Paraburkholderia youngii. NCBI lineage: Bacteria > Pseudomonadati > Pseudomonadota > Betaproteobacteria > Burkholderiales > Burkholderiaceae > Paraburkholderia > Paraburkholderia youngii. The sequence continues at coordinate 212,860 of NZ_JAALDK010000002.1, forward strand.
CACCATCATGGCGATCATCACGCGCTGCCCCATGCCACCCGACAACTCGTGCGGGTAGGAGTCGGCGACACGCTCCGGATTGCGGATATGCACCGCTGCCAGCGCCTCGATGATTTTCTCGCGTATCTCGCGGCGGCCGAACTTCGGTCCGTGCAGTTCGAACGCTTCGCGCATTTGCTGCGCGACGGTCATCACCGGGTTCAGTGAGTATTTCGGATCTTGCAGGATCATGCCCATCTGCTGGCCGCACAGTTGCCGGCGCTTGCGCACCGGCATGGCAAGCAGATCCTGACCGTCGAACTTCATCGCCTTCGCACGACATTGCGCCTCAGGCGGCAGCAGGCCGAGCAGCGCACGCCCGGTCAGCGACTTGCCGGAACCGGATTCGCCGACGATGCCAAGCCGCTCGCCGCGCCGCAGCGTCAGCGAAAGGCCACGCACCGCTTCAGTCAATTCGCCGCCATGACCGCGAAAGCCGATTTGCAGGTCGTCGATTTCACACAAAGGATGGGTCATATCGACTGGCATGTCAGCCTCCCTGGCGTGGATCGAAGACGTCCCGCAGACCGTCGCCGAGCAGGTTGAAGGCGAGACTCACCAGCAGAATGGCGAAGCCGGGAATAGTGGCCACCCACCACGAATCGAGCAGCACGTTGCGGCCTGACGCGACCATGAAACCCCACTCGGGGCTGGGCGGTTGTGCGCCGAGGCCAAGGAATCCGAGGCCCGCGACAGTGAGAATGATGCCGGCCATATCGAGGGTCGCGCGCACGATCACCGACGACGAGCACAGCGGCATGATGTAGAGCAGGAGAATGCGCTTGCGCGAGGCGCCCTGCAAGCGCGCGACGTGAATGAAATCGGCTTGCACGAGCCGCAGCGTTTCCGCCCGCGCGAGGCGGGCATAGGCCGGCCACGCGGTAATCGAAATGGCGATCACCGCGTTGATCACACCGGGCCCCAGTGCGGCCGCGAAAGCGAGCGCGAGCACGATCTTCGGAAAGGCGAGCGCTACGTCGGTGATCCGCATCAGCACGTTGTCCACCCAGCCGCCGAAGAAGCCAGCAGTGGTGCCGATCAAAAGCCCCACGGGAACCACGATCACCACGACGAGGATCGCAATCGAGAGCGTAAGGCGTGAACCGTAGATCAGACGCGAGAGGATATCCCGGCCAAGCTGGTCGGTGCCGAACCAGTGCGATGGCGAACCCGGCGGCAGCAGGCGGTCGGAGAGGACTTGCTGCAACGGATCGTGCGGTGCGATCAGCGGCCCAATCGCCGCGATGATGATCAGCAAGGCCAGAATCAAGAGGCCGAAGACTGACAGCGGATTGCCCGCGAAGCGTCGCCAGCGCCGGTAAGCGAGGCCAAGCGCGGCCTGCTTGCGTGACGCGGGCGTCTCGCTCAGCAGCCAGTCTTTCCATCGTCGGGGCGCGGCATTCATCGGCCAGTCCTGCGTTTGCATGGATTCATCGGTAGGGGGAAGCACGAAAGAGACCTCCGCAATGTCAGCGGGCGCGTGGATCGAACACGCGATAGAGCGCGTCGGTCAACAGGTTGAGCGCGATAAACGTGACGCCGATCACGAGCGTGCTGCCGAGCACGGCGTTCATATCGGCGTTCAGGAGGGCGCCCGTCAGATACGAACCGATACCGGGCCACGCGAAGACGATTTCGGTCAGCACCGAGCCTTCGAGCAGATAGCTGTACGTGAGTGCGATTACGGTCAGAAGCGGCACGGCGATATTGCCGAACGCGTGGCGCCAGATCACCAGGCGCTCGGGCAAGCCTTTCGCGCGCGCCGTGGTGATGTACTCCTGGTTGAGTTGATCGAGCATGAACGAACGCGTCATGCGGCTCAGATAGGCGACCGAGTAGTAGCCGAGAATGGCCGCGGGCAGCGCGATATGCGAGAACGCATTGAAGAACACATCCCATTCGCCGGCGATGAGCGAGTCGATCAGCAGGCTGCCTGTGCGCGTATCGACCATGCCGTCGAATACCGGATCGACGCGTCCCGGCCCCGCCACCCAATGCAGCTTCGCGTAGAACAGCAGCAAGCCCATCAGCCCGAGCCAGAACACCGGGACCGAACTGCCGACGAGGCCGACGAAGCGCGCGACGTGATCGATCCAGCGGTTGTGGCGCACGGCGGCGATCACGCCCAGCGGCACGCCGATCAGCACGCCGATGATGGTCGACAGGGTCGCGAGTTCGAGCGTTGCGGGAAACACCCGCTGGATGTCCTCGATCACGGGATGCGCGGTCAGCAGCGACATACCGAAATTGCCATGCAGCACATCGCGCACGTAGATCAGGAACTGCACTGCGAGCGGCGCGTCGAGCCCGAGTTGAAGACGCGCCGCCGCGTAGGCTGCGGCTGACGCGCGATCGCCGAGAATCGCCAGCACCGGATCGATCGGTATTTTGCGGCCGATCACGAACGTGACCGCCAGCAACCCGGCGAAGGTGATCACGAGCGTGACGATCCAGCGCACGAGGCGCAAGGTCCAGCGCACGCTGGCGCTTTCAACCGAAAGCGCGCGCATGCGCTCGAAAGTCGTGAGGCGAGTGGACATGGCAAGTTCCTCGGTCGAAGGCGAAGCCCGGACAGTCTCGCCTCCACCGCAAACGTTACTGCTTCTTCAGATCACGATACGACACGAGGTCGTTGATCGGACCCACCTCGAGACCCGTTACGCCCGGTCGCGCGGCCACCTGCGAGACCTGCTGGAACATGATCACGAAGGGGGAACTCGCGAGCACCTGCTTCTGCATGGTCTGGTACAGCTCGGCGCGCTTCGCCGTCGACGATTCGGCGAGCGCCGCGTTGGTTTCCTTCGTCAGGCCGGGGATGTCCCACGAATTGCGCCACGCGAGCATCTTATAGGTCGACTTGTCGGAATTGTCGGGATTCCAGGTGAATCCCTGGGCGTTGCTGTGCGGGTCGATGTAATCGGCGGACCATTCGCCGATATAAATGTCATGCGAGCGCGAGCGGTACTTGGCGAGCGTCTGCTTGTTGTCGCCGGGGATGATCTGTACCTTGATGCCGCCTTGGGCAAGGTTGGCCTGCACTGCCTCGGCGATTTCGCTGTACGGGTAGCCGTTACGCACATCCATCGTCACGGAAAAGCCGTTCGGAAGCCCGGCCTTTGCCAGCAGTTCCTTGGCCTTGGCGACGTTCTGCTGGTAGGGGTCGGTATTCAGCGCGCCGAGGAAACCTTCGGGGAGGAAGGTTTCGTGCACCTTGTAGGTGGTTTTGGCGACGTTGCTCTGAATCCCGTTGTAGTCGATCAGCCACTTCATCGCTTGCTGGACTTCCGGTTTGACCAGATTCGGATTCTTGACGTTCAGGCCGAGGTATAGAAGCGTCGCTTGCGGCACCGCGCTCACATGCGCCTTGCCGGACTTCGTGAGCGCGACGAGATCATCAGGACTCAGGTTGCGCGCCACATCGACGTCACCGTTCTCGAGCAGCAGGCGCTGGCTCGATGCTTCCGGCACGTGACGCAACACGATCCGCTTCATCGCGAGCGGTACGCGATAACCGTCGAAGCGCTGCAAGACGATGCTGTCGTTGGCAGACCATTTGACGAGCTTGTAGGCGCCGGAGCCGGCCTCGTTCGTGCGCAGCCATTCGTTGCCGAAGTCAGTGCCTTTCTGGTGCGTGAGCAGCAACTGCTTGTCTACCACCGAGGCAGGCCACGAACCGAGTACGTTCAGCACAAACGTCGGCGCGTATTTCTGGTCGGTCGTCACACTGACGGTTGTGTCGTCGACCTTCTTCACGTTGGCCAGCACGTTGTCTTTGGTCAAACCGATGCCTTGCAGCACTGCCGCCGCGCCTTTATCGAGGAGGACGGTGCGCTGGATCGACCACGCGACGTCGTCGGCGCTCAACGCGTTGCCCGAGTGGAACTTGAGACCTGGACGGATCTTGAACGTGAAGGTCAGGCCGTCGGGGCTCACGGTCCATGATTGTGCGACATCGCCGTTGAATTTCGACGGGTCTTTCAGATCGACCCTCACCAGCCGGTCATACGTATTCGCTACATATTCTTCCGGCACCAGTTCGTAGATTTCGCCCGGATCGAGCGTGGTGAATTCGTCGAGGAGCGTGGCCATGACGAACATGTCTTTCGGCGTCGCCGCCGCAGCGGGGACGGCGGCTGTGAACGACAAGGTCATGGCGGAGGAGATCACCGCCGCCGTCAGTGCATTGCGCAATACCAGTTTCATTGCCGCTCCATAAGGAATGGGTAGAGCCTGTCAGGGGAACAACGGATGGAGAAATCGAACGCCATTACATAAGACGCAACGGACCGCTTTCGCTGTTATCGATCAACGGCAGCGCGCGGGAGCCAGGCAACTCGTAGTGCCACCATTCGCTCTTGATGTGGGTGAAGCCGGCGGCGTGCATGATGCCGAGCAGTAACAGGCGGTTACGCTGCACATGCGCGGGCAGGCCAGTATGGAAGTGTTCGGACTCGATCGTCATGGCGTCGAAGCCCGTGCCCATGTCGAGTTCGTTGCCGTCGGCGTCGAGCAGCGTCAGATCGATCGCCGTGCCGCGGCTATGGTTCGAACCGCGGCCAAGCTCAGCGATGTAGGTCGGGTCGGGCAGAAAATCCCACAGCACCTGTTGCGCCTGGGGCGGACGGTACGCATCGAAAATCCTCAGGGTCAGGCCGGCGTTGCGGGCAATCTCCACTGCTTCGCGCAAAGCGGCTTCTGCGGGTTCGAGCAGCAGGCAGTGAGCTTCCTTGTAGATGGGCTTGCCTGTCAAATTGCGCTCGGTGGCATAGACGAGGTCGATGTCCACGCCATGCGTGGCGGCGGTGATTTCGATGAGTCGCGGTTGTGTCATGGCGGGCGCGTTCAGATTCCGGATGTGACAGGTTTAGAGATCGAACTGGTTGAATTCGCCTTGCAGCTCGCTGCGACGCGTTCGTCGATCGCGGCCCCCAGTTGAGCAACGATCGCGGTAATCATCAGCAGGTTGAACAGACAGCTGAGCGGCGCCAGCGAGTCACAGAACTGGCCGACATCGGTTTTGATCTGCAACAAATCGCAGTCGAATTCACGAGCCCACGGGCAATAGATGTCGGTGGCCAGTGAAATTGCCCGCCACGATGCGCCGCGGCTTCACAGTAGCGGCGCGCGATCACCGGGTAGGCGCGCGTGTCGGTAATGACGAGGGACGGTGCGGCGAATTCCGAGTTCAGCGAATCGACGCATGAGCCGGACATGCCGTCGGAGTACAAGACGCGCGGACGGATGTATTCGAGGTAGCCGTAGAACGCGTTGCCGGTGCCGCGGGTCGACTGGATGCCGAGGATATATACGGCGTCCGCTTGGGAGATGCGCTCCGCGATGCGGGCGAACATGGGCGATTGCGCCAACTGGTACACATGCTGGATCGTGTCGACGAGTTGCAGCGAGTGGGTCAGGGCGCGAGTTTGGAGGTTTTCCCCGTTTTTGCCGTGGCGCGGGGCGTTGGCCAACTGTTCGCGCATACACCGGTATTCGTCGAGCCGGTCGGTAATCATCCACGGGCGCCCCTGCGCGCCGCGCAGTTCGCGCTTGAGGTCGTCGAGGTTGCGATAGCCGACGCTGCGCAGGAAACACCCCACGGAGATTCCGCTGGTGGCCGTTTGCTGCGCGATCTGATCAGCCGTTGCCAGGCCTAGTCGCTCGAGATGCGCCAGCATATAACTGGCAATGCGCTGGGGCGTTGGAGTGAGTTCGGCAAAGTGGGCCTCGACGGTCTGTGCGAAAGCGGTCGGCATGTCAGCGCGGAGGGATTGATGGTTAATTGCCTGTCATATATTTCGTCAATGACATACATCTAACAAAGCCAATAAAGTCAGCGCCAGCTTAAAAAATCAATTGGATGCGCTGTTCAATAGCTTCCGGCCGAGACTTCCGCTCCCGGTTCCTCCGCGTGCCTGGGTGGATGCCGCTCTTCGATGCCCTCATTCTGTGGCTCCAAAGTTTTGTCCCCTCATGATGACCTGGCGGGGTTTGGATGTCGATCAGCGAAGCCATCCTACTCCGGACATGGATAACCATCGACGCGCAGGCCGCAAGTAGCGCGGGAAGGGCGCCGAGCAAATCCGGTTGTGCACGTGGACCTTTATCTTCTCTCGCGCAGAGGCAATCGCCTCAAGCCCGCGGCGGTGGAATTCGCCTCGCGACTAAAGCTGGCAGCAGCCCGATTCGTAGCTGAGGCACAGGTCGAGCAGCCGGCGCGAGCTGCCTGAAGGTGGAAATGCCCATCTGCTCGGCGGTCGCGACGATTAGCGATCGCAGTCCTGCCCGCCCCGCGAAAGTGACGATGCGACAAGATCGTGGCGCGTCTGCGTCCGCCGGGTGGAGTTTCTTCGTTCCAGCCGCCATGCGACACATACCGCGCCGATCGTCAACGGTGCGCCAATGAGCATCCCCATGCTCGGCTGCTCGTCAAGAAAAAGCCACCCTAGCACGACCGCCACCACAGGATTGACAAACGTGTACGTTGCGACCAACGTCGGTTGAACACGGTCGAGCAGCCACACGTACACCGAAAATGCAACGACAGTACCCGCTATCGTCAGGTAAGCCAACGCGACGAGCGAGGATCCTGAGATTCGATCCGGTCGGAAAAGCTGCGCTTCGCCGGCTCCTGCGCTCAGCGCTGCAAGCACGATGCCGCCTGAGAGAAGTTCAATCCCCGAAAGTCTCAGGCCTTGTTTCGTGCCGCCGAAGTTTTGCACGGCGACGGTTGCGAGCGCCCACGAAAAACTCGAGCCTAACAGCGCGGCGAGCCAAAACGCGTCGATAGCCCCCGACGAAGAGGGAGCCCAGGCAATGACGCCTACCCCGGCAAAGCCCGCGCCGAGCGCGAGCCATACGGACCGCGAAGGCGCGCGTTGACCCGGTAGCGGGAAGCGCAGCAGGGCGATCCAGAACGGGATCGTGGCGAGCATGACCGCGGCAAGTCCGGACGGCACATGCCGCTGCGCGAGCGCCAATACCCCATGGCAACCTACGAAAAACAGGAGTCCGCAAACAATTGCCAGCAGCAGCGTTCGCGGCGTCAGTGGGTCGCGTTCGCGCAAGGCACCCCAAAGGAGCAGTATGGTCCCGCCGGCCAGACAGCGGATGCACATCAGCATCAGTGGCGGGAACGAGCGCAACGCGATGGCGACGCAAAGATAAGTCGACCCCCAGACGACGTAGATGATTGAAAACGCGATGAGCAAGCGTACACGCATTGGCGCATTCCACTAATACATAACCGGTTAACAGGTTAGACTACGATCGGTATTTTGCAAGGAGTCGGCTATGAGCATGGTCAACACCGCGTCACAGGCGAGCAGCGCATTCGTCGTCACCGAGGACCCTTGCATACCGTTCGTGAATACGGTCGCATGGAGACTAACCGGGGAGCCTCAGGAGCGGCTCGAGTCCGCCCGCTCATTGCTGGTTGTGCTGAGGGAGCAGCGGCTGGTCGACGATGGCCTGCTACGTGCGTACGGCGCCCAATGGAAGAGCGATCCCAGGGCGGCTGACAACGCATACCGGCTTGCGATCGAAGCGCGCGAGGCGATCTATGCCGCCCTCTGCGGAGCCGCGAGGGAAAAGAAGACGCCGGCGGACCTGTCGTTGCTGTTTCGATTGCTCAGCGTCGACACGCCGGGCGCAACGCTGCTGCGCAAAAACGGTAGGTACGTCTGGTCATGGGACGCGAACGCGTTGCGCGCCGCGGCGTTGATAAGGCCATTCGTCGTCTCGGCGTTGGGGCTCCTGACGGGGCCACGCGCGAAACGGATCAAGCAGTGCGAAGACGCGCGCGGCTGCGGATGGCTTTTCGTCGATGAGAGCCGTGCGCAAAACAGGCGCTGGTGTTCGATGGGGGATTGCGGCAATTGCGCGAAAGCAAGGCGTAACTACGCGCGGGGGCGTGAATCCTCCTGAGCGTATAAAACGATGGCATGCGTCGCAGGAAGCGGCCGTCGCTGAGCATGCAGAAGCAGAGTCCGTTGAAGGCGGCTTGGCGAAGGTGACAAGAACGCGGTGAACAGCTTCTTCGAAAAGCAGAGTGGCCGTTGGCTTCCGCGAGAAGAAGGAGGCTGAGCTTCGCGAGGCCGGCGAGTTCGAATTCCGCCTTCGATCCTGTTGCCGGCGCTGGATATCAACGTCGAAGTCTATACACGTTTTCCATGCGTGTCGTGTCGGCGATCATCAAGTTCGACAAGGTGATGAATCAGTTCGACTTCATGGTCTGGAACGGTATTCGTGACCAGATAACCTTGTCGGCGTAGGCGTCGTCACCGGAGACTTTCCAAAGCAACGCGAGCGCCAGTTCTGCCAACTTGTTTCCAGAGCTGACTATGGAGTTTTCAATGGTTGCTTTCCGGCGACGGGGATGAATGCGTGCTGCCGCCCCACAAACAGTCGTTCGACATCCGGTTGAAGATCGCTGACACCCATTAGCGGGCCCGGTGTCAAGTGAGCAAACAATATCTTCGACTGCCCGAGCAGACGATTTCGATTGCACTGACCGAATGCAGTAGCCGAGCGCACCCGTTTCTTCGATTCATGGCTGCGACGGATCGCGCCAGACACCCATCAGGATCAAGCGATCGGCGCTCATCGGCTGCCTGTCGCCCTGGTGGCTCCGCCACTCCAGAAGAACCTTGGTGCCGCGACGCGTCCATTGGGTTCGCACAATACTCCTGGTTGCCAGACTTCCGGCATCAATCCAGGGGCAGAATGACGGCTACGGTGCTGCTCGGGCGCCTACCGAGTAATTGAGGGAATCTCGACAGGAAGGTCAGACTCACGGATGAAAAAACCCGAAAGTTGACGACCAACTTTCGGGTTACGGCAGCAACCAGATCGCCTATGCTCTCCCCCTCGCGATTGCAAGCCGCAACCGGACGGAGATAGGTCGATCAACCTCAGTTGCTGAAGATTAGACCGCGAGCGACACCATTGACGTAAATGCGGCCATAAGTGTTCCAGTCGCCCACCACCACAGCGTTGCCGCCGAACTGGTGCGCGTCGTCGTTGAAGCGCGACCACGTTGCGCCGCCATCGTCGGAGCGGAAGATGCCCCACTGGCCGTTGATCGTGCCTTCCACATAGACCGCGGCCGAGTATGGCGAGCCGGTTTGCGCCTTGCCCAGCGTGATATTGGTGGCCCCGAGCGTGCCGTTGGCGGTTGCAAAGGCGGTGAGCTTGGTCCAGGTCGCGCCTGAGTCCAGCGAGTGGTACACGGCATTGCCGTCGGCCACCCAGATGTCGCCCTCGGCGTTCGGGTTCACCGCCATCGACGTATCGCCCCAGGCATTCCAGGCCATGTTCGCGTTCACCGAGCCCTGGCTCAGCGTGAACGTGTGGCCGGCGTCGGTCGAGACGTAGACCTTGCCAGGCTGCCAGCTCCAGTTTGCGCCGCCCGAATCGAAGGCATAGACCTTGTTCGGGTTGTTGCGGTCCACGGCCAGGCGATAAGCGCGGAAGAAGCCATTCCAGGTGGCGGTAAACGCCGGCAGGTTGGTTTGCGTCCAGCTCGCGCCATTGTTCGTGGTGTACGACGGCACCGAGTCTTGCGGCGCCCAGACCAGGTTGTTGCGGGACGTGACTGCCAGGCTTTGCACCTGGCTTGAGCTGGCCGAGCCGCCGGTAGGCATCGACGGGAACTGCGACCAGCTATTGCCGGAGTCGCCGGACCAGAAGCCCTTGACGGCGGAACCGTTGGCATTGTCGACGCCGGTGACGGCAATGTAGGACGGATCGGCCCACGCCATGTCGGCCGCATTGCCGCTGCTCCATCCGGGCATCGGAGTCCGCGTCGGCCGCGTCGCAAGGTCCGTGATCACCCACGCGCCGATGTCGCCCGCGGCGTTAATTAGCTTGTATTGCGCGCCGGCCGGAGGCGCGACGGCGAACAGCGTGGCGGTCTCTTCCAGGTTGTTGACCTTGGGGCTCCAGCCCGGCGTGGTCGAGGAGGCGTTCGTGGTTTCGCAGATGCCGCCGCCGTGGACGTGCATGATGTGGTCGCGGTTGGCCGGGTCGATCGTGACGTTCTCGATCCAGCCGCGGCAGGTGTCGGACGTATGCGGCATGTTGGCCTCGACTTCGCGCCAGCTGGTGCCGCCATCATCGGACATTTGAATTTGCATGCTGGTGTCGCTCCAGCCTGTCATGCCCACCGCAATGCGGGCGATCGAGCCGGCGCCGTAGACGGACAGGCCGGCCATCCCCATGCTGGTGGAGCTCAAGAGCTGGGTCCAGGTGCTGTTGTTGCTGGCGCCGAACTTGTAGAGATAACTGGGGCCACTGCCGCCCTGAACCTGAGGAGCTGTCGGGCGGAACGTCATGTAGAAGGTGCCGTCAGACGTCTTCACGACGTGCGGGATGTCGTAATTGGTCACGTTGGACGGGACCGCGACCGGCGACCACGTGGCGCCGCCATTGGTGGACCGGTACAGCGTCGACGTCAAGCCTGCCGCCTGGGCATAGTCGGAGGCGACGGTGGCCCAGATGATCCACGTCGGCTGCCCCGTCCCCTTGAATGGGGTATCGAAGATGATTTGTTCGACGCCGATCGGGGTCCCCCCGCCGGTCACCGTGGTGCTCGAGAAGCCCGTAACCTGGCTCCACGTTTGGCCCGAGTCCGTGCTCTTCCAGATACCGGCCTTGCGCGAGCCGAACATCAACGTCGACGGATTCTGTGGGTCGACCGCCAGACGTTCGCCGTAGCCCCGGGCGTTATCGTTGCCACCCACCGCGAACGGCAGCTCGTAGTGCGTCCAGGTGTTGCCGCGGTCGCTGGAAATGTAAATGCGGCCGTGGGCATCCTGACCCACGGTATCGCCGGTCATCATGTAGACCAGTTGGTCGTTGTTCGGGTCGAGGGCGATGCTCTCCACGCCGTGGTACCGGCCTTCGTCGGCGCCGAAACCCAGGCCGTCGGTGAGCGGGATCCACGACGAGGTCGTCGTGTCCCAGCGGTAGGCGCCGCCGACGTCGGTGCGTGCGTATAGCAGGCTTGCGTTGGTCGGATGGTAGATCAGGCCGGTGACATAGCCGCCGCCACCCCACTTGACGCTGGTCCAGCTCGTGGCCGGAACCGCCGCGGCAGCAACGGTCTGCGCGGACGCATGCGGCGCGCTGCCAGCCGTGCCGGACGATCCTCCGCCGCTGCACGAAACCAGGGGCAACACCGCAACGGTGGCCCAAAACACTCGGTGAATTCTTCCTTTCATCTTCATTTTGTTTTCCGTTCGGTCATGATGCCTTCGGCAGCCTCTTTCGACGCAATGCATCCCTTCTTGCGTCGATAGCGATCTTAATTGCCGTATCGCCAAAAAACACCGAGCGCGGCGTGGAAAAAGCGTAAGGAAATCCTTGTTTTTTGTTGGCTATTTCCTGTTTTCTTCGTAAGCGGGTAAGCAACCATCACTCCACGCTTACGGTTTGCCGGTCACATAGGCGATTTCTAGCACCAAGGCCATTGGCATATTCGGAATCGCGTCGAGTCCCGGTGCGAGGAGGGCCCCATCGGTTGAATAACCGGCTGCAGCTACACATATCGCTTCGAATTTTCCGCTGCCCGGCCACGTCTCCCGCAATAACAGCCGATACACTGCGTCGTCCATGACGACCTCGTACAAAGGGAACTCATTGCCGAGCCAAATGGAAGTACTACCGAGCTTGGGCCGTTCCGGCTGAGAAAGCCGCCATGCTTTCGCAAGGGAAACCAGGCCGGTCCTGCGATCCGTTACCGACCGGAATCGCTCATCGAACACCGGAATATGCAGGGTGTAATAGGAAGACATGGGTCGGGAATTGAGACCTTACACGGCCATGAACTGACGTTTGGCCGGCGGTTCGCTCGGACAGTCAAACGGCCGCTAGGCATCGACAAACGGGCATTCGTTGAAGCCCTTTTTACTGCTGGATTTCTTCGCTCTGTTGGCGCCGGTGGAGTTGAGCGACTTGGCGGGCGCTTATCGGGCCGGTATCGACGGATCCTCTTGCGCGAGCTGAGTCAAGACGTCAGCGAGTGTGCGAATCTTGATTTGTCCGGCTCGTTGCGAGGGAAAGACGAGGAAGTAGCCCAGACCGTTCTGCGCAACCTCACTGAACGGCATGACGAGTGCCCCCGCCTCGAGGCGTTCCTTCGCCATCCGAGGGTCGCCAATAGCAACGCCATGTCCCTGTGCGGCGGCGGTAAGTGCTAATTCGAGGGTATCAAAGACGAGCCCGCCTTCGGTGTCGAAGTGGGTCGCACCGACACGATCGAGCCAGCATCGCCACTCGCCGCGGTCCTGTCCCGGATGCAGCAATTTGATGCGAACAAGGTCAGCTACGGATTTCAGCGTCGCGGCCAGTTCGCTCGTACACATCGGCGTCAGGTGCTCTTGAAATAACGGTATCGCGTTCATACCCGTCCAATGTCCGGCTCCGCGCACAACGATGGCGTCGACATCGGGCGCAGTGAAATTGGGCGCATCGTCTGCCGATGTATAGATGCGCAATTCTGTCCCTGGCAGCGCGAGATTGATCACTGACACCCGCGGTAGCAACCAGCGAATCGCAAATGTGGACGGTAGCCGCAGGGTGAGAACAGACGCGGACTGTGTGAGAAAGTCTGCGTGTCGAACCAGTTGTGTGAGCAGGTTCACGGCCACCGTCAACAGAGCATTTCCTTCTGCTGTCAGCGTCAGCCCTGACACGTGGCGCACGAACAGCGCACATCGATAGTGGGCTTCCAGTTGCTGGACCTGGCGGCTCACCGCACCCTGCGTTCGACACAGATGGTTAGCGGCCTTGCTGATACTGCCAAGTTCTGCCGCAGCGACGAACGCTTGGTACGCAGACAGTGGAGGCAAAGCACGCGTGAGGTCTGCCAGAGGATATGCACGATTCGCATACCGGGGTTGCGAATTTTTCGATTGTTCGGTCATCGCTGCGTCGCTATCGTGGCTGCGTCAGATCCGCTGTCCTTCGTGCGAGCAGACCTGTCAACAAACCTTCGGAGAATGATTGTGGATTCATCATCGGGAGCACTATACACGCGGCAGATTCGCACCTACCTGAGCGAACTGGAGCGCGGCGATGTCGCCGCAATCTGCGCCTTGTTCGCAGCGGACGCACAGATATTCTCGCCTTTTCTCGGCTGGATGCACCCCGCGCCCTTCTTTGCAAAGGTTGATGCAGCATCGGGAGACAGCCGGATCACACTCATCGATATCTGCGTCAGCACGACGGGTGCCCGACGCGCGACCGGTTATTTCGCCTACGACTGGGGGCTGAAAGACGGCTCTGCGGTGAAATTTGAGTGTGTTGACGTATTCGAGTTCGACGAAAGCGGCCGCATCAAGCAGATGATCATCGTTTACGACACGCATCCTGTTCGCAACACAGTAGGCGACAAATACGCGTAGCGGCGGCGGGACCTTTGCCGCGCATGGAGTCATTGAATGACGCGCCCGTCGTCACCTTCGCTAGCAAAGCCAGCGTCGTCGCCGGAGCCGACGGGATGCGTCCATGACGGTGCGTGTGTCATAAGGTGACGGCCATTAGCAAACGCGATGCCGCACGAGAAATGGGGTGGCCGAACCATTCGGAGAGGTAAGGCGGGGATCGGCCCATCAGCGGCCATTCGGCTCGGCGCTCGCACAGCCCTGCGAACGTCTGCTCCGCATGTCGTACTTGCCGTATGGCGTGCAGTCAGCATCGCCCAGCTGTCAGCACGTCAATCCCGGGCTTTGCTTGCCCAATAGCGGGAGGGGGATGCGCAGGCTGGAACAATCGCGTTCGACAGTAGGCTGCGCGAGAGCCCGAGGCGCGTCGTCCCGGACTCCAGCACAAGGGCATTGATAATGTTCAACGTGGTACGGCGAGGAAACGCGTCCCGCGCGGTCGGCTCGCAAACTTTCGACGGCCCTGAGCAATTCAATAACCGCCGCCTTGACGACCTGCCACGTCGCTTTGATCCGTTCGAATACGGGCGACTGCGCTACGCGCATCTGGATGAGCGGTCCCGTCCCGATCGCAATCGAACTCCTGGCAGCCACCCACCTCGATCCCCCAGTGGTGGAAGGCCTCTGGCGGCAGGCGGAAAGTAATGGTCGACTCGGACCAGGAGCAGATCCGAGTGACCGGCAGGCGATGGCACCGGCACCGACTCCCAAGAAGAAGCGCCACGGATTGACACAGTAAAGGTGACGATCCTGCAAGAGAGCATGGTTTGCACGCCAAAGGCGACGAATGCGGTGGCGGAGGCTAGCGGCTCCAGCTCCGAACTTACCCTGCGGCTAACGCGCAACCGCTTCGCAGCCCTCGACCGGTTCCCGATGAATCGCAAAGCTCAAATCCATAGAGGCGCATCGCCGGCCTCTGCCACAGCTGCTTATTGCAATGATGCTCTCAGCCTTTCAGCCGCGACGGTGCGGAGCAGCTTGAAGAGGCGCAACACTACCTCGTCGAATTTCGCTCTCAGCGCCGCGCGTAATGCTGTTCGATGCCTTGCGCGAGCTGTGTGACGAGCCGCTGCATCGCCACCTGAGTCCGCCATGCGACATGTGGAGTCACGATCAGATCCGTGCGCGCGCTGGTCAACAGCGGATGATCGATCGCTGGCGGCTCCTGCTCGAGGACGTCGAGCGCGGCATTCGCGATCAGCTTGCGGTCGAGCGCCTCGATCAGCGCCCTCTCGTCGACAATGCCGCCGCGCGCGGCATTCACGAGCGACGCGCTGCGCTTCATTCGCTCGAATTCGGCGAGACCGAACAGATGCCGCGTTTCGTCGGTAAGCGGGCAGTGCAGGCTGATCACATCCGCCTCACGCAGCACCTCGCCGAATGCAGTGTAGCCTTCGCGCACCGCCCTGGCGTGCCTGCGCTCGGCGAAGAGCACACGCATGCCGAACGCGCCGGCCAGTTCGGCGAGTCGCTTTCCACCGTGACCGGCACCGACGATGCCGAGCGTCGAACCGTGCAGATCCTCGATCGGATGCAATTCAGCATAAAAAGTGGGTGACCCGCTCCAGCCTCCAGCATAAACGTCGTTCCAGTAAGGAACCAGGTTGCGGCGCAGCGCGAGCATCAATGCGAACGCGTGTTCTGGCACGGAGATCGTCGAATAGCCCGGACATGCGACTACTTCGATGCTCCGTTGGCGGCATGTTTTCATATCCAGATGATTGACGCCTGCGGCCGGCACGCCGATCACTTCCAGTTGCGGCAACTGCGCGAGCATCTCCCCCGTCAGCGGAACCTTGTTGGTCACGACGATCTGCGCGTCACGGCAGCGCTGTACCACCTGTTCTTGCGTAGTGGACGAATATTCGACCCAGCGATGTGGGAACGGAAACTCGGGTAGATCGGCCGACAGCGTCGCGCGGTCCAGAAAGACTATGGTTTTCAACAAGCTACTCCAGGCTCATTAACGTTCGGACGCGCTCGTGGACACGGTGTCGAGCATGCGCTTCTTGCCCGTCTGCACGTGATTCTCGAAAGCCTGTGCAGCGGCGTCGGCCTGACCCGCACGCAGCGCCTCGAAAAGCTCGCGGTGTTCTTTCGCGGAACGCTGCATCTGCGCGAACGAATACACGCCTTTGTGAATGTAAAGCGTCAGTTCATCTGCGACAGCCTGGTTGATCGTGATCAGCCGCGGATTCTTGGTCGCTGCCATTAGTTGACGGTGGAACTCGGTATTCAGACTCTGATACAGAGGCGTGTTGCGCTCGGCCACGGCGGAGTCCATCTTGTCAACGAGAAGGCTCAGCGACTGCTCCTCGTCGGTGGTGAGACGCAGCGCGGCGAGACGTCCCGCGGTGCGTGCGAGCCCTGCTCGAATCTCGTAGAGATCCATCGCCTCTTCGAGCGACAGCCGCCGTACTTCGGCGCCACGGTTCGGGACGATTCGCACGAGCCCCGCCTGCTCGAGCGAGCGCAGGGCCTCTCGCGCTGAATTGCGGCCGACGCCGATCTGGTTTGCGAGCGCCTGCTCATTCACGCGTTCACCGGGGCGCAAGTCCCCCCGCTGAATCATGGCGCGCACCTGTTCGCGAATGTCTTCGAGCTTCGACGCAATTACCTCGGGCGCGCGCGCGTTCGCCTTGCCGTTCAGTTCACTGTCAAACGCGTTTTTCATGTCCATTGCCCTTTCTGTGCCATTCGATACATTTATTTTGCCTGCAGAAAACCCGTCGATACCCACGGAACCAGCACTATAACGATGAGGGCCACCGCCAAAGCCCCCAGATAGGGCCAAACGCGGCGCATTGCGATTGACGGATCGACCTTGCTGACCGCGCATGCCGCGTAAAAGCCGAGGCCAAGCGGCGGCGCGAACAGGCCCAGTCCCATCGCGAATACCACGACCATTGCATAGTGCACGTCGGAGATGCCCATCGCACGCGCAATCGGGAACAGGAGCGGCCCGAACAGTACGATTGCCGGAATTCCTTCCAGAAAGCTGCCGAGCATCACGAACGTAATCGCGGAGATCGCCAGGAAGCCCAGTTTGCCCCCGGGCGCAGCCATCATCAAGGTGGCGAGTTGCGCGGAGAAGCCTGACTGCGTGAGCGCCCATCCCATCGCCGTGGCACACCCGATGATGATCAGTATCGCGCCAGACAGCGACGCCGTTTCCACCAGAATAGGATAGAGCCGGCTCCAGTCGAAGCGGCGATACAGTAGCAAACCTACCGCACAGGTGTAAGCCACGCCGATTGTCGCCACTTCCGTCGCCGTCGCAATGCCTTCCACCACGGCCGCGCGGATCACGAAGGGCAGCGCGAGCGCAGGCAGCGAGATCAGGAATGCGCGGCCGACCTGGGCCCGCGAGGCCCGTTGCACGCCTTGCAGGATTTCCCCGCGGCTTCTGAACCAGACGACTGCCGCGAGTGCTACCGCGCCGACCACGGCCGGCATGAAGCCGCCCGTGAACAGCGCGGCAATCGAAACGCCGGTTACCGATCCAATCGTGATCAGCACGAGGCTGGGCGGAATGGTTTCCGACATGGCCGCCGCCGAACTGAGCATTGCGACGAGGTCGCCTTCATTCGCACCGCGCTTTTTCATTTCCGGGAACAGGCCCGGCGCGAGCGCAGCCATATCGGCCACCTTCGAGCCGGAGATGCCGGAGACGAGGTACATGGCGCCGATCAGCACGTAGGCGAGGCCGCCACGCTTGTGCCCGATCAGCGAAGCGAGGAAACGGATCATCGCTTCGGCAAGCCCCATCGCTTCCATGAGCGCGCCGAGCAGGATGAACAGCGGGACGGCGAGCAGGATCAGGCTGGACATCCCCTGATTCATGGTACTCACGACAATCGTCAACGGTGCGCCGGTGACGGTTGCGAGATAAGCAAACGTGCACACCCCGAAGGCGACCATGATCGGCACACCGAGACAAATGATCGTGACTACGCCGACGGCGAAAAAAAGGACCAGGCTGACTGCGGTTAGTGGCGCGAGCGCTTGCCGTGCGAAATAGAGCGCAATTGCGACCCCGGCCACCAGCGCGAACGCCTTCACGCAATCGCGCAGTGACGAGCGCTCGAGCAACCGCGTAACGGCGAGCACGAGCATCAGCACGGCCGCCATGGGAATCGCGGCCGCGGGGATGGCATTCGGCAGATCGAGCGCCGGCGTGCTGATGATCCATTCGTTCATCGCCCAGTCGGTTGCCGGCCGTACCAGCAGCAGCACGAAAGTCATCACGATGAAGTTTCCAAGCGTTTCCGCGAACGCGCGGTTTTGCGGGGACATTCTGGCGACGAACATCGTCAGCCGCAGATGTTCGCCGCGCCGCAACGCCACCACTGCGCCCAGCATCGACAGCCAGATGAACAGGATCGACGCGAGTTCGTCACCCCAGATCAATGGATCCTGCAGCACGTAGCGGCAGAAAACGTTGGTGAGCAGCAGCACCACTTCGGCCACTAGCAGCAGCGCAGCGGGCACTTCGGTGATCCACTTGATGGCCAGTTCCAGTGCGCTGCCGACGCGCACGACCTTCGATGCCGCATGTCGTTCCTTCGGCTCGCCCATGTCGTGGGCGAACACCTGCTCGGGATGAACTCGGGAAGTCATGACTCGTTCTCCAGAAACTCTTCGGTGGTCCGCGCTCATGCGAGCTTCTGCGTGTACTTCTCGAGCAACGCCCACGCTTCATCGCCGTATTTCTTACGCCACTGGTCGTAGAAGCCGGCCTTTTGCAGCGAGGCGCGGAACGGCTGGATATCGGGCTTGTTGAACGCCATTCCGTGTGACTGCAACTTCCCGATCAGCGATGTGCTCAGTGCGGCGACGTCCGCGCGTTCAGCCACTGCGGCCGCATTCAGGTGTTTCGCCACGATCGTCTGCAAGTCCGGCGGCAGCTTGCCCCAGGACCGCGCGTTGCCGAGAAACCAGAAGCCGTCCCAAATATGGCCGGTCAACGAGCAGAACTTCTGGACTTCATAGAAGCGTCCTGTTTCGATCAGCGCGAGGGGGTTTTCTTCTGCATCAACGACCTTGGTTTGCAGCGCCGAATACGCCTCGCTGAAGTTGATGCTGGTGGGCGAGGCGTCGAGCGCCTTGAACATCGAGGTCCAAAGGGGGCTGACCGGCACGCGAATCTTTAGGCCTTTCAGGTCGGCCGGGCTTTGCACCGGCTTGACCGAGCTCGTGAGATGGCGAAAGCCGTTGTCCCACGGTTTCTCCATCGCGACGAGCCCGACCTTCGAGATCGCCGTGCGGATGTGGCTCCCGAGCTCGCCGTCCATGGCTGCCCACACCTGGTTGTAGTCCTTGAACGCGAAGCCGATGCCGTTGATCGCAGAGACCGGCACGAGCGTCGACAGCACCACGCCACCCTGGGTCAGGAAGTCGATGGCGCCCGATCGAACCTGCGACAGCATGTCGGTATCCGTGCCCATCTGACCGTTCGGGAAAATCTGCAACTCGACGCGGCCGCCGGATTCCTTGTTGATGGCGTCCGCGGCTTCTTTCGCGCGAACGTTGAGCGGATGGGACAACGCGAGGTTGTTCGCGTACTTCAGCTTGAACTGCGCGGTCTGCGCCCGAGCGAGCGACGGCAAGCCGCCGGTCCCCATCGCCGCCACCGTGGCGGCCCCGAGCGTTTGAAGAAAGGTACGACGGGAATACAAACTCATTTTCGTCTCGCTCCATGGAAAGAAAGTGCTGATGACGCATTCGGCGGCGCCGGTGGCGTTCTTTTTGTGAACCTCGTCTATTGAAAGTGCATGCGGCGAATGGTATTTCGCTGACACACACTCTAAAAGTGTTGACACTTAGCTGTCAAGATGTTGATATAAGAAAAAGAGTGCATACAAAGTGAACCCTCGGGAAAGCACCTACAAAGCCGGGAACATCCGGGACATCTGTCAGGAGGAAGCAAATGGAACTAGAGGCGCACTACCGCGAGCACGGCTTGCTGCTCGGGGGCCGCTGGCAAGCCGCGACGGCTGACGACGGCCAGCTTTCGATCAATCCGGCGACGCAACAGCGGCTGGGCTATCTGCCGCTGGCTACGCAGGCACAGGTCACCGAGGCCATCGGCGCCGCGACCGACACCTCAGCCGCAATGCGCAAGCTCACGCCGTGGGAGCGCTCAGCACTGCTGCGCCGGGCTGCGGCGCTCATCCGCGAACGCACGCCGCAACTCGCGCGAATCGTCGCGCTGGAAACAGGTAAGCCGATCGCACAGGCCAGCGGGGAAGCGAATGCGTCCGCAGAGTCGATCGACTGGTTCGCCGATGAAGCGCGCCGTGTGTTTGGTATGTCTTACGAAAGTCGCGTCAAGGGCGGACGGTATCTGGTGCATTACGAGCCGCTCGGGGTGGTCGCCGCCTTTACGCCGTGGAATTTCCCGCTGCTACTGCTGGCCCGCAAGATCGGCCCGGCGCTGGCCGCCGGCAACACGATCGTGATCCGGCCGTCGAACGAAGCGGCCGGCGCGACGATGGCACTGGTGCGCTGTTTCGTCGATGCCGGGTTTCCCGAGGGCGCGGTCAATCTGGTGATCGGCAAAGCCGACTCAATTACGCCGACGATCATGGCCGACCCGCGCGTGGCGAAGATCAGCTTCACCGGCTCGGTGCCTGTCGGCCGTCAGATCGTCGAAATGTCCGCGAAGACCCTCAAAAAGGTCACGATGGAACTTGGCGGCCATGCGCCCGTGATCGTGCATCGCGACGCCGACATCGGCGCATTTGCGCACCTCGCGTCACTCGGCAAGTTCCGCAATGCGGGCCAGGTCTGTGCGTCGCCGACACGTTTTTACATCCACGAATCGATCTTCGACAAGACCGTGAAGGCGCTGGTCGAGCGCTCCAAAGCGCTTCGCGTCGGCGATCCGTTGCAGCAGGACACCGATCTCGGTCCGCTGACCACGTCGAAGCGTCGCGACGCGATCGAACGTCTGGTCGATGAAGCCGTGAGTGAAGGCGCCAGCGTGCTATGCGGTGGCCGGCGCCCCTCGCAATTCGGTCGCGGCTGGTTCTACGAGCCGACGCTCGTCGCCAATCCCGCTTCGCACATCGGCCTGATGAACGACGAGCCGTTCGGCCCGGTCGGAACGCTCACCCCGTTCGCGACGATGGACGAAGTCATCACCGAGGCGAACCGGCTGCCGTTCGCGCTCGCGGCGTACGTCTTCACGCGCTCGATGCGCAACACGCTGGAAACCACGGAGCGCTTGCAGGCCGGCGTGGTCGGCGTGAACACGTTCGTGGCATCGACGGCGGAGACGCCATTCGGCGGCAGCAAGGACAGCGGGTTCGGACGCGAAGGCGGACCGAACGCGATCCGCGACTACATGGACACCAAATTCATCAACCTCGAACTGGCGAACGACGAGCCTCTCGACGGCACCGCCTGAATGGAATCCCTCATGAGAACCATCAAGAATCACGCGAAAGCGCAACTCGCCGCGGGTGAACTGGCACTCGGCATGGGGCTGCGCCAGGCCCGCACCGTCGACATCGCGCAGATCGCGCAGACGGCGGGCTTCGACTGGCTGTTCATCGATATGGAGCACAATTCGATGGACGTCGACACGGCCGCACAGATTTGCGCCGCCGCTCTGGTGGGCGGTGTGACGCCGATCATCCGCGTGCCGGGGCACGAGCCGTTCCACGCCACTCGACTGCTCGATACCGGCGCGATGGGCATCGTGGTGCCGCACGTGAGTACGCTCGAACAGGCCGCGCGGATCGCCGACATGTGCCGCTTCCCGCCTGCCGGCGGGCGGTCGATCCCCGGCATGTTGCCGCAGGTCGGCTTCCAGGCTCTGCCGATCGCCGATGTGGTTCGCGCGATCAACGAAGAGGTGCTGGTCGTGGCGATGATCGAGACCCGCGAAGGGCTCGAGAACGTCGACGCGATCGCGGCGGTGCCGGGCATCGACGTCCTGCTGGTCGGCGCGACCGATCTCGCGGCGGATCTCGGCATCACTGGACAACTCGGCCATGTGCGTGTAGCGGCCGCCGTCGACGCGGTGTGCGCCGCATGTCACCGGCACGGCAAGGTGCCGGGCGTCGGCGGGGTGTACGACGAGGCACTGATGACCGCCTACGTGCAAAAAGGCGCGCGTTTCATTCTCAGCGGCTCGGATCTTGCGTTCCTGATGACGGGGGCGAAGTCGCGTTCGGAGATGTTGCGTGCAATCCCGCTCGGCCAGGCCGAACAAGACATGGCCCAACGCAAGGCGTCCTGATCGGACGAGGAGGAGACAGAGTGAATCCCGAATACGCAAGCAATCTGGTCAACCGGCGCGACCTGAAACCCTATCTGAATGCCGATCAATTCGAATTTCGAGATTCGGTGAATCGGGTGCTGACGCGCCATGCATCGCCGGAATACGTTCGCCAGTGCGACGAAGAGAAGCGCTTCCCACAGGAACTCGTGAAGGTGGCCGCCGAACAGGGCTGGTTCGGCATCACGCTGCCCGAAGCGTACGGCGGCGTCGGCGGCTATCTCGACATGGCCGCTTATCTGGAGGTCGTCGCGTATCACACCATCGCGCTCGCGCGCTTCTGGAATGCCAACGTGAACATGGTGGGCGGCGCGCTGGCGCGCTTTGCTCCGGACGATATCAAGGCCATGGTGTTGCCGAAGCTAGCCGAAGGGCGTGCCTTTGTTGCCTTCGCACTGAGCGAAAACGGCTCCGGCTCGGATGCCGCCTCGCTGACGACGCGCGGCGTGGCCGACGGAAACGACTTCGTTCTCGACGGCACCAAGATGTGGATTTCCGGCGCGCTGCAGGCCGACTACATTCTTACCGCGGTGCGCACTAATCCGGAAGCGAAGAAGCACGACGGGATCAGCCTCTTCCTCGTACCGAAGGAATCCAGGGGACTGACCATCAATCCGATCGATTTGCTCGGCGGCCACGCTATCCGGACCTGCGAAGTGGTGTACGACGGAGTGCGTGTCCCGAAAGAAATGATCGTTGGCGGCCTGCACGTGGGTTGGAAGAAGCTCACCGCGGTGCTGTCGAAGGAGCGCATCGCGTTGTCGGCGATGTGCGTGGGCGGCGCGCAGGCGGCAATCGATCTTGCGCGTTGGTATGCGAACGACCGCAAACAGTTCGGGCAGTCGATCATCGATTTCCAGGCCGTGTCGCATCTGCTCGCCGATATGCAGACACGCGTGGATGCCGCTCGCCTGATGGCGTTTCGGGCGGCGAAGCTTCTCGACGAAGGCGAAAGCTGCGACGTGGAGTCGTCGCAGGCGAAGTACTTCGCGTCGGACACCTACGTGCAGGTCGCGACCGACGGCATCCAGATCATGGGTGCCAATGGCTACTCCGCCGAATACGCGATGCAGCGTCATTACCGCGAAGCCAAGATGTTCCAGATCTTCGGCGGCACCAATCAAATTCAGCGCAACATCGTGGCGCGCGCGCTCAAATCGTAAGCGGAGACAGACGTGACGGCAGTTCGGACATTGGAGAAATTCGGCTTTGGCGTCGACTACGCGCAAGCCGACGTGGTGGTGGTCGGCGGTGGCGGCGCGGCGTCGCGTGCCGCCGTGTCGGCGGCACAGGCGGGTGCGAAGGTCCTCATGCTGGCCAAGGCGCCGGTCGGACAGGGTGGCAGCACGGTGCACGGCGCCAGCGAAATCATGAGCATGGGGGCATCCGGCTACGGCAGTCCCGACGATAGCGCAACCGTGCACTACGAAGACACGATGCGTCCGGCAGCCGGCTTCATCGACCGCGACCTGGTGCGCGTTCTGGCGGAGGACGCACCGAAGCGCATAGCAGACCTGATCGAACTCGGCGTGCCGTTCGACCGCGTCGCCGATGGCTATAAGCTCATCCGCAGCGACTTCGGCAGCTATGCGCGCGCGCTGGGCGTGAAGGGCAAAACCGGCAAGGCCTTCGTGAGCGCGCTCGCCGAGCAGGGCAGAAAGCTCGGTGTCGAGACCCGTCAGCCGGCGGCGTTGATCGACCTTCTGCGCGATTCGACCGGGCGCGTGAGCGGCGTGGTTGCGATGGACCTCGATTCGCGGCGGCTGCTGGTGGTCTCGGCGGGGGCCGTCGTGCTTGGCACGGGCGGCGCGCACGGTCTGTTCTCGCAGCAGGTGTCGACAGCGGAGATGACCGGTGACGGCCAGGCGATCTGCTTCCGCCACGGCGCAGAACTCGTGAACATGGAGTTCCACCAGTTCGGGCCGGCGATGGTGCACCCATACGTGCAACTCTTCAGCAAGTCCTGCTTCATCCTGCATCCGAAGATGCTCAATCGCGACGGTCACGAATTCCTCCCGGACTATCTGCCGACGGGCGTGACGCCCGAGGCTGCCATGGACGAGAAGGTGTTTCCGTTCACGATCTCGAACGAGTCGCGCTATATCGATATCGCGATCGCAACGGAAATCGCGCAGGGCAGGGGCACGGAACGCGGCGCGGTGCATTTCTCTTTCGCCGACATCGCCGAGGAACGGTTGGCGGCCACCATTCCGAACACCATGCGCTGGATGCGTGCCAAGGGGCTCGATCCGAAGCGTGATCTGCTCGATGTCGGGATTGCTTTTCAATGCCTGAATGGCGGTGTCCGGATGACCAACACCGACGCGATGTCGACCATCGAGGGGCTCTTCGTGATCGGCGAACTCGCGGGCGGCGTGCGCGGTCCGGATCGTCCGGGCGGCAACTCGCTCGCCGAAGGTCAGGTGTTCGGCCATCGCGCCGGCGCGGGCGCGGCCGCATACGCACGCGGCAGCGCGGCACCGGGCACGTCCGATGTGACGCCGCTTGCACGGCGCCTCGAATTGGCGCTAAAGCCGAATGCGTCGTTCGACGCTCGACGTATCGCCTCCGATCTGCGTGCCGCGATGCAAGCGCATTGTCTCGTCGAGAAGACCGAGAGCGGTCTGAATATCGCGTTAGCCGCCGCTCGCGAGGCGCGCGCGGCGTTTGCCGCAGGGGGCGGGGCCACGCCGCCGCAGATGATCGATGCGTTGACGATCGACAACATGGCGACGACTGCCGACGTCATCGTGCAGGCGTGTATCGAGAGGCGCGAGTCGCGCAGCAGCCACTATCGCACCGACTATCCCGAGCGCGACGATGCCCGTTTCAGTCACGCATTGACCATCACGCGCGGTGAAGCCGACCCGTTCCGTCTCACCTACGACGTGCTCGATTACCCTCGTCCCGAATTCATGGACACATCGCATTCCCAGGCGGCAAATCATGGATAAGAAGCAAGTCGGCCCGTTGTCGGGCTACCGCATTCTCGATCTCACCGTCATGACCGCGGGTCCGGTCGGTACAGTGCTGCTTGCCGACCTCGGCGCGGACGTGATCAAGGTTGAGGAACCGAACGCCGGTGACCTCTCGCGCAATCTCGGCAATCAATTCGTCGAAGGCGAAAGCGTGCAGTTCCTGTCGCAGAACCGTAACAAGCGCAGCATCCGGCTCGACCTGAAGTCGCCGAAAGGACGCGATGCATTTCTGCGCATGGCGGAGCACGCGGATGTCGTCGTCGAAAACTTCCGGCCAGGCACGGTGGATCGGCTCGGCATCGGCTATGAGGCCGTGAAAGCGCGCAATCCGATGATCGTCTATGCAAGCGTGTCGGCGTTCGGACAGAGTGGTCCTTACGCCGCATGGCCGGCAAACGATCCCATCGTGCAAGCTGTCGCAGGTCTCATGGACATGACGGGCGAAGCCGGCGGCAATCCGGTTCGGCTCGGGGCGCCGTTGCCCGACTTCGGCGCGGCCGCGCTGCTCGCGTTCGGCATCTCTGCGGCGCTGTTGCATCGCGAACGGCACGGCGAAGGTCAGCGCATCGATACGTCGCTGCTGTCGGCTGCGCTTTTCAGCACCATCCCGCGCGACGGCGAGACGCTGAGAAGCGGCAAAGCGCCGGAGCGCCTCGGCAGCGGCCATCCGACGATGGTGCCGTATCGCAACTATCAGGGCTCCGATGGCCGCTATTTCTTTGCCGCCTGCTTCACCGAAAAATTCTGGCAGAACCTTTGCCGGGCGTTGGGCCGCGAAGACTTGCTGAGCGATGAACGGTTTGTCGGCAATACCGCGCGGACTGCGAATCGGCATGCGCTCGACGTGATCCTCGAACAGCAGTTTCTGCTGCATACCGCCGAATACTGGGTGGCGCATCTGAGCGCCGCGGACGTGCCATGCGCGATCGTGCAGGACTATCACACCGCGTTGACGCAGGACCCGCAGATCGCGCATAACCACGCGGTCGTCGAGATCGAACATCCGCTTGCGGGCAGGGTAACGAACATCGCGAGTCCGGTGAATTTTCACGGCAGCCCGGTAGCATACCGCCGTGCGCCGCCCACGCTCGGACAACATACGGCTGAAGTACTTGCCGAGTTCGGTTTCGCCGAGGAGGAGATCGCAGTACTCGAAGGTCGTGAACCGGCCGCCGTCGGAGAGAAGTCATGAAATCGTACACAACGGACTACGTGATCGTCGGCGCGGGGACGGCGGGTTGCGTGCTCGCCAACCGCCTGACCGAAGACCCGAACGTCAAAGTGATTCTTGTCGAAGCCGGCGAGCGCGATCGTCACCCGTTCATCCACGTACCGGCCGGCTTCGTGCGATTGCTCGATCATCCAACCGTGACATGGCGCTATCGCACGCGGGCCGACGCCGAGACCAGCGGCCGTGCAATCCTGTTTCCGCGTGGACGCGGACTCGGCGGGTCCAGCGCGATCAACGGCCTGCTTTATGTGCGCCCGTTCGCGGAGGATATCGATAGTTGGGAGCAGTCGGGCGCCAAGGGCTGGACATTCGGCAACTGTCTGCCGTTCTACCGCCGCTCCGAAACGTGGACCGAGGGCAACAGTCCGCAACGCGGCAAGGATGGTCCGATCCGGGTCAGCCGGGTGGAGAATCCGCCGGAGATCTGTGCGGCGGTCGTGCAAGCTGCCCAAAAAGCCGGTCTCGAGTTTGTAGACGATCCAAACAGCGACACGCGCGGTCCGTCGATCTGGTACTACCAGCAAACGCGCGACGGACGTCGCCGCTCGAGCGCAGCGCGCGGTTATCTGCGGCCCGCAATGGCGCGGCCGAATCTCACGGTGGTGACCGGCGTCCAGGTGTCCGGGCTCGAAATGAACGGCACGCACGTGAGCGGCATCAATGCGACGACGACCGCAGGCGTTTCGATGCAGTTTCGCGCGACCCGCGAGGTCATTCTTAGCGCCGGCGTGATCGGGACGCCCAGGCTGCTCGAAGTGAGCGGCATCGGCGATAAGGACGTGCTCGACAATGCGGGCATTCGAACTCGCATCGCGTTACCGGGCGTCGGCAACAATTTGCAGGATCACTATGTAGTCCGGCTCGGCTATCGGGTACGGGGTGCAGGCACCGCGAACGAGCGCTCGCACGGACTCGCGCTCGCGCGCGAGATGATGCGCTACGTCGTGTCGGGGACCGGCGTACTGACCTATAGCGCGGCGATCGTCGGCGGCTTCGCACAGACGCGGCTCGCAACCCGGCCCGACGTGCAGTTCGTGATCGCGCCAGGCAGCTTCGCCGAGGGACGGATCGGAGTGCTGGAGTCGGAGCCCGGCGTCTCCTGCGGCGTCTGGCAGATGCGCCCGGAAAGCCGTGGGCACGTGCACATCACCAGCAGCGAGATCACGGCAGCGCCGACGATCGCACCGTCATACCTGAGCAGCGAACTGGACCGCAACACGATGGTGGAAGGACTCAAGATCGGCCGCCGGATCTTCGCGCAGCCCGAGGTCGCCCGCTATATCGTCGACGAAACCGTACCGGGCCGTCAGGCGGACACTGATGAGGCGTTACTGCAATACGTGCGTGACAATGGCTCGACTGTTTATCACGCGGTTGGCACGTGCCGGATGGGAGAGGACGAAATGAGCGTCGTCGATTCCGAAATGCGGGTGCGCGGAACGACCGGCCTGCGCATCGTCGACGGCTCGGTGATGCCGTCGATAACCTCGACCAACACCAATGCGACGGTGCTAATGCTAGCCGAGCGCGCAGCTGACATGATCCGTTCGCCGATGACTGCGCGCACGGCTTCGGCATATTCGAAGGAGACGGTATGAAAGTGCTGGTAGGTGTAAAGCGAGTGGTCGACTACAACGTGAAGGTCCGGATCAAGTCGGACGGCACGGGTGTCGACATTGCAAACGTGAAGATGTCGATGAATCCGTTCGACGAAATCGCGGTTGAGGAAGCGGTGCGGTTAAAGGAAGCCGGCGTGGTTAGCGAGGTGGTGGCGGTTTCTTGCGGTGTTGCTCAGGCGCAGGAGACGCTGCGTACGGCGTTGGCGATAGGCGCGGACCGTGCTGTCTTGATCGAGTCATCCGAAGACCTGCAGCCACTGGCCGTTGCCAAGCTGCTCAAGGCGCTGGTCGACAAGGAACAGCCTTCGTTGGTATTGCTGGGCAAGCAGGCCATCGACGACGACTCGAACCAGACCGGGCAGATGCTCGCCGCTTTGGCTGACCTTCCGCAAGCGACGTTCGCTTCGGAGGTCGTTGTGGCTGACGGGAAGGCGACCGTGTCGCGCGAAGTGGACGGCGGAGCTGAAACGCTGTCGCTGACGCTTCCCGCCGTGGTCACCACTGATCTACGCCTGAACGAGCCGCGCTACGTGACATTGCCGAACATCATGAAGGCGAAGAAAAAGCCGCTGCAAACGATCAGGCCCGAAGACCTCGGCGTCGATGTCACGCCGCGGCTTAAAACACTGAAAGTCGCCGAGCCGCCCAGGCGTTCCGCCGGGGTGACAGTGCCGGACGTAAAGACGCTGGTCGAGAAGCTGAAGACCGAAGCGAAGGTGCTTTAGATAGAACGGCAACTATGTTGCATGGGACTGGAGTAAGCGCTAAAGCGCTAACTCCAGTCGACACGGAGACGAAGCAAATGACGAATCTGGTTAGCCTGGTAATAGCAGAACACGATAATGCGTCGATCAAGGCAGCGACGCTGACTACCATTGCAGCGGCGAAGAAGATCGGCGGTGAAGTTCACGTGCTGGTCGCGGGTCACAATGCGCAGCCCGTGGTCGACGCGGCAGCGAACATCGCGGGCGTTAGCAAAGTATTGCTGGCCGATGCGCCGCAACTCGAAGTGGGCCTCGCGGAAAACGTCGAAGCGACGGTGCTGAATATCGCAAAGAACTATTCGCACATCCTGGCTCCGGCCACCGCCTACGGCAAGAACGTCGCGCCGCGTATCGCCGCGAAGCTCGACGTCGCTCAGATCAGCGACATCACCGCAGTCGAGTCACCCGATACGTTCGAGCGTCCGATCTACGCGGGCAACGCCATTGCGATCGTGCAATCGGCTGATCCGATCAAGGTCATCACCGTGCGCTCGACCGGTTTCGACGCCGTCGCGGCCGAAGGCGGCAGCGCAGCGGTCGAAAAGATCGAAGCCGCAGCCGACGTAGGCATCTCGCAGTTCGTGAGCCGCGAAGTGACGAAGCTCGATCGTCCGGAACTGACGTCGGCAAACATCATCGTGTCGGGCGGCCGGGGTCTCGGCAGCGGCGAGAACTACACGAAGGTGCTGGAGCCTTTGGCAGACAAGCTCGGTGCAGCGATGGGCGCATCGCGTGCAGCCGTCGATGCGGGCTACGTGCCGAACGACTATCAGGTTGGTCAGACGGGCAAGATCGTCGCGCCGCAACTGTATATCGCGGTCGGCATTTCGGGTGCGATCCAGCACCTTGCGGGCATGAAGGACTCGAAGGTGATCGTCGCGATCAACAAGGATAAAGAAGCGCCGATTTTCAGCGTCGCGGATTACAGCCTCGTCGGTGACCTGTTCACCGTCGTGCCCGAACTCGTCGGAAGCCTATGAGGCCCTTGATGACTGGCTGCTCGCGTTCACTGGCGGAGAAACCGGGCACTGCGACGGGCGGCCATCATGGTGGCATTGTCGAGAGATTAAGGCACGCCCCTTGCGGCGCTTCATTCACGTGAACGGCCGATGCTGGCTTGAGATATCCTCTTTTGAGTGAGCCATGAAACATCTAACTAAGACGTTTTTCGCTTCGGTTCTCGTGGTGGCACTGCCGGCAATAACATACGCACAAGTCGGCGGCAGCGCTGACGGGACGGCAACATCCCGTGCCGGCGCGGGGCGGATGAAAACCCCGAGTGGAAGAGGATACGATTCGCCGGATGTCACGGGTAGTGGCGTCGGTGCGGCGGGCAGTATCCCTTCGACGCGATCTTCCAAGCGCAAGGCCAATGGTCTGAATATGGGTACCCGTGACGGCGCGAACAGCGACGTCAACAGACCACGGAACGGCCCAAGGCAAGACGGCCAGTAGCCAGCCGGTTGCACGCGGCGTCATTCGCCACGGCCGTGATTGTCGTTACGCACTGCGGCATCGAGTGCGGCATCGCTCTCTGCTTCACCATCACCGGATAACTGCCGATCTCTACCTGCTAGTGCACGCCCGAAGCCTGCCGAACGCAGACAGGCGAGACCACCGTCTTACAGTCGTCGTACGAGGCTCTCAGTTCGCCGTTGACGCGCGAGCCGGTAGTCGCGATCGAGCAGCTGTGCATGATGAAGATCGGTGTTGAATGCCGAAGTGGCAGCAGCCGAGGATGGCGAGAGGCAACTTTAGCGACGCCGTTAAATGCCCTGTGCAAGAGCGGTGGGGCGCGCACGGAAGCTGACGAAAAGCCGGACTCCGTTCGCATTATCGTTTCCGTGGTCGGTACTCGATAGTTCAGTCTCGGCGACTGGCGGCAGTAGGGCGCAGATCACTCTGAGATTTGGAACGTCGTTTGCTCAGATGTCTCCGTCGGCGGTTGCACACTGCGCTTGCGCTTCGAAAGCCTCAAGTGCATGGATCAATTTTCTGTCGTGGACCCGATCGTTGATGAGCACCGTTGCACCGCAGACTGTTACGCGCGAAGCGCGTGATCGACGGCACCGGTAGAGCAGAGACGGTAGAAATGCACAAGAACATGGTGTGGGCCGACAACGCGAAGTCCGTTGTCGCAGGCAAACGCCCCCACGTAGCAGCGCTGCTCGCGCTGGCGCTGGCGGTGTCGTCCGCATTGAGCGGCTGTAGCTCGTTGTACTCGGAAGGCGCGGTCGCGGGCGCCGGTATCGCGGGTGCCGCGGTCGCGGGCAAGGTCACCAGCAATGCGGCGGTCGCGACCGGTATCGGTCTTGGCGCGGTCGCCGCCGCGCGCGCCGGCGTGCAGTACTCGGAGCGCGTGGTCCACACGAATACGCAGAACAGCATCGCGCAGGCGGCCGGTCCGCTCGATGTCGGCGCGGTCGCTCCCTGGAGCATCACCCACTCTTTCCCGATCGAAGACGACGAGCACGGCCGCGTGACCGTCAGCCGCCTGATCAGCACCGGCGCGCTCGACTGCAAGGAAATCGTCTTTTCCGTCGATCAGAACGCAACACGCGACAAGCCCGCGAGCAGCGCGTTTTACATCGCATCGGTTTGCCGCGACGGTAAGGACTGGCGTTGGGCATCGGCCGAACCCGCCACCGAGCGCTGGGGTGCGCTGCAATGATATTGCGTTCGCCTGGCGTTCCGAGGGGTGATCGGCTGCGGCTCATCGCGGCCGGCGCGCTATGCGTCGGCGCGAGCCTGCTGGCGAGCGGCTGCGCGTCGATCGGCGCCGCGAGCGGCGCGGCGGCGGGTGTCGCTTCGGGCATCGTGACCAGCAATCCGGCCGTCGCGCTCGGCGTCGGCGTGGCGGTGCAGGCCGCCACCGACGAAGCGGTCGCGCGCTACATGCGCGGCATGCACAAGGATCAGCAGGATCTGATGGCGGCGCTGGTCGGGACGATGGCGGTCGGCGAAACGAAACCGTGGTCGGTCAAGCACACGTTGCCGATCGAAAACGGTCACGGCCAGGTGCGCGTGACGCGGGCGGTCAACTCGGCGCTCGCGCTGTGCAAAGACTTCGTGTTCTCGGTGCAGGACGGCGACGGCCCGAACGCGCCCGAGAGGTGGTTCACGGCGAGCGCGTGCCAGCAGGACAAGGGCTGGAAGTGGGCGACGGCCGAGCCGGCGGTCGCACGCTGGGGCAATTTGCAATAATGAAGCGGCGAATGTTTCTCGCCGCTTCCTCCCTCCGTCATTAACGACGGAAGGCCCCATCGTAAGCAGTTCCTGGAGGACGCAGTCCACCTTGCGCGCGCAGGGCAGCCCCCGATGACCAGGATGCAGTCCTGATGGGGCTGTCGTTGAGCACAGCCCCGCGTGATAGATCGCACGCTAGCAGGAGTGATTTAACGTCGCTCTGTACATCGGAGAAGCGGCGACGCCTTCCAATCAATGGTTACGCTAGAGCACACGGGTCGACAGTTCCCGCAAAGCGGAAGCGGGTGTGGATCGACGCTACCTTGCGGCGAATACCGAGACCCCGCCATTGACGAATCCATTTGCGGCGCAACTCGGGCATCCTGCTGGCGATGTCGCCGAAGAGTAGGGAACGAAAATCAGCCCTGTCGCCGGGTCGACTGCAACCGAATGCGCATTGTTACCAGTGTTCAGGCGAGTAACGACGCTGCGGGAACCGGCGTCGACAATGGTTAGTACCGGCGTACACGGCGATGCGGCCGAGCAGGCGCCATTCGTCGAGGCATTGCCGGAAGAAGTCCAACGGCTTGCCGCGTTGTAGTAGCGATTGGTGGACACATCGTATTCAAGCTGATCACCTCCACCCGCGTTGAGGGACGCCAGAAGCGCGCCGTTTGAACGATCGATAATCTGCATGAGCAACGGCGCGCCAGTCGTCCCTTCTCGGCAACCGACCGCAATATCGTTCCCAGGCCCGAGCGCCAACCCAGTAGGATCGCAGTTACCTTCCCCATACATCGCGACGCCCGCAAGGGTCGTATAGTTCTGCGTGCCGCCGTTTGGTATTGCCCGAACAGATACTCCCGGCAGTTTTACGAGTTCACCATGAGGATTCGTCGTGCTGCCGTCTACGTTCACGTAGAAGTTGTCGCTCGTGGCGTCGTACCGGCAGGCTTCGAGTCCGGCAGTGGGTTTACCCGCGTTGTCAGTGAATGTGACCTTTGCCACGACGGTCTGAGTTGCCGTGTTGATGAATGTCGCGAAGGGCGGGCTCTCTTCCGGACTCGAGATCATGAAGATGCCATGGGTCGAATCGAGACAACCTTCATCTGCGCGCACGCCGGTTGTGCTGACCACTATCTTGCTTATCACTGCCCCTGCTGCAGGGTCGACGATCTTCACAGAATTCACGTCCCCCGCATAGATGAGGCTGCCGACAGGCGTCGCGCCGTCCGGGCCGGCCTGCGAATTTGGACCGGGTCCAAGTCCCGTAAACGCGAGCGGACCGCTCCCCTGGATTGCCTTGACGAACGACTTCGATGGAATGTCGATCTGATCCAGCGAAGCGTTATTTCTGTCGGTAAAAAAGTAATGGCTACCGGAAACGACGCCGATATCAAAGGAAAAGTTGACGCCGGCCTTGATGTTCGGCACGGCAATGTCCGATACATAATGCGGCCCGCTTGTAAGGTTGTCCCCGCCGCCACAGCCCGCAATAACGACCGCCACCGACGCAACCGCCATTGCATTTGCCCAAATGTACCTTCGCATCGCCCACCTCCTCTGATCGTTGAAATATGTCGAGCTTCGTCAATGCGTCTGCAACAGTGGAATCCGCCGCTACAGCATACGCTTTCCATTAAGTAGTCGTCCGTATCGTATTCACCAGGTATCAAACGTGATTTGCTTCAGTTTTTCATAAGGTTTCCGTCGAGCGTTGCCGCTGCCCTGAACAAGGCGACTCCGCAAATGCAGAGCGGAACTTTTAGCCATTCAATGTCGCGAAGTTCGCCATACCACCATGCTCGGGCTTCGCGCCAAAACCAGCTGACAAAAGGGCCCGTCGCGGCGAGATGCAATCGGTTAGCACCGGTTTGCACGCCTCCATGAAAGCGCGTTCATTTGGCGTAGGCGTGTTCGCTCAAGCGCCCATCCGCCGCGTGATTAACGTTGCGGCAAACGTAGCTGCCGATGTGATCAATGCGCTTAATGGCTTCACCGTAGAGCGAAAGCGCTGCCGGTTGCCAGACGTGAATCTTTACATAGTTATTGGGGGCGAAGTTTTGACGTTCCCGGGTCAACGTCCATGTGCAGCGGAATCTGCGAAGACACAGAGCTGATAACACCCGTTGAACCAACCCGCTGACGCGGGAGGAGGCGGTTGGCCAGCGACTTTTGCTCCGGGGATCATCAGTCGGGTGCATCCTTTCGAGTGGGACGATGGCAGTGCAGTTTGCTATCCTGACCGTTCAGAGCGGAGTCCCCCATGACACCGCTACGTCGACGCATGATCGAGGATATGCGCGTGCGCAACCCTTCCTTGTGGAAGACCGCTGTCGTCGTCATTCGGCCGGCGATCGCGCTCCGCTCGCTCGCAGGATCATGCTCACCACTTCTTCCGTAGTCGTCTCGAAGCGCTTCGTCGCTAGCGCGCGCTTGCCCGAGAGCGCGCATATCTGTGCCTCGAAATCGGCATAGTGCTGAGTGGTCGCCCAGATCATGAACAGTAGGGTCGTCGGATCGACGGGCGCGAGCAAGCCTTTGGCAATCCATCGCTCGATCAGCTTCACACGTGTGTCCATCCACGGCTTCACGCGTTCGAGCAGGATCTCCTGCATATGCGCCGCACCGCTGATGATTTCGTTGGCCCACACCTTCGAGCCGAGCGGGCGGCGCCGTGACAGGCCCATCTTGGCGCGTACGTAGCCGCCTATCGCCTCGACCGGATCGTCGCTTGCATCGAACAGGTTGGCGGCCGCGTTCCATTCCTCGAAAACATCGTCGAGTACGCGCCAGTAGAGCGCGAGTTTGGTCGGGAAGTAGTAGTGCAGATTGGCCTTCGGCAAGCCCGCGCGCTCGGCGATCAGCGCCGTGCTCGCGCCTTCGAAACCGCGTTCGGCGAACACGGCTTCGGCACAGGCGAGCAGGTGGGATTCATTCGACGCGCGAATCGCGGCTTTGCGCCGACCGGGCTTATGCGTTGCGTCAGCGGCTGGCTGCGCCAGCGCCGTGCCGCGCGTCCCGAAGGGCACGGCTCGCGCGGTGGGTTCGTCGTTGCGCATAGTGTTCGGTCCATTCGAAAGAAATGAGAAGCGCGTCGGCCGCGCCTGCCGGCTTCATTGTAGCCACGATGCAAGTGCGTCGCGTATTCACCCGCATCGGCAGAAACGCGCAAGTCGGACGTCCGCGTGCTTTTCGCGCACTGCAGCATCAATGGCACGGTTCTCGCTCGTAATTCCGCATTGAATTAGCGAAGTTTATCGTCTAAAACCTGTCCAATCGGACAGGATTCGAAGGGCGGGATTTCAGGAGCCGCACAGTGCTACCCGGGCGTGCACCGCGATGGCTCTTCGCGCCCCACGCGGTGGCATGCACGCACGTTTGACGAACACGGACAGGAGGACACGTATGAACGCAGTAAGCGAAGCCGCGCTGACGACCGCGATCCACGTGAACGGCCAGCGCTTGTGGGACAGCTTGATGGAGATGGCGAAGATTGGCGCCACCCCCAAGGGCGGCGTGTGCCGTCTCGCGCTGACCGACCTCGACAAGCAGGGCCGCGATCTCATCGTGCAATGGGCGAAAGAGGCGAACTGCACGGTGAGTGTCGACCAGATGGGCAACGTGTTCATGCGCCGCGCGGGGCGTGACAACGACCTGCCGCCCGTGATGACCGGCTCGCACGCCGACTCGCAGCCGACGGGCGGCCGCTTCGACGGTATCTATGGTGTGCTCGGCGGGCTGGAGGTGATTCGCTCGCTGAACGATTACGGCATCGAAACCGAGCGGCCTGTTGAAACGGTGATCTGGACCAACGAAGAGGGCTCGCGTTTCGCGCCGGCGATGGTCGCCTCCGGCGTATTTGCCGGCGTGTTCACGCTCGAGTACGGGCTTTCGCGCAAGGACGTCGACGGCAAGACCATCGGCGAGGAATTGCAGCGCATCGGCTATGCGGGCGCAGTGCCGTGCGGCGGTCGGAAGATTCACGCTGCGTTCGAGCTGCACATCGAACAAGGGCCAATACTCGAGGCCGAAAACAAAACGATAGGGGTGGTCACCGACGCGCAAGGCCAGCGCTGGTACGAAGTCGTGCTCACGGGGCAGGAAGCGCA
The DNA here is from genome assembly GCF_013366925.1 of Paraburkholderia youngii. Lineage (NCBI taxonomy): Bacteria > Pseudomonadati > Pseudomonadota > Betaproteobacteria > Burkholderiales > Burkholderiaceae > Paraburkholderia > Paraburkholderia youngii. Next base: position 248,518 of record NZ_JAALDK010000002.1, read on the forward strand.
CGCGGGGCCTACGCCGATGCCGCGCCGCCGCGACGCGCTGCTAGGCGCCTCGCGGGTCGTGCAGCTCGTCAATGAAATCGGCCTGCGTCACGCGCCGCTCGCGTGCGCGACGGTCGGCATGATGCAGGTGCATCCGAATTCGCGCAACGTGATTCCCGGCCGCGTGTTCTTCACCATCGACTTTCGCCATCCGCAGGACGAGGTGCTGGCGCAGATGGACGCAGAGCTGCGCGAAGGCATCGCGAAGATCGCGCAACTGGGCAAGCTCGAAGCCGACGTCGAGCAGATTTTCTACTACGCGCCCGTGCCGTTCGACGCGGCTTGTGTGAAGTCCGTGCGCGCGGCGGCCGAGCGCTTCGGCTATTCGAACCGCGACATCGTGTCGGGTGCAGGACACGACGCGTGCTATCTGGCGACGGTCGCGCCGACCTCGATGGTGTTCGTGCCGTGCATCGACGGAATCAGCCACAACGAAGTCGAGGACGCGACGATCGAATGGATCGAAGCCGGCGCGAACGTGTTGCTGCACGCGATGCTCGAACGCGCGAGCGAACCCGGCTGACGCCCAACGATTGAACACGAGCGGTCTCAGCGCCGCGCTGTCTTTCCCACGATTCCCCTGTACCGGCCGCGCGCATCACGCACACGGCCGGCGGACCCGTGTTTTGCCTCGCAAGGAGCACCCGGATGTCCCAGACCACCTCGAATGCCGCCGACGGCATCGCCCCAGGCCGTCTCAACGCCGAGCAGCTCGGCTGCAATTTTGCCGACGTCGCGCCGCCGCTTTCCGCGAACGCGGCCGTGATCGCGGCCGACCGCTGTCATTACTGTTACGACGCACCCTGCGTACACGCGTGCCCCACGGGCATCGACATTCCCGGCTTCATCCGCAAGATCGGCAACGGCAATCTGAAGGGGGCGGCGCGCGACATTCTGAGCGCGAACCCGCTGGGCGGCATGTGCGCGCGAGTGTGCCCCACCGAAATTCTCTGCGAAGGCGCCTGCGTGAGAAATCATCAGGATGGCGAGCCGGTTCGGATCGGCGCGCTGCAACGTCATGCCACCGACTTCCAGATGGCGCGCGAAGCCGCCGGTGCGCCTGCGCTCTTCAAGCGCGCGAGCGACACATGCCGTCAGGTAGCGGTGGTCGGCGCGGGTCCCGCGGGTCTTGCCTGCGCGCACACGCTCGCGCTGGCCGGGCATCGCGTGAGCGTCTTCGATGCGGGCAAACATCCGGGCGGTCTGAACGAGTATGGCATCGCGGCGTACAAGACCGTCGATGATTACGCACAGCGCGAGGTGCGGTGGCTGCTTTCAATCGGCGGGATAGAACTGCGCCAGGGCCAACGGCTGGGGCATGACATCACGCTAGAGGAACTACGCGCAGCGTACGACGCGGTGTTCATCGGCGTGGGACTCGGCGGCACGCACACGCTGTCCGTCGAAGGCGAAATGCTCGACGGCGTGCTCGATGCGGTGGATTTCATCGCAGGCGTTCGCGCGGCCGACGATCTGGCCAGCGTGCCCGTCGGCCGCAAGGTGGTGGTGCTCGGAGGCGGCAACACGGCAATCGACGCCGCCGTGCAAAGCCGGAAGCTGGGCGCGGAGCAGGTGACGCTCGCCTATCGTCGCGGCGCAGCGCAGATGAGCGCCACCTGGGCCGAACTGGAGTTCGCGCGTAGCCAGGGTGTGGCCGTGGCCGAATGGATGAAGCCGCTGCGAATCGTCGGCGACACGCAGGTGCAGGCCGTGGAATTCGAGCGCACCGAGCTCGATATGGCCGGCGCGTTGCGCGGCACTGGGCAGATCGTGCGCGTGGAGGCCGACATGGTGCTGAAGGCCATTGGCCAGAAGTTCTTACCCGCAGGCCTTGATGGGCTGCAACTGACCGACGGAGCCAGGCGCATCGCAGTGGACGCGAACGGCGCCACCTCGCTCACGGGCGTTTTCGCAGGCGGCGACTGTGCCGGCCACGCCGCAACCGATCTGACCGTTCAGGCCGTGCAGGACGGCAAGCTCGCCGCGCACGCGATCGACCGCTTCCTTGCGAACCTGTCTGCGAGAGCCGCCTGAGCCGCGCGAAAGCTACATCGAATCCAGCTAAAACGAAGGAGTCGCATCATGGCCGACTTGCGCTGCACGATTGCCGGCATTCAATCGCCGAACCCGTTCTGGCTCGCTTCCGCGCCGCCCACCGACAAGGCCTACAACGTCAACCGCGCGTTCGAGGCAGGGTGGGGCGGCGTGGTCTGGAAGACGCTCGGGCTCGACCCGCACGTGGTGAACGTGAGTTCGCGCTACGGTGCGACCACCTGGCGCGGCCAGCGGATCGCAGGCCTGAACAACATCGAGCTGATCACCGACCGGCCGCTCGACGTGAACCTCAAGGAAATCGCGCAGGTGAAGCGGGACTGGCCCGACCGCGCGCTGATCGTCTCGCTGATGGTGCCTTGCAACGAGCATGACTGGAAGTGGATCCTGCCGCAGGTGGAAGCGACCGGCGCGGACGCGGTGGAACTCAACTTCGGCTGTCCGCACGGCATGAGCGAGCGCGGCATGGGCGCAGCGGTCGGACAGGTGCCCGAGTACATCGAAATGGTCACCCGCTGGGTGAAAGAAGGCACGCGCCTGCCTTGCCTCGTGAAACTCACGCCGAACGTCACCGACATTCGTCACGGCGCGCGCGCGGCGATGAAGGGCGGGGCGGACGGCGTCTCGCTGATCAACACGATCAACTCGATCGTAGGTGTCGATCTCGACGTGATGGCGCCGCTGCCCACTGTGGACGGCAAGGGCACGCATGGCGGCTATTGCGGTCCCGCCGCGAAGCCGATCGCGCTGCACATGGTCGCAGAGATTGCGCGCGACCCGCAAACGCATGGCTTGCCGATCTCCGGCATCGGAGGCATTTCCGACTGGCGCGACGCCGCGGAATTCATCGTGCTGGGAGCGGGCAGCGTGCAGGTTTGCACGGCCGCGATGCACTACGGCTTCCGCATCGTCGGCGACATGATCGACGGCCTGTCGAACTGGATGGACGAAAAAGGCTACGCCAGCCTCGACGCGATTTGCGGCCGCGCCGTGCCGAACGTCACCGACTGGCAATACCTGAACCTCAACTACGACATCAAGGCACGCATCGATCAGGACCGCTGCATCCAGTGTGGGCTCTGCCACATCGCCTGCGAAGACACCTCGCATCAGGCGATCACCGCCATCCGCGATGGCAAGCGCCACTTCGAGGTGGTCGATGCGAACTGCGTCGGGTGCAATCTATGCATGCATGTTTGCCCGGTCGATCAATGCATCACGATGGAGCGCGTCGATTCGGGCGAGCGCTACGAGAACTGGACCACGCACCCGAACAACCCGGCGCGTGTCGCCGACCCGAAGGCCGCCTGACACGTTGAAGCCGGAACGAGCCGAACCCACGACAAGCGACGGAGAACCCACTTCATGAGCCAACCCTTAGCCGTCGACGCCACTGCGCGCCGCGCCGAAAGCGATCTATACAACGATGACCTCGCGCCCACCGGCGTCGCGCAGCGCACATGGCGCTGGTATCACTTCGCGGCACTATGGGTGGGCATGGTGATGAACATCGCCTCCTACATGCTCGCCGCCGGCCTCACCGAGCAGGGCATGTCGCCCTGGCAGGCGGTGCTCACCGTGCTGCTCGGCAATCTGATCGTGCTCGTGCCGATGCTGCTGATCGGTCATGCGGGTACCAAGTACGGCATTCCTTATGCGGTGCTGGTGCGAGCGTCGTTCGGCACCCAGGGCGCGAAGCTGCCCGCCATGCTGCGCGCCATCGTGGCGTGCGGCTGGTACGGCATTCAATCATGGCTGGGCGGCAGCGCCATCTATACGCTCGCCAACATCCTCACGCACAACGCGCTGGTGGGCAACGCAATGCCGTTTCTCGGCATTTCGATCGGGCAGGCCAGCTGCTTTCTCATCTTCTGGGTGTTGCAGCTGTACTTCATCCTGCACGGCACCGATTCGATCCGCTGGCTCGAAAGCTGGTCCGCGCCCATCAAGGTGGTGATGTGCGCAGTGCTCGTGTGGTGGGCCTGTTCGAGGGCAGGCGGCATGGGCTCGATGCTGTCGCAATCGTCGCAGTTCGTTGCCGGCGGCAAGAAGGCGGGCCTGTTCTGGGCGACGTTCTGGCCGGGCCTCACGGCCATGGTGGGTTTCTGGGCGACGCTCGCGCTCAACATTCCCGACTTCACGCGCTTCGCAAAAACGCAAAAGGACCAGTTCGTGGGCCAGGCGATCGGCCTGCCCATTCCGATGGCGTTGCTGTCGGTGGTCTCCGTGGTCGTGACGTCGGCGACGGTCGTGATTTACGGAAGGGCGATCTGGGACCCGATCGACCTCACGAGTCGCATGGAGGGCGTCGGCGTGGGCATCGCGCTCGTGATCCTCACGCTCGACACGATGTGCTGCAATCTCGCCGCGAACCTCGTCGGCCCAGCTTACGATTTTTCGAGCCTGTGGCCCAAGGGCATTTCGTACAAGACGGGCGGCCTTATCACCGCGGCCATCGCCATCGCGATGATGCCGTGGAAGATCCTCGCGACCACGCAGGGCTACATCTTCACTTGGCTGGTCGGTTATTCGGCGCTGCTCGGACCGGTGGCCGGCATCCTGATGGTCGACTACTTTCTGGTTCGCAACACACGCCTCGATACGACCCAGCTCTTCGAGGAAAACGGCGAATACGCGTACTCGAACGGCTGGAATCCGGCGGCCGTGATCGCGCTGATCGCCGGGGTGCTGCCGAACCTGCCGGGCTTTCTGAATGTCGCGTTCCCGAATGTGTTTGCCTCGGTGCCCGACGCGTTCAAAAGCATTTATACCTATGCGTGGTTCGTGGGGCTCGCGATTGCGGCGCTCGTGTACGGCGTGATGATGAAAGTCGGCCGGAGCCGGCGCCCGAGCGTGGCGGGCGCGTGAGCGTTTCAAGCGTCAATGTTCAACTGAAGGAGACTTGGCATCATGGCGATCCTGATTCGAGGCGGCACCGTCGTCAATGCAGACAAGAGCTGGCGTGCGGACGTGCTCTGCGAAAGCGGCGTGATCCAGAGCGTCGGTGAAAACCTCGACGCGCCTGCGGGCGCGACCGTGGTCGACGCCGGCGGTCAATATGTGATGCCTGGCGGCATCGATCCGCACACGCATATGGAACTGCCCTTCATGGGCACGACCGCCAGCGACGACTTCTACACGGGCACGGCGGCGGGGCTGGCGGGCGGCACTACATCGATCATCGACTTCGTGATCCCCAACCCGAAGCAGGCGCTGATGGACGCCTTTCGCGAGTGGCGCGGCTGGGCCGAAAAAGCCGCTGCTGACTATGGCTTTCACGTGGCGGTGACGTGGTGGGATGATAGCGTGCATCGCGACATGGGGCTGCTCGTGAACGAGCATGGCGTGTCGAGCTTCAAGCACTTCATGGCCTACAAGAACGCGATCATGGCGGACGACGAGATCCTCGTGAACAGTTTTGCCCGCTCGCTCGAACTGGGCGCGCTGCCCACCGTGCATGCGGAAAACGGCGAGCTCGTATTTCAATTGCAACGCCAGTTGCTGGCGCGCGGCTTCACGGGTCCGGAGGCGCACCCGCTTTCACGGCCGCCCGAAGTCGAAGGCGAGGCAGCGAATCGCGCGATCCGCATCGCCCAGGTATTGGGTGTGCCGGTGTACATCGTGCATGTGTCGGCGAAAGACGCGCTCGAGGCGATCACGCGCGCGCGCAGCGAAGGTCAGCGCGTATTCGGCGAAGTGCTCGCGGGGCACCTGGTGATCGATGAGGCCGTTTATCGCGACCCGGACTGGACGCGCGCCGCCGCCCACGTGATGAGTCCGCCGTTCCGTACGCAGGAGCATCGCGACGCGCTGTGGCGCGGACTTCAGGGCGGCCTGCTGCACACCACCGCAACCGACCACTGCGTGTTCTGCGCGTCGCAGAAAGCGATGGGCCGCCATGATTTCACGAGGATCCCGAACGGTTGCGGCGGCGTTGAAGATCGCATGGCGGTGTTGTGGGATCAAGGCGTGAACACCGGCCGGCTCACGCCGAACGAATTCGTGCGCGTTACCTCCACCAATGCCGCGCAAATCTTCAACCTCTACCCGCGCAAGGGCACGGTGGCCGTCGGTGCCGACGCCGATATCGTCGTATGGGATCCCGAGGCCACGCGCACCATCTCGGTCAAAACGCATCATCAGAACGTGGACTTCAACGTGTTCGAGGGCATGACGGTGCGCGGCGTGCCGACCCATACCGTCTCGCAAGGCGAACTCGTTTGGGTAGACGGCGACCTGCGGGCGCGGCGAGGCGCCGGACGTTACCTGAAGCGTCCCGCGAATCCCGGCTATGTGCAGGCATCGCGCCTCGCGAAGAGCCTGAAAGAGACGCAGCCCGTGCATCGCGAGGGTGACGCACCACAATAAGAGCGGCGACGCCTGGAGGCACAGCAGGGAAGGTCCGGCGCGCGAAGCGGCAGGATTGGCGTCATGCGCCGGTTTGTCCGGCGGATTTGCGGCGGCGGTGCCGGGGTGCTGTTTGGACGGCAGTAAGCGATTCTGAAAGGATTTCTTTGGGGCCCGTTCTCTTTCACGTATCCGACAGGAGGAGCGCCATGTCGATGCCGACCACCCTGCAGGAGGCCCTGCAAAACAAGGGCTCACGCTACGAAATCGTGCGCTACCCATGCAGTCCTTCGAGCATGGAAAGTGCAACGGCGGCGCACGTTCCCGGCGACCGCGTTGCCAAAACGGTGCTGCTCGGAGACGAGCACGGCTATATGGCCGTCTTGCTGCCGTCAACCTATGCCGTGCAATTGTCCGCGCTTTGGAACAAGACAGGGCGCCCGCTCACCCTTGCTACCGCGGTCGAACTGCGCGAGCTGTTCACGGACTGCGCCTGCTGATGCATTTCGCGGTCATGCCGGTGTTCATCCATCCTGTGCACGGGCTTTTGATCAGCGGCGAAGCTGCCCAATCGCTCGGCATGACGTTTGGACAGATGATGCGTTACGTCGCGATCCCCCGGGCGTTCCGGCGCATGCTGCCGCCACTCGGCAACAACGTAATTTCGCTGCTGGGCGTCGCCGGTAACCCGGAGGGACGTCTGGTACAGGTGCGGCCGGCAACCTGTTCGGCACCACGGACTGAAGACACTGTCTCTTCGAAAAAACGCGCCGTTCGATCCGGATGTCGATCATTGCCTGCGAACGGCGCTGTCACGTTGACGAAGTGGCCAGGTAAGATGTGTTGATGAAGAAGACCAAATCGCTTTATCACGGCCAGCGGTTTCCGGCGGCGGTCATCAGCAACGCGGTTCGCTGGTATTTCCGGTTCCACCTGAGCCTGCGCGACATCGGGGAGTTGCTGTTCGAGCGCGGTGTTGTCGTGAGCTACGAGAGCGTCCGTCGCTGGTGCGACAAATTCGGCGCGAGCTTTACCCATCGTGTCAAGGCGGTGCGGCGCAAGCCGGGCAGCAACTGGCATCTCGACGAGATGTTCGTGACGCTGCGCGGTGAATCCTATCTGCTGTGGCGGGCAGTCGATGAACATGGCGCCGAACTGGACATCCTGCTGCAGAAACGGCGTGACAAGGCAGCGGCCAAACGCTTCTTCCAGCGCGTGCTGCGCTCAAGCGCAGTGCCACGTAAGATCGTCACGGACCAGCTACGCAGCTACGTGGCCGCCAAAGCGGACATCCCGTAACTGGCGAACGTCAAGCACGTGTTCGTCAAAGCGAGCGCTCGCGTGAACAACCGGGCCGAAAAAAGCCACCAGCCCACACGAGAACGAGAGTGACGCATGCGCGGCTTTCGCGACCGCGATCGTACACAAGCTTTCCTCGCGAGCCTCGGCCCAATCCGACAGCACTTCGCGCTGAAGCGGCATCTGCTGCGCGCTTCGCTCTATGGCAAACATCTCGCAGCTCGATTCACGACTTGGCACGAATTCACGGAAGTCACCCAAAATCCGTTCGCGGTCTTCTGGCTGGTAGTCCCGCCTGCCGAAACTTTGTCTTTCTATCGGCAACGTGACAGCGGCATCGAAGGCGCCATTTATCGGGCAATCGCCCAGTCGCCTGTGTGGCTCACTGGCCGTGTGCGTCGGGCAAATCGGGTCCAGCTCGCGATTTGCGCTGGCCACGGCGCGTTGCCGCGCGCGCTCGACGCCCTGCTTGAGCTCGGCAAACCGATAATCCTCAGTCCACGCCGCACCCCACAATCAGATTTGATGTTGATAATTAAGATTATGTCAAATGACAGGATTGAAGACTGGCTTCTCTAGCCTCGAGTCGCACACAGGAATTTCTCTCGTGTGACGGAACGATCCGCCAACATTGCACAGCGCTATTGATGCGGCGCAGTACGGGCCCATCCGAAGCGGCGCAGCTCGCGATACAAGCGCAAACAGAGCACGAAGCAGTGGACGGGGTAACCGTCCCCCGGTCCAGCGCCAAAGGCTCGCTCCCGTAAGCGTCAGGATCCGGTGGGTGCCCACCAAGGGCGATAGCCGAGGGAACCACCGCTCGCGCCCTTCCCCTGGTCTGGTGCACGATGAGCGGGACACCTGCACCAACCCGAACTATTCACGACCCACGCTGGATCACAGGTGGAACACTACCGGCACCCACTCCAATGTGAAAATCGTTACCTGGCAAGGACCTCCTGTCAACTTCCACTGCCTGGCACACTTGCTGCACGCACGAGCTCAACTTGTATTCAAGATTGAACTCATGCTTCCCGACGCCTTCTTCAAGGTTCGAGCGCTGCTTGAATCCTATGCCACCACAAGCACGACGCCTCGCGACATCGTCGACACGCTGATCGCCCGGATCGAAGCCTCCTGTCGCCCCGAAGTCTGGATATCGCGCGTGAGTGCCGCCGATCTCGCCAACCGGGCTGACGCGCTCGAAGATGCGCGCGCGCGCCTAGGCGCCGCGATCTTTGAGCGGATGCCGCTGTTCGGCGTACCGTTCGCGGTGAAGGACAACATCGACGTCGCCGGCATACCAACCACGGCAGCCTGCGACTCCTTCGCGTACACGCCTCGCGCCTCGGCATTCGCCGTCGATCGTCTGCTCGACGCCGGCGCCATCCTCATCGGCAAGACGAATCTCGACCAGTTCGCCACAGGCCTGGTCGGCACACGCTCGCCCTATGGGGGTGTGCGACAGTTCAAATCCGACGCGCACATCTCCGGGGGATCGAGCTCTGGCTCGGCGGTCGTTGTTGCGGCTGGGCTCGTTGCGTTCTCACTCGGCACCGATACTGCTGGCTCGGGGCGTGTTCCCGCGGGCTTCAACGAGCTCGTGGGCCTCAAGCCAACGCCAGGCCTCGTGAGCAAACGCGGCGTGGTACCGGCGTGCCGAAGCCTGGACTGCGTGTCGATCTTCGCGCATGACGTGGGCGACGCCTGGGAGGTCCTGCTGCGGATGGCGAAGTACGATGGAGACGACAGCTATGCGCGCCGAGTGCCGGCACTCGGACTGCCCCATGCACCACTGCGCCTCGCCGTGCCGGAGCCGTTGACCTTCCATGATGACGCGCAGGCGCATCAGGCCTTTGCCGCCACGCTCGACACGATCGCTTCGCGCCTTGCGCTTTTGCCAGTAAGCGTGCCGTTCGGCCCCCTGCAGCGAACTGCGGCGCTGCTTTACGACGGCCCGTGGGTAGCGGAGCGCCGTGCCGCGCTGGGTTCCTTCTTCGAGACGAATCGCACCGACATCGATCCGGTTGTCGCCGAGGTGATTGCGAAAGCGGACGGCTACAGCGCCGTCGATGCGTTCAACGGGCAGTACGCACTCGCCGCCCTGCGGCGCGAAGTGGAAACGCTGTTCGAGGCGATCGACGTCCTGATCGTGCCGACCACGCCCACGCATCCAACCTTCGACGAAGTGCGTGCGGACCCGATCGGGGCGAACAGCCAGCTCGGCGTCTATACCAACTTCGTGAATCTGCTTGATCTGTGCGCTCTGGCGGTGCCGGGCATTCGCCGTGCGGACGGCCTGCCGGCGGGCGTGACGCTGATCGCCCCAGCGGGCGCCGACCAGCGCCTCGCAGTGCTCGGCGCACGCATCCAGGCGCTTTTCATGGCGAACGCTACACCGGACGACGCTGCCGGCATTGCCGCGCGACCGCTGCCCTTCGAAGAGCCGACGGTGACGCTCGCCGTGGCCGGCGCTCATCTGCGCGGGCAGCCCCTCTGCTGGCAACTGCTCGAGGCTGGCGCGCGTTTCGTCGAGACCACCACCACGTCGTCGGACTACCGACTTTACGCGCTCGCCGGCACGACACCGGCCAAGCCCGCTCTGGTGCGTACGCCACACGAGGCGGGCCGGCCCATCGAAATCGAGCTCTGGGAAGTGCCGCTGCGCAGCTTCGGCGCATTCGTTGCCCACGTGCCGGCGCCGCTCGGCATCGGCAGCGTACAGACAGCCGATGGATTCATCGTCAAGGGATTTATCAGCGAGCCCTCGGCAGTCGCACCAGGCAGCGGCGCACACGACATCACCGCATTCGGCGGCTGGCGTGCATGGCTTGCAACGGCGGCTAGAACGCAAGCCCAATCCGATCTGCAATCCTGACTTTATGCATTGAACTCACGAGGAGTCCAACCATGAAAAACCGTCGCGATTTTCTCAAGGGCGCTGGCGCCCTCGCCCTAGGCAGCACGCTCCCATTCGACCTCGCTTTCGGTGCCGAGCCGCTTACGGTCGGCGTCATCTACGTCGGTTCGCGCGGCGACTACGGCTACAACCAGGCACAGGCGCAGGCTGCGGCTGTCATCAAGAAGCTGCCGAACGTGAAAGTCGTCGAGGAAGAAAACGTGCCGGAGACCGTCGCAGCCCAAAAGACCATGGAGGCGATGATCGAGCAGGACGGTGCGACGCTCATTTTCGCGACCTCGTTCGGCTACTTCGATCCCCATGTGCTGAAGATGGCAGCCAAATATTCGAAGGTTCGCTTCGCCCACTGCGGCGGTCTCTGGAAGAGCGGCAATCCGGCCAACATTTCGAGCTACTTCGGCTATATCGACGAATGCCAGTATCTGAACGGCGTCGTGGCAGGCCATGCGAGCAAGACGAAGAAGCTGGGCTTCGTCGCGGCCAAGCCTATTCCGCAGGTCCTGCGCAACATCAACTCGTTCACGCTGGGCGCGCAGTCGGTGGATCCGTCGATCACCACGCACGTGATCTTCACGGGCGACTGGTCGATGCCGGTGAAGGAGGCGGAGGCCGCGAACAGCCTCGTCGATCAGGGCTGCGACGTGCTCACGTGTCACGTGGACGGACCCAAGGTCGTGATCGAGACAGCCGAGAAACGCGGCGCGATGAGCTGCGGATACCACGCAAGCCAGGCGGCGCTGGCGCCAAAGGGCTATCTGACGGGCGCCGAATGGGACTGGGCGACGCCCTACAAACTGCTCGTCACAAACACGCAGACGGGCAAGCCGCAGCCGAACATTCTTCGCGGCGGCCTGCGCGAAGGCTTCGTGAAGATGTCGCCGTACGGCGCGAAGGTGACGCCCGATGCGCGCACGCAAGCCGACGCCGCGAAGGCGAAGATGGTCGCCGGCGACTACATCATCTTCAAGGGGCCGATGAAGGACAACAAGGGCGGCAGCGCCATTGCGGCCGGCACGAGCTACGCACAGACCGATATCGCGCTTGAAAGCATGAATTATCTGGTCGCCGGTGTGGTTGGCCAGATCTGAGGACCGCAAGCGCCTTCGCCAGGAGTCGTGATGCCCGCTTCCCTTTCTCCCGCTCACGGGCCGTCGCGAAGACTGTCTGCAAGTCTCGCGCGCCTGCTGCTTGCACTGTTGCCCGCGTTGCCGACGGTATGTGCAATCGTGGCAACTCTGGCGATCTTCGGCATCTTCCTGCTCGTGCAGGGGCAGCCGGCCATCGAGGCGCTTGGTCTCATTGGCAAAGGTGCGTTCGGCTCGTCGTTCGCATGGCAGAACACCTTGCTGCGTGCCGCACCGCTCATGCTCACGGCTCTGTGCGTCGCGCTGCCTGCCCAGGTCGGCCTGATCGTGATTGGCGGCGAAGGCGCGCTCGCGCTGGGCGGGCTCGCGGCCGCCGTCGTGCCGCAGTGCCTGCCGCATGCTACGCCGTGGATCGTCGCGACGCCGCTGATGGCGATTGCAGGCATGCTCGCGGGTGGCCTGTGGATCAGCGCGGTGGGCGCGATGCGTCAATGGCGTGGCGTCAACGAGACCATCAGCAGCCTGCTGATGTCGTATATCGCCATCGCCGTTTTCAAGTTTCTCGTCGAAGGACCGCTGCGCGATCCCGCCAGTCTCAACAAGCCGTCGACGCTGCCCCTCCCCGACGCCATGGCCATCGGCTCGCTGCCGGGACTGGACGTGCACTGGGGTCTCTTTTGGGGCGTGCTCGCCTGTCTCGCTGCCTGGGTGCTCGTGCGCCACAGCACGCTCGGATTCGCCATGCGCGTAACGGGTGGCAACGTGCGCACGGCGCGCCTCGTCGGTTTGCCTGTGGGCGGGCTCGCGCTCACCGCCTGCGCGCTAGGCGGCGCATCAGCGGGACTTGCCGGAATGTTCGAAGTCGTGGCCGTGCAAGGCAGCGCGAACGCATCGCTGCTCTCGGGCTACGGCTATGCGGGGATCCTTGTCGCGTTCGCGGCACGCCAGAATCCGTTCGCCGTGATCGTGTGCGCGCTGATGGTCGGCGGTATCGAGGCGAGCGGCAGTCTGCTGCAACGCCGCCTCGGCCTGCCCGACGCCGCCACGCTCGTGCTGCAAGGCCTGCTTTTCGCGAACCTGCTGGCCTGGGAGGCACTTGCTCCCCGACTTGCCGCCTCGCGCGTGAAACTTCAGGCCGCCGCGCTCGACGCCTCGTCTGCTTCACTGGAGCCTACCCGCCATGTCTGACCTTCATTCGCCCGCTGCAGTGCTGTTGGTTTCGCTCTTCGCGGGGGCCATTCGTGTGAGTACGCCCTATCTGTTCGTGAGCCTCGGCGAGTGCCTGACCGAGAAAGGAGGCCGCGTGAATCTCGGTCTCGAAGGCATTCTCGTCTCCGGCGCCATGTGCGGCTATGCGGGCTCGTATCTCTCAGGCTCGCCGTGGATCGGCGTACTCGCGGCGGCTACAGCCGGTCTGATGCTCGGCTGCCTGCATGGGCTGGTGTGCTCGCTGCCGCGTGTTTCCGATATCGCGTTCGGTATCGCGCTCATGCTGTTCGGCACCGGCTTGGCGTTCTATCTCGGCAAGCCGTTCATCGAGCCGCAGGCAGCGATGCTCCCGTCGATCGATCTCGGCGCGTGGGCCGCCTCGCAGCAAGTGCACAACGCGCTGCATATCAATCTGCTCTTCGTGATTGGGGTCGTGCTTGCCGTCGCCTTGCAGTGGGGACTGCGCTCGATGCGCTGGGGCATGACGCTGCGGCTCGTCGGCGAGAACGCCGAGAGCGCGCGTGCAATGGGCTACCCCGTCACGCGGGTACGTGTCATCGCGACGGCGGCGGGCGGGTTCTTCGCGGGTGTGGGGGGCGCCTATCTCTCGCTCGTCTATCCCGGTAGCTGGAACGAGGGGCTTTCGAGCGGCCAAGGCCTGATGGCCGTCGCGCTCGTGATCTTCGCCCGCTGGCAGCCGTTGCGCTGTCTTTGGGCCGCGCTGCTGTTTGGCGCTGCCGGAGCGCTCGGCCCCGCCCTCCAGGCAATCGGTGTGACCAGCGGCTATTACCTGTTCAACGCCGCCCCTTACGTGCTGACGCTCGCGCTCATGATCATCAACTGCAGACCGGACCGCACGCTGGCGGGCGCACCCGGCGAGCTGAGCCTGACGCGCTGAGCGCGGAAAGCTTCCGACCGACTGAATCCAGAATCGCGTGATCGCGAAAGCGCGCGCCCGGAGAATCGACATGACCCGAGCCATCGAAGCCCGCCCCTATTCCTGGCCCTACGACGGGAACCTGCGCCCCGACAACACGGCGCTCGTCATCATCGACATGCAGACCGACTTCTGCGGCTACGGAGGCTACGTCGACAAGATGGGCTACGACCTCTCGCTCACGCGCGCGCCGATCGAGCCGATCAAGCGCGTTTTGGGGCTGATGCGCGAACTCGGCTTCACGATCATCCACACCCGTGAAGGGCATCGTCCGGATCTGTCCGATCTGCCCGCGAACAAGCGCTGGCGCAGCCGCCAGGCGGGCACGAACGGTCTCGGCATCGGGGACATTGGACCGTGCGGCCGCATACTCGTGCGCGGCGAGCCGGGCTGGGAAATCATCGACGAACTCGCGCCACTGCCAGGCGAAATCATCATCGACAAGCCTGGTAAAGGTTCATTTTGCGCGACGGACCTCGAACTGATCCTGCGCACGCGCGGCATTGCGAATCTCGTGCTCACGGGCATCACGACGGATGTGTGCGTCCACACGACGATGCGCGAAGCAAACGACCGCGGCTTCGAATGCACGTTGCTCGCGGACTGCTGCGGCGCGACCGACAAGGGCAACCACGACGCCGCGCTGAACATGGTCCTGATGCAGGGCGGCGTGTTCGGCACGGTGTCCAATTCGGCAGCGCTTGTCGCTGCCCTGGAGCAGTGACCATGAGCACCGCGACACGCGCGCTCGGCGTCGAGGTGATAGGCGCGAGCAAGTCGTTCGGATCGTTCCGCGCACTCGATGACGTTTCGATCAGGGTTGCTCCCGGAACGGTTCACGCGCTGCTCGGTGAGAACGGAGCAGGCAAGAGCACGCTCGTGAAGGGGCTGGTGGGCTACGGCCTGCTCGATCACGGCACGATTGTGGCCGATGGACGCCAGGTGCACATCGCTTCCCCGCGCGATGCGCAAGCGCTCGGCATCGGCATGGTCTATCAGCATTTCACGCTCGCGGCGGGGCTCAGTGTCGAGGAGAATTTGCTCCTCGCGCGCGGCAACCTGTCATGGAAGATCGACTGGGCGGCAGAGCGCAGAGCGCTCGACGCCTTCATGCGCCGAATGCCGTTTCACCTCGAACTCGATGCGCCGGTTTCGTCACTCGCGGCGGGAGAAAAGCAGAAGCTGGAAATTCTCAAGCAGCTGTATCTGGAGCAGCGCTTCCTGATTCTCGACGAACCGACCTCCGTGCTCACCCCGCAGGAAGCCGACGAAGTGCTAGGCCTCATGCGCACGCTTGCCTCGCGTGGCGACCTCACGGTGCTGATGATCACCCACAAGTTCCGCGAGGTCATGGCCTATTCGGACAACGTCACGGTATTGCGCAAAGGCCGCTTCGTCGGCACCTGCGCGGTGGCCGACACTGACCGAGACCGGCTGGCCGCCTGGATGATGGGCAGCGACGCAAGCTCGCAAACGCGTGAAGGCGCCGCGGAAAACACCGGCGAGATCAGGCTTGCGCGCCAGCCGCACTCACCCGAAGCTCCGGTGCGGCTCTCGCTATCGAGCCTTTCGGTCGTCGACGAGCGCGGGCACGCTGCCGTGCGCGAGGCGTCGTTGAGCGTGCGCGCGGGCGAGATCCTCGGTCTTGCGGGCGTCTCCGGCAACGGTCAGAAGGAACTGATCGAAGCGCTCGTTGGGCAGCGCAAGGTCCAGTCGGGCGCGATGGCGGTGGAAGGTTCGCCCTATGCCGCGACGCGCGCAGAGATGACCCACATGAGCGTGTTCGCCCTTCCCGAGGAGCCGCTGCGCAATGCTTGCGTGGCAGGCATGAGCGTGGCCGAGAACATGGCGCTGCGGGATTTCGACCGCGCGCCGCTGCGGCGCGGCGGATGGTGGCTCGATCGTCGCGCGATGCGCTCGCGCGCCGAGCGGCTGATCGCCGAATTCGACGTGCGGCCTGCGCTGCCCGAGCGCGCCATCGGCGCGCTGTCGGGCGGCAACGTACAGCGCGCCGTGCTGGCGCGCGAGCTTGGGCACGCAGTGAACGTGCTGATCGTCGCGAATCCTGTGTTCGGACTCGACTTTGCCTCCGTCGCGGACATCCACGCCCGCATTCTCGCGGCGCGCGATGCCGGTGCGGCAGTGCTGCTCGTCAGCGAAGATCTCGACGAGCTGCTGGAGCTTGCCGACCGGATCGTGGTGATGGCCGAGGGACGCCTCGTCTACGAGACCGCAGCGAGTGAGGCGGATCGCGTGGTGCTTGGGCGTCACATGGCGGGCCATGGCGACGAAGGCAGGCCGCAGACGGCTGAGCCGGCCGAGCTGCACGCAAGCGCCTGAGCGGCGCGCGAACGAAGCACAACACAAACGGAGCAATGTCGCGATGACAACCATCGCCAGCGCAAGACCCGCGCCGTTCACGTTCGACGCGCGTCATACGGCGCTCATCGTAATCGACATGCAGCGCGACTTCATCGAGCCGGGTGGCTTTGGCGAGGCGCTCGGCAACGACGTATCGCTGCTTTCAGGCATCGTGCCGACCGTCGCGCGGCTGCTCGCGCATGCACGCTCGGCGGGATGGCAGGTCGTGCACACTCGCGAGTCGCACGCACCCGACCTCTCCGACTGCCCGCCGGCCAAACGCATGCGCGGTATGCCAAATGCGCGCATTGGCGACGCAGGACCGATGGGCCGCATCCTCGTGCGCGGCGAGCCCGGTAACGCGATCATCGACCCGCTCGCGCCGATCGATGGTGAACTCGTCATTGACAAGCCCGGCAAAGGCGCTTTCTACGCCACGCAACTCGGCGAGGAACTGTCGATACGGGGCATCACGCATCTCGTGTTCGCGGGGGTGACGACCGAGGTCTGCGTGCAGACTTCGATGCGCGAGGCCAACGATCGGGGCTACGAATGTCTGCTGGTCGAGGACGCGACGGCGAGCTACCTACCGGTGTTTCGCGAAGCGACGATTGCGATGATTCATTCGCAGGGCGGCATCGTCGGCTGGACGGCTCCGCTCGACGCACTGCTGGGGGCAGACTGATGATCATGGAAGTGAACCGGCCCGAGATCGTCGCACAGGTGGCGGCAGCTTTCGAGGCTTACGAGCGCGCGCTCGTCGACAACGACGTCGAGACGATGAACGCCCTGTTCTGGGACGCACCCGCGACGGTGCGCTATGGCATCGCCGAAATCCAGCATGGTGGCGACGCGATCCGCCGCTGGCGGGAAACCTGCGTGCCGGTGCCTCGCTCGCGGCGGTTGCACCGCACCGTGCTGACGACGTTTGGCGGCGACTACGCGACGGTGAGCACCGAGTTTACGAGCGACACCACGCCTTTGACGGGCCGCCAGATGCAGACCTGGGCGCGGCTGCATGAGGTGAACGATAGGTTCGGCGGCTGGATGATCGTGGCGGCGCACGTAAGCCTCATCGAGCCCGTTTAAGGGCGGATAATAGGGAGCTGGCCCCGTCACCCACCATTGCACCGACGCGCCGCATCACTCTCGACGTTAGCGATACCTGACTCATGCACGACTTGACCGAAGCCGCCGCCGAAGCCGCCGCAGCATCTGGCACGAAGGCGGCCTATAGCGCGAACCCCCTTGCCGAGCAGGTGTATCAGCTGATCAAGCAGGACATCTTCAGCTTTCGGCTGTTTCCCGGCGACCGCTTTTCCGAAAACGACATTGCCCAGCACTACGGCGTGTCGCGCACGCCTATGCGCGATGCGCTGTTCCGACTCGCGCGCGAAGGCTATCTCGAGGTGGGGTTCCGGCGCGGCTGGAAAGTCTGCAATATCGACTTCAATCAACTGGACCAGCTGTATGACCTGCGCATCGTTCTCGAACTGGCGGCGCTCGAGCGGCTCTCGGGTGCCCCACACGTTGCGATGGATGCGTTGCGAGCCATATGGTGCGTTGACGAAGGGGAACGCGAAAGCTGCCCGGCCACGATGTTCGTGCTCGACGAGGGCTTTCACCGCGGCCTCGTGAGCGCTGCCGGCAACAATGAGATGCTGCGCGTGCACAACGAGGTGACCGAGCGCATCCGCATCGTGCGGCGGCTCGACTTTCTCAAGGCGCATCGCACGAGCGCGACGTATGACGAGCATTCGGCGATGCTCCATCTCATCGATCGCGGCAAGTTTGGCGAGGCTGCCATCCTGCTGCGCGCTCACATCACGCAAAGCAAGCTTGAGGTGCGGAAGATCACGCTGTCGATGCTCGCGACTGCGCGCGACGAGAAGCTCCCCTTCGTCAGCTAGGGGTGTCCCCCCGTGATGGCAAAAGTCAATGACCGCCCGGTGCCAATTGAATCCTGATCACTTTCCGGAGCTTACCTGATGAACGCCCTTCGCTTTGCCGCACCACTGGTTACGGATTGCCGTTCTGCCAGACGGCCGCACCGCCAACATCAGCATCAGTCGTCCCCGCCTTTCGCTGTCGAGCATATCGGCGTGGAGAACAGTTCATCACTCGTTTGAACGCCGTACTAAAGGACTTCTCGGATTCGTAGCCAAGGGCGAGACCGATTTCGGAAACGGAATCGCGGCAATGAGTCAATCGGTCTGCGGCCAGCATCATGCGCCAGCGCGTCAAATACTCCATGGGCGAGAGCCCAACCGTCTCCTTGAATCGCAGGGCGAACGTCGTGCGCGACATCGCCGCCTGCTCGGCCATGCTCTGCAAGGTCCATCTGCGGCCCGGTGAGGCGTGCATTGCATCGATCGCAGCCCGCATGCGCTTGTCGGACAATGCGAAAAGCCAACCGACGCTTTCACGGCGCTCGTTCGACAAATGCAGTCGTAACGCCTCGATAAGGACCAGTGTAGCCAACTGCTGTGCGACGATGAAATCGCCCGGCTGCGCATCGCTCAATTCATGCCTCATGCGCTCGACGTACCATCGCACTGTTGCCCGATTCGGCTCCTCGCGGACATGGACAAGCGGCGGCAGCGTGCTCAACAACAGATCGGCTGGGCCATGGAGCGTGAAATAGCCGCCGATGCTCAGAAACTCGCCCCCTCCGTTGTACGTCACGACCCGCCCGTCATGGACCTGTGGCAAGAGCGTACGGACGTCGACTGGTTCGACGGCCAGATCGCTGGCGAGACGAAAAGGCTTTCCTCTCGCTAGCAGGAAGCATTCACCTTCACTCACCTTCACGGGGTCGGGCACCCCCTCGACCAAAACCCAGCACTGGCCGCGAAGCACGGCGTGAAATTTGATGCCGTCGTGCGCGCCGAATTGCACGGCCCAGTCTCCGTTCGCATCGAAGCCGCCGGACAGATAGCTGCGCAGCTTCACTAACGACAATGCGAACTCTACGACATAGATCGTCCAGCGACAAATCCTTAATCTCTTGCTGAAACGATCAGGAGGTTGGTTATGCGCGTATTTGTCACTGGGGCGACCGGCTGGGTTGGCTCCGCCGTCGTTCGAGAACTGGTTCAAGCTGGGCATCAGGTCATCGGTCTGGTCCGCTCCGCACAGGGCGTAGAGAAACTTGTCGCAGCCGGTGCGCGATCGCTCGTCGGCTCACTCGAAGATGTCGAGCGCTTGCGCGAGGGGGCTTCCGAAGCGGATGCGGTGATCCATACAGCCTTTGATCATGACTGGTCGCGATTTGCCGAGAACAGTCTGGTGGAACGGCGTGCCATTGAGGCGATCGGCGCGACGCTGGAAGGTTCCAGCCGTCCGTTTCTTGTCACATCCGGGGTCGCGTTACTGGCTCCCGGTCGAATCGCGACGGAGAGGGACGTTGCACTTCCCGTCTCCGAATCGTTCCCGCGTGCTTCGGAGGCGGCCGTTTCAGAACTTATCGCGCGCGGTGTTCGGGCGACCACGATACGCCTGGCACCGTCGGTTCACGGTATGGGCGACCATGGTTTCGTGCCGCGTCTGGCCGCCATCGCTCGCGAAAAAGGTGTCTCGGCGTACGTGGGCGAAGGGCTCAACCGCTGGCCTGCCGTGCATCGGCTGGATGCCGCCCGTGTCTACCGGCTTGCCCTGGAGAAAGTTACGGCGGGACCTTTTCATGCAATCGGCGAAACGGGCGTTGCGCTCAAGGACATCGCCGGGGCTATAGGCCGTAGCCTGGGCTTACCGCTAGCTTCACTCTCTGCGGACGAGGCCGCTGAGCATTTCGGATGGTTTGCACCATTTGTGGCAATTGATGCCCCTGCTAATAGTGATCGCACGCGTGTGCTGTTGGGCTGGACGCCTGAGCAAGCTGGCCTCCTCGCCGACCTTGCGCAATCCGGTTATTTCAGCATCGGACCGGCCGCGTCCTCTCACTGAATTTACATCGAAGGAGCCCGAAATGCGGGTTTTCATCGCGGGTGCCACAGGCTTCATAGGCTCCGCTATCGTTCGCAGTCTCTCACCGCTGGGCATGAGGTTGTCCTGTGCGAAAAATCGAACGTCAGCCGTTTGATGACAAAGGGGCAACGAAATGCGGCCGGATCGCGAGCGGGTTGAAGTCTCTGGCTGAGCCGCGCAGGCGGCTCATTGAAACGGCGTTATGCATTGGGCCATCCTAGCCGCTGCGCCCGATCAAGCGAGGCTCGTACGACAACCCGATGAAAAGGTGCGATGAGCGCAATATAGGCTCGCCCTAGCGGACGATTGTAGAAGACGAGCGTCGTCAGTACGAGGCGGTGTCGACCGTGAGATGACGGCTGCACGAGGACCGACACGCGGAAATCCAGATGCGTGTCATCCTCGCCGATGACGATCTCGTCGTCATATCGTTCGAATACGTGAAACAGGCTGATCCTGTCGCCTCCTTTCTGCTTGAGGTCAACGGCTGTCTTCAAGCCGAACGGCCGCACGAGAATGTCCCGGAATCTCAGCAGCATCCCAATCCATGCGGGCTGCCTGGCAAAGACGTGTCGTGCGAGAGTCTCCGCGTCGTGGCAGGCACTTTCTGGCAGGTCCACCGAGAACGCGTCCCCGAAATCAGCGAGGCGGTACGACGATCTCAGCTGCGAGGCCGGCGGTAAATCGGACTGTTCGATCTTCGGATAGCAGTACATGCGCGATCTCCAGTGCGAGGCGGCTGGGCCGAAACATTAGAGCAGCGAGATGCCGCCATCGACCACCGACTCCGCCCCCAGCAAATACGCGAAACGTCAGTCGCCAGAAATAGCCGCCGCTGTGGCGATATCGCTCGCTTCGCCCATCCGGGCACCTCGAAGGTCCGGAGGCGTTATGCTGACTTTTTTCTACTGCTATGCCGGCAAAAGACCAGCAATACGATAGCTTTCAATTAACCCGTCATAGACAGCGATATCCGCGCGACTTCTGGCGATGAGTTGAGCGCCAGCGACGGCTGCGAAGATCGCGCGAGCACGCCCCTCGCACTCCTTGGCGCTGGTCATGGCCGTGGCGGATAGCACCTTGCTCAGCCATGCAACATTCACGTCAGCAAAGGTTTGGACCTCTTTCGTCACCGCCTCCGGCAAGTCATCGGATTCGGCAGCCATGAAGCTGCAGAGGCATATGCGATTACCACGCTCCAGTGCCTCACGAAATGTATCCGGATAGCGGCGCAGGCAGTCGATCGGATTCGCGGATTCGGCCCAAAGTGCGTCCAGCGTGGCTGCCGAGTCCTCCCAATAACGCCTTGCCACCGCTGCTCCGAGATCGGACTTGCTCGCGAAGTGATGGTAGATGCTCGCGGCCTTGATGCCGACAGCCTCAGCAAGATCACGAAAATTCAGGCCGCTGTAGCCGTGCGCCTGCGCAATCTTTGTAGCAGCCACCAGGATTCGCTCCCTGGAACTCAAGCCCGAATCGTTCTTCACTACGACCGCCTCCGCAAGCTGGGATGACTGTTGACACAGCGAATTATACCTTCTATGGTAAACCTAACAAGCGTTAGGTAGGTTGATGGAGATACTTCGCCATATCCTCCGATCCCGAGCACCAGCCACCACCTGGAGAGGTAAGCATGACATCAAGCATCATTCATCGCGATGTAACCGAACTCCCCGTCATGACGATTTACGATTTTCCCGAGGGACCTTACCCGACACGCGTGCGTATCGCCTTGGCCGAAAAGAATCTGCAATCGCGCGTCGAGTTCGTGATGGTCGATCTTTACAAGGGAGAGCATAAAAGGCCCGAGTTCATCTCAGGGAAAAACTACTCGGGTACGCTACCGGTCCTCGAACTCAATGACGGAACCTGCATCGCCGAATGCACCGCCATTACCGAATACCTCGATACGCTCGATGGCGCACCCACGCTGACCGGCAAAACACCGCTCGACAAGGGCGTGATCCACATGATGAGCAAGCGCGCCGAGCTCGAATTGCTCGACGCCATCAGTGTCTATTTCCACCACGCCACGCCTGGTCTCGGGCCCGAAGTCGAGCTATATCAGAACCCCGAATGGGGGTTTCGTCAGCGCGACAAAGCACTCAGAGGCATGCACTACTTCAATGACGTCCTGAGAAGGCAGCCGTTTGTCGCCGGCGATACGTTCTCGATGGCCGACATCACCGTCATTGGCGGCCTGGTCTTTGCGTCGATCGTGAAGCTGCCGGTGCCCGCAGAGTGCGAAGCCCTTCTCGCCTGGTACGCGAGAATGCGCGAACGCCCGAGCGTCGGGAGCCAGCCGGCATTTGCCTGAAATCGCAGATGTTGTCAGCCTTCATTGATGAGCGACCGATCTTTGGTTGCAAAACTGGCGCGACCCGGTATTCGCGACTTTCGTGCCAGGGATCGCAGGGCTGCCTTAGAAACCTTAACAAAATGAACAAAGGGGCTGTTTACTCTCGATGAATCCTGTTAACCTTTTCATTGTTTCGACGACGAAAAGGACATGGCTAAACCCATACTCGACGACGAACTTTGGGCACTCATTGAACCGTTACTGCCCCCTCCCAAACCAAGGCGAAGCCGTTATCCTGGGCGCAGGCCGCTCGATGATCGTGCGCTGCTCACTGGCATCCTATTCATCCTTCAGACAGGCCTGCGCTGGGACCTGCTGCCACGCGAGATGGGCTGCGGCAGCGGCATGAGTTGCTGGCGCCGTCTGCGGGACTGGCAGGCTGCTGGCGTCTGGGACCGACTGCATGAAGTCCTGCTCGCCAGGCTGCGCGCGGCTGACCAGATTGACTGGTCGCGTGTCGTCGTCGATTCCTCCTCGATCCGCGCCGTGGGCGCAGGTCAAAAACGGGACCGAATCCCACGGACCGCGCGCGACCCGGTTCAAAGCACCACCTCATCACCGAAGCGCAGGGCATCCCGCTCGCGGTAATTCTCACGGGCGCCAACCGTAACGATGTTACCCAGCTTCACCCACTGGTTGACGCCATCCCACCCATTGCTGGCAAGCGTGGCCGGCCGCTTTCGAAGCCCCGCATTGTTCAAGGCGATCGGGGCTACGATCACGACAAATACCGCCGTCCGCTACACGCAGCCGGCATCGCGACTGAAATCGCCCGACGCGGCGAGCCCCACGGCAGCGGACTGGGCAAAACACGCTGGGTGGTCGAGCGCACCATTTCGTGGCTTCATAACTTTCGACGACTGCGCATCCGCTTCGAACGTCTTGCATTCATCCATGAAGCCTTCATGAAAATTGCCTGCTGCATCATCTGCTGGCGAAAGCTGAAGAACTCATTTTGTTAACGCCTCTTAGAGGCGGCGAGCAGCGAGATTTCCGACGACTGGGCACAGCGGAGGTTCAGCCTTACATTGCTTGCTCCCACCAGTCGCGGGTGTTCACGTTAGCGGCGTCGGCGAGAGCTTCCAGTTCCGCGATGTCGTCGTTGGTGAGTGTGATGCTGCCGGCTCGGACGAGACTCTCGATATAGTGGGGCTTGGTGACGCCGATGATCGGCGTCGTGCCCTTGGCGATGGCCCACGCTGCCGCGACATCGGGAGCTGCTGCACCCTGCTTCTGGCCGATTGAGGCGAGTTTGTCCGTCAGCGCCTTCAGGTGAGACAGGATGTCGTTGTAACTTTCCGCCCGGTTGCTGCCTTCCGGCAGCGGGTTTTCCGGGACCGCAGCGAGGCGAGATGGCCGCGCGGCACGTTTGCGTTGCAGGCGTACTCGCAGCCCCGCAAGCACTGGTATCAGTGGTTCATGTCACTCGTCTTGAACCAGAGCGCCTGCGCAATGGCAAATGCCGGATGGCGGCGGCTCATCGGCACACGCGTATTTGCGTGTAGCCCTGGGATGCGTCTCAGATACGAGTCGTTGTCGAGCGCGTGCGCTTCTCGCTCAATACATCCCGAGATTGCGCTGCAACGCCGCCGCAAAGTGCGCCGTGACGGCGGCTTCGGCGGCATCCGGATCACGCACCCTGCAAGCCTCGAGAATCGCGAGGTGTTCCCTGAGCGTGCGCAGTACGAGCGGCGCAGTGAGCTTGCGTTCGAGGCGCAACAGTTTCAGGTAATTGTGCATGCGCCGGTAACTGTTCTCGACGAGCGGATTGCCGAGCGACGTGATGACCGCATGATGCAGCGAGGTTTCGAGCGCTTCGACTTCGGTGAGGTGCTGCGCATTGAGACCTTGCTTCTCGATCGCGGTCACCAGCGCGAGATGTCGCTTTTCGAGTGAACGAATCGACTCTTCATCCGCGGTCTCGGCGAACACGCGGATCGCCGCGCGCTCGATGATGCTGCGGAACTGATACGTCGCCCGAGTCAGTTCGAGCCCCGGCTTGATGAACTGAATGCCCGAGCGCGGGTGAATTGTCAGTACCCCTTCCGCTTCGAGCACACGCAATGCGTCACGCAGCGGCGCTACGGGTATACCCAGAAGCTGGACGAGTTCCTTCTGCGAAACGAATGCACCGGCAGGCAGTTTGCGCTCGAACAACCCCTCGAGAATCCGCTCGTACGCAATGTCGCTGAGCCGCGCGCCGCCGCTTGCAGTCTCGGTGGCCGGCGAACTTTCCACGGCTGTTTCACCGGATGCCGTCTCGGCGAGGGCATCTTTTCTCGTTCTACCCACTTGAGATCTCCGATCGTAACGACTAGCATGATATATCACCAACGCCATCTGATCTATCAGCGCACCCAATCATGCGTATCGTTGACTTCCGTATTACGCGTTTCCAGTTTGCCCGAGATCGGGTGATCGGCGATAGCCAGGTCCGGGCCGACGATGCTCACGTCGTGGCGCTCGAGCTGATCGGTGAGAACGGGCTCACCGGCCTGGGCTTTGCGCAGTCATTGTTCGTGCCGTTGCCGCCCGAAGTGGAAATCGAGCGCATTTTCCGCTCTGAAGTCTGGTCCACGCTGGAAGGAGAGCGGCCGCTCGCACTGGTGCACCGTATAGCGCGTCCGCGCGGCGGCAACCACCGCGCGTGGACGTTGCCTTTCCATGAAGCAATCCAGGTCGCGCTATGGGACCTGGCCGCGAAGCAGGTGGGCATGCCGCTTTGGCAGATGCTCGGTGCACAGCGCGACCGGATCAAGGCGTACGCAAGCGGGCTCGACTTTCATCTGGGCGACACCGACTTCGCCGAACTTTTTGGACGTGCCGACGCACTCGGCTATACCGCGTTCAAGATCAAGGTCGGGCACCCGGACTTCGAGCGCGACCTTCATCGCCTCGACTTGCTTAAGAAGCTCGTGCGGGCCGACGCGCAGTTCATGATCGATGCAAACGAAGCGTGGTCGCCCAAGGAAGCCGTCGTGAAACTCGAACGCATCCGCGACGCCGGTCACGCCTTGCTCTGGGTCGAGGATCCGACGTTGCGCAACGATTTCGAAGGCCTGCGGCACATCCGGCACAACGCCACGTGGACCGCGCTGAATACGGGTGAGTATCTCGATGCGAGTGGCAAGCGTGCATTGATGGAGGCCGGCGCGGTCGATATCCTCAACGTGCACGGGCAGGTGACGGATGTCATGCGCGTGGGCTGGCTCGCGGCCGACCTCGGTGTGCCGGTCAGCATGGGCAATACCTTCCTCGAAGTGGGCGTGCACTGCGCATGCGCGCTGCCCGACGTCGAGTGGCTTGAATATTCATTCCAGAACTTCGACGCGCTGGTCGAAGAGCCGATCGCCATTGTCGACGGCATTGCGATGGCACCCGATCGTCCCGGACACGGGCTCGAACTCAGCGAATATGCGCGCCGCGAACTACGGCGGCCCGATGTGCTTGACCGCAGCGAGCTTGGCGCGCCGCCGGTCTCGAAACCAGCGGTCGTACAGACGGCCGGCTAGGCATGGATCTCACATAAAAACCATTGGAGATAGCTGTGCGAAGCCCATTCATCTCACGCATCGCGGTGTGTCTTGCCGGACTCGCATTTTTCGCCGCCGCCACGGCACAGACCCTGACGGTCTGGGACTGGAAGTCGAGCGATCCCGTTACGTCGACGTATTTCCAGAAGGTCAGGAAAGACTTTGAAGCCACGCATCCGGGCGTCACGGTGAAGTTCGTCGGCCAGCCGATCGAGCAGTACTACACGATCCTGGGCACCTCGCTGTCGGCTAACGCCGGGCCCGACGTGTTTCTGATGAACGGCGGCGCGCAGGCACGTGCACGGATGTCGGACCTCGTCGATCTCAACGGGCTCGACAAAGGCATGCTCGGGGTGAAGGAGTTTCAGGACGCAAGCGGCAAGACCTATGCATTGCCGCTGACGCTTCAGGGGTTTGTCGTGTATTACAACAAGGCCCTCTACACGCAGGTCGGACTCGATCCGAACAAGCCGCCGAAGAACTGGGGCGATCTCAAGCGCGTTTGCGCGGCCTTCAAGGCCAAGGGCGGCAAGATCCCGTGCCTTGCGCTCGGCAACAAGGAAGGCTACGGTGCTGAATTCTTCTTCTCCTCGCTGGCCGCGACGTCGATGACACCCGACGAACAGGCGCGATTCGCGGCGGGCAAGCTCAAGTGGTCGAGCCCGCAGGTCAAGGGGATTCTCCGGGCGTGGGTCGATACGCAAAGGGATGGCTGGTATCCGAAGGGCGCGAATTCCACGACGAAGTTCATGGATGAATACGAGCAATTCATGCGCGGCGATGCGGGCAACACGATCGGCCTCATTTCCGATGTCGCGCACTGGAAGCAGTTCGAGAGTTTCCTCACGCCCGAAAAGCTCGGTGTCTACAAGATGCCGTCGCCAACCGTTGCAGCCGGCAATCCGCCCGACGATCCCCGTATGCCCGTGTCCGGCGGTATCGGCTACGGCGTGAACAAGGCGTCGAAGAATGTCGCGCTGGCCAAGCAACTCGTGCAAGAGCTGGCGAGCCCGGCGGCCCTCCAGGTCTTCGCCAACGATGCGGGCGCGCTGCCGGCGAACAGCAGTGTCGACCTCGCTTCGTTCAAGGGCCCGACCGTCAAGATCGTTCTCGGATGGCTCAAGGACTCCGCCGTGACGACGACGCTGCTCGGCGCATCGGCGGTCGAGATGGAAGAGTGGCACCGTCAGAGCCAGCTGCTGCTTAATGGCGATACGACGGTCGACAAGGCCGCTGCGCGTATGGATGAAGTCCAGGCGTCGGCAAAGCGGTGATGTGTAAAGCGAGGCGAACCAGGCCAGCCCCTGGGGACTGGTGGCACTCGAAAGCACGTTGAAATACGACCCAGACATGTCGAAATCTTCTGCATCTGTGACGAGCGGCGCGGCACCCGCATCCAGGGCGTCGCCTGCCGTGGCCAGGCCGGGCGGTGACCGTTCGGAGCAGCGCATGGCGTTCGTGCTGTTGCTTCCCGCTTTGCTGCTCGTCATCGTCTTCCGCATCTTTCCGCTCGGATGGGGCGCAGTGCTGTCGTTCCTCGGCGTGACGCCGTCGGGTGCGGTCGGCTTTGTCGGTGCGTCGAACTACGTTGCGCTCGCGCACGATCCGTCATTCCGCGATTCGATGGTCAACACACTGATCCTGCTGGCCACTCTGCCAATCTGGGTCATGCTGCCGATGGTGCTGGCGATCCTGATTCATCAGGGGGTGCCGGGCGGCAAGGTGTTTCGTGCGGTCTATTTCTTCCCGGCCGTGTTGTCGAGCGTGATCATCGGCTCGATCTTCAATGTGGTCCTGCGATACGACGGCAACCTCAATCCGATGCTCGGTACGCTTGGCATCGATGCGGTCGACTGGCTCGGCAACGGTTCGACCGCACTCATGAGCCTGATCGGCGTGCAGATGTGGTCGACTTTCGGCATGGGCGTGCTGATCTTCATGGCGGGCCTGTCGACGGTACCCGACGAAATGATCGAAGCCGCTCGGCTTGACGGCGCCAATTTCTGGCAGACGTGGATCTACATCATCATCCCGACGCTGCGGCCGATCATCGAATTCGTGGCCGTCGTCACGACGGTCGGCGTGCTGACGTCGATGTTCGGACTCATCTACGTGCTGACCGATGGGGGTCCCGGCACATCGACGACCTTGCCGGAATTCCTGATCTGGATCGAGCAGGGCAAGATGAATCGCCCATCGTATGCGGCGGCGATCTCCGTCGTGCTATTTGCGCTGATGGGCGGCATTGCATGGCTGCAGATCCGGATCATGACCCGTAACGCGAACCTCTGAGGCTCATGGCATGGCGATCACCGTAAAGCAGGACCGGCGAGTGCTCTGGACGCTGTCCGTTCCGATGGCCGTGCTCGCCGTGTCGTGCGTCTATCCGCTGGCGTTTGCGCTCAACAACGCGTTCAAGTCGACGCGTGACTATATCCTTGACCGTTTCGGCATCGCGGCTCATCCGACGTTCGAGAACTTCATTCAAGCTTGCGTGCAGGCCAATCTTGGCGAGTACTACATCAACTCGATACTCGTGACGGTGGGCGCGGTCGCGTGCTTGCTGGTCGTTTCATCGCTCGCGGGCTTTACGTTCGCATTTCTGCGGTTCCCGTATCGCAAGCTGATTTTCGTGGTCATCCTCGCGTCGCTGATGATTCCGGTGCAGGTGGTGCTCGTGCCGTTCTATCAGACGATTATTGCGTTGGGTCTGTTGAACACGCGCGTCGGCCTGATCATTTCCTATACCGCCTTCTTTCTTCCGTTTAGCGTGTATCTGATGACCGCGTTTTATTCGAGCGTGCCGCGTGACCTGCTCGAGGCCGCGCGGATCGATGGCGCGAGCATTCTGCAGGCATGGTGGTACGTGATGCTGCCGATGGGCAAGCCTGCGCTCGTCACGCTCGGCATTCTGAACACGCTGTATTGCTGGAACGACGTATTGATTTCGCTGCTCGTGCTCCAGGACAAGCGCACGTTAATGGTCGGTATCGCCGCATTGCGCGGCGAATATACGACGAACGTTCCGCTGTTGTGCGCGGGTCTTGTGCTGGCCGCGGCGCCGATCGTCGTGCTTTACGTCGTGTTCCAGCGGCGCATCGTGTCCGGCATCGCCGTGGGTGC
Organism: Paraburkholderia youngii; assembly: GCF_013366925.1. Classification (NCBI taxonomy): domain Bacteria; kingdom Pseudomonadati; phylum Pseudomonadota; class Betaproteobacteria; order Burkholderiales; family Burkholderiaceae; genus Paraburkholderia; species Paraburkholderia youngii. The sequence continues at coordinate 277,748 of NZ_JAALDK010000002.1, forward strand.
GGTAAAGGGGTGATTCAGCTCATGTACCACCCGAACCATCGCGGTGTACCCCTCGAGGTCGGGGTGGATGGCTTCGGCCGCGGTCGGGACATCGAGTCGTTTTTCAACGATGTCGAGACCCGCTGTGCGCCAGGTACAACGACGCGTCTGCGGTACGCCAGGATGCTGGATCGCCTGTGCCGGCATCTTGTCGAGATTGAAGTTCGCAGCAGTAATCCGGCGACCGGAATTGTCGCGTTCCAGCGCTGGCCGGACGATGAGCCGCCTCCTCTCTATCTCGATCCGTCCGCCGACCATCGGTTGCAGGGGTGGGTCGCGCCGACCGGCACAGACGACGAACGCATATCGCGCAACCGGGCCATTGTGGCGCTGCTTCTCGGCGGCGGAATAACAGCTGCCGAACTACGGCGGACACAACGTCAACACGTTGTCGTTGATGGTGTGCGACCACATGTGTACGTTCCCAAGCACGGCCCTCGCGAGCCCCGGAAGGTGACGCTCCCTGAGTTCTCACTTGCAGCACTGATCGCCTGGAAGGAGGCGCATGCCCTCGAGGCGGATCATGCACTGCTTTTTACGGCGCCCGGAAATAGCACCTCAATCAACGATGTGTTGTTAGGGGCCGTTGTGAAAGATGCGCTCGCGGCGATCGGGTTTCTCGCGCCCGACATGAGTCCCCGCGTGCTTCGCAATACATTTGCCCGTCGACAGCTGCTGTCGGGCAGGACTAACGAAGATACGACCCGGATGCTGGGTCTCGTGAGCCATCGCACAGTCACGCGGTTGCGCGCGACGATCGTTGAAGCATGCGAGTGTCGCTGATCGACCCAAACCAGCCGGTCGCGCTATCAGCGGCTCAAGGGCAGGTAACGCGACTACTCCGGTCATCCAATGCGCCTTCCGGAGATACCTGGGTCCGTTCCATGAACGACATATTCATGGCGACTGCGTGGGAAACTGGAAGACGTGGCCGCGCGTCAGCTACTGCTTGAACCTGTTCTCTCACCGGCAGGGCTCACCTTTTCGAGGGTATATTCGCCGCGATGTGAGACAGGAGCCCACTCGCTTCATACATGCCCAGCCAAATGAAAGCGTGAGGCGGGATGCCATAGCCGAACCGCTGTCGCGACCGCCTCACCGACCCATGTGCGCCGCCACACCATGAGGCAAGGCTCACCAATGTCCATCTCCAGTTGCCGGCGGATCTGCGCGTCGGGCTTGTGCGCATAGATGCGGAATTCCGCGCGCTGGATCGGTGCCAGCCGCACCATGTAACGATTGGGCGTTTCCAATGAGAAATCCCGCTCCAGATAGTGCGGGAACACCTTTGGATTGACGTAGCGGTCTTCATACTGGATCGGCTCCCCCTCCTCCAGATGCACGATGGTGGAGTGGAACACCGGACCGCTGGCGAGATCGAGTTCGCTGATCGCCGTCTGCAGGTTGCTCGTCCCGAGCCCGATCACGCGCGCGGCGTGTCGATGGCCTCGCGAGGCAATCTCATCGGCGATATTGCGGATTTCAAGCACCGTGGACTCGTACTCGCGCGGCGCCACAAAGGTGCCCAAGCCCTGCACGCGCGTCAGGACGCGCTCGGTGGTCAATTCGCGCAAAGCGCGGGAGACCGTCATGCGAGCCACCCCGAATTCCTTGACGAGCATGGTCTCCGAAGGAATCGCGTCCCCCGGCTTCCACGTGCCGTTCGCGATGCGCTCTATCACGTAGCGCTTGATCTGCTCATATGCGGGCGCAAGCTTGCGCTGCGTCCGTCCTGTTTCTTCCACTGCCTGCACGGTAGAGTTCATGCGCGTCATTTTCCCAACATGATCTATTTCCTGCTGGCGCTGTGCAACACCTCGCTCGAGTCCACTCGAGTGCCTCAACTGCCCACTGCGCCAGGCATGGCGTCGTTGGCGGGCTGCGCGGTACTGCGCGCCGCGGGCTCCATCGCCGCGGCCGTCCACAGGACAGGCGCCGACCTCGCGGGCAACGGGTCGGGCACCGGCGGCGGATCGCGATCGGCGATCATGCGGAAGGCCAGCGTCATATCGTCGGCAAGCGGGCGGTCATCGCGATAGGTCGGCACAATGGCGCGAATCTGTGCGTGAAGCCCCTCGGTGTATGGCGCGCGCTCGGCCTTGACCGGCTGCAGGTCGTACGCCTGCACCGCCGCGAGCAGCTCGATGCCGAGGATGCGGCTGCTGTTTTCAAGCACCGCGAGCGCCTTGAGCGCAGCCGGCGTCGCGTGGCAGAGATGATCCTCCTGCAGCCCCGAGGTCACGCCACCATCGAGGCTTGCGGGCGCGGCCTCGCGCCGGTTCTGGGCAACCAGCGAGGCTGCCGTGTACTGCGCAATCATGAAGCCCGAGCGCGTGCCGCTTGCTTGCGCCAGGAAGGCGGGCAAGCCGCTCACCAGTGGATTCACGAGCCGGTCGAGACGGCGTTCGGCCATCGCGGCGACCTGAGCCAGCGCGGCGGCGAGACTGTCCATGGCGAGCGCGATCGAAGCGCCCACTGCATGCGCCTGCGAATACACCTGAGGCTCTTGCGGTGTACCCGCGACGATCGGATTGTCGGTCGTCGAGGCCAGCTCGCGATTCACCACTTCCGCCGTGGCGGCCAGTACGTCGCGCGCCGCGCCGTGAACGTGCGGAATCGTGCGCATGCTGAGCGGATCCTGCGTGCGACGTCCGATCGACGCCCCCAACAAGCCGCTACCGGCAAGCGCCGCCCGCATGCGGGCGCCCACCTGGGCAAGCCCGGGCGATACGCGAAACGCCAGCGATCCCGCGTCGAAGGCCGCCATCTGTCCGCCAAGATTTTCGAAGCTCATCGCGGACACCACGTCGGCCCAGTCTAGCAGCCGCTGCGCGCGCCGGAGTGCAAGTGCCGCGAGGCCGGTCACGCAGGGCGTGCCGTTCACGAGGCTCAAACCCTCTTTCGCTTCGAGCGACAGTGGTTCGAGCCCGAGCCGCCGCAGCGCCTCGGCGCCGCTCATACGTTCGCCGCGCCACTTCACGTGCCCCGCACCCACGCAGACCAGCCCGATGTGCGCCATGTGGCTCAGGTAGCCGACGGAGCCAAAGGTGGGCACCTCGGGCAGGCAGTCCACTTCGAGCAGCGCGAGCAGACGCTCGACGACTTCAATACGCACACCCGAGTGTCCATGCGCGTAGTTGTTGATGGCGGCCGCCATGATCGCGCGCGTCTCCTCGGCGCCGAGCGGCGCACCAACGCCCACCGCGTGGCTCATCAGGATGTTGTGCGACAAATCGTGCTGCTCGGCTGGCGATACGACCACATCGCACAGCGCGCCCACGCCCGTATTCACGCCATACGCGCGAATGCCGCGCGCAACGATCTGATCGATGAGTTCGCGAGCGGCACGGATCCGTGCACGCGCGTGCGCGGAAAGCTCGAGCGTGGCGCCCGCCGCGACTGCGCAAACGTCGCGCCAATCGAGAGGCTGCTCGGAACGGGTAACTGACATAACGCGGCCTGCCGGTGGATTATTGGGTGTTGCGGTCTTCATGGCTCGACACGAATTGGCGGAAACGCTGCGATTTCAGATCGCCGAAGACCTCCTCGGGCGTGCCGTCCGAGTCCACCTGGCCCTGATGCAGAAACATCACGCGATTGGACACGTGTCTGGCGAATCCCATTTCGTGTGTCACCACGAGCATCGTGCGACCTTCGTCGGCCAGCGCGCGCATCACGCGCAGCACTTCGCCGACCAGTTCCGGGTCGAGCGCCGAGGTCGGCTCGTCGAACAGCATTACCTTCGGACGCATGGCGAGCGCCCGTGCGATTGCCACGCGCTGCTGCTGGCCGCCCGAGAGGTGCGCCGGGTAGTGGCCGCGCTTGTCCGCGAGCCCCACCTTGGCGAGCAGCGCCTCGGCCTCCTCGACGGCCTCCGCGCGGCTGCGCTTTTGCACCCGCATCGGACCTTCGATCAGGTTCTCGATCACGGTCATGTGAGACCACAGGTTAAAGTTCTGGAACACCATACCGAGCTGCGAACGCACGCGGTCCACCTGGCGGCGGTCGTCCGGTTGCAGCTTGCCGTCGCGGCGGCGCTTCATTTTGAGCTCCTCGCCGCCGAGCGCAACCGAGCCATCGTCCGGAATCTCGAGCAGGTTCAGGCAGCGCAGGAAGGTGCTCTTGCCCGAGCCGCTCGCGCCCAGAATGGAAATCACGTCGCCTTCGTGGGCGTCGAGCGAAATGCCCTTGAGGACATGATGGTCACCGAAGGACTTGTGGATGTTTCTCACGGAAAGGGCGACCGGTGCAGCTGCATTCATAAGTTTCTCCGGATGGGGCGGCCGCTCACGAGGCTGCGCGATGGGTTTCGAGTTTCGCTGCGGGGCGGCGGACGACCGACGGCGCGGGGCGCAGATGGTGCGAGAGGCGGCGTTCGAGGAGTCCGAGGATCCGCACGACGAGGAAATTGAGGAACAGGTAGATCAGCGCGGCGCAGGTGAAGACCTCGGTCGTGCGATAGGTCTGCTGGATGATCTGCTGCGCGACGCCGGTCACTTCCCACACGGTGACGAGGCTCGCCAGCGCCGTCGACTTCACGAGCAATACGGCCTCGGTCGAATAGGCGGGCAGGCACTGGCGCAGCGCGATCGGCCCGATCACCCGGCGCAGCAGCGCGAAGCCCGACAGACCGATCGCACAGCCCGCCTCGATCTGCCCCACCGGCACGGCCATCAGCCCGCCGCGGATGATTTCGGCGGTGTAGCCCGCCGTGCACAGTGCCAGTGACAGCACGGCGCAGATGTACGGCTCGCGCAGCACCGGCCACAGGAAACTCTCGCGGATCACACCGAACTGGCCGAGCCCGTAGTACACGAGAAACATCTGGATCAGCAGCGGCGAGCCGCGAAACACCAGAATGTAGGCACGCGCGAAACGGTTGGGCAACCAGTGCGGCGACACGCGCATCGTCACGATCACGAGCGAGAGCAGGCCGCCCAGCACCAGCGACGCGAAGAACAGGCCCAGCGTGATCGGGACAGCCGCGATCAACTGGCGCATCGTGTCGAGAAGGAAGTCGAAATCGATATGCATGATGGGGGCGCCGTGGTGTCAGTTACGTGCGAAATTGCGCTTGAAGGACCGTGCGACGATCGCTTCCGCGCGGCCGAAAACGCGGTTCGACATGCCCGTCATCACGAGATAGAGAGCCCCGCCCACCACGAAGAAGAGGAAATACTGGTGTGTGGAACCGGCGGCCACCTGGCTTGCGCGCAGCAGTTCGGCCAGTCCGGTGACGGAAATCAGCGCGGAATCCTTGAGGCTCAGTTGCCAGACGTTTCCGATGCCAGGGAGTGCGAATCGCAGTACCTGGGGAATCAGGATGCGGCGCGCCATGGTGAGCGTAGGCATGCCGATCGCCCGCGCCGCTTCCAGTTCGCCGCGCGAGACGGCCAATACCGCAGCGCGATACACCTCCGCCTGGTAAGCGCCGGAAATCATGCCTACCGCGAACGCACCGATTGCAAAAGGCGGCACGCCGATGAAGCCGTCCGCGCCGAACCACTGGCCGATCGACGAAACCAGCGTCGAGCCGCCGAAGTAGAACAGATAGATGACGAGCAACTCAGGCACGCCGCGAAAGACGGTGGTGTAGCAGTCACCGATCACGCGCGCCGTGCGATAGCGCGAGAGCTTCGCGGCGGCGATGAGCGCGCCGAATACGGCACCGATCGCGAGCGCAGCGAGCGTCAGGGCAACAGTCATGAGCGCACCGAGCAACAGCACGCCGGCCCAGCCATCAGGACCAAATCCAAGCATTTCGAAGAGAGACATTTTCCTACCCCAGGCAAGCTTGCGAACGGGGCCGCGCGCCCTCAACCAGGTGCTGCGCGGCGCGCGGCCAGACCGTAGGCGCCGCTCAGGGCGTCACGTCGGTCTTGAACCACTTCTGCGAGAGCTTTTTCACCGTGCCGTCGGCGAGCGCGGCAGCAATCGCCGTGTCGAACTTCGCCTTGAGGTCGGCGTCCTGCTTGCGGAAAGCGAGCCCTTCGCCCGGCCCCCAGATCGGGCCGCCGATCTTCGGGCCGACCGTCACCGTGGAGGACGCTTCCTTCTTGTCGGCATTGGCGGCGTAGTAGGTCACGTCGTCAAACGAGGCGTCGATGCGGCCGTTGGCCAGATCGAGATCGCGCTCCGGCGAAGTCTTGTACACGCGGATCGACGCGATATCCTTGAAGTTCTCGTTGATGAAGCGTGTATAGACCGTGCCGGACTGGATGCCGATCGTCTTGCCCTTGAACGCGGTGCGCAGCGCGTCCACAGCGGGGGCTTGGGACCGCGCGTCACTATCAAGCTTCAGCGGGGGGGCGCTGGCGGCCGTCTTCGGCACGATCTTCGTGTCGGTCACAGCGAAGGTCGCGGGCGTCGCCGCATAGGGCTTCGAGAATGCAATGATCTTCTCGCGCTCGGGCGTGATCGAGATCGCGTCCATCAGCACATCGAACTTGCCGGCCTGAAGGCCCGGAATCATGCCGTCCCAGTCCTGCGCCACGAGATTGCACTGCAGCTGCGCGCGAGCGCACAGGTTCGCGACCAGCTCAGGCTCGAAACCGCCCAGCTTGCCGCCCGGCAGCGTCAGGTTCCAGGGCGCGTAGCCCCCTTCGAGCGCGATCGTCACCGTCTTCCATTCTTTTGCCTGCGCGACACCGCCGCAGAGCATGGCGGCACCGACTGCAGCACCGATCAATCCCTTCGCCAACCCGCTGTACTTCGCGTGCATCTCGACTCTCCTGTGATTGCGAAACCTCTGGAATGAGCGCGCGACTCTGTTCGCATCGCGTCTTGTCTAGACAGGATGCTGAAAAAAAAATCTGGATGCAAGCTGAATTCCAAAAAAACCAGGTCTTATCTGGGGTATGCCCCGAGTCGGCGATCAGGCACACCGATCGTGCTGAGAGATGGATCTGCGGAGCCATTGATGACCTCAGTGCTCCATGGCACGGGTCTTGTCGCGCATCGGTGAACCCCGAATTTGGAGCTTCCGGAACATCTTTGCTTCCGGGACCACTCCGCTTCCTGGAAAGTGGGACGCGCCAGGTTTGGTAATGAACAAAGGAATGGTTCGCAGTCACGTTGCCTAGACAACATCGTTTGTTCAATGGTCGCCACTTCGACCGCGAGGACACCGCCCTCTGCGTTCGCGTACGTGCACCGGTGGCTTCACACTGACACGTGGACAGTCAGTTCTTTCCAAGGACCTAAACCGGGGTAAGGCCAACCACATCGAAAAAATAGTGTCCGCCGCCGGGGCAGCTAACGGAGCAGTGCGCACATCCTGACCGGCGTCTCAAAGACGGTAGTTTTTTTAGGTTTGCCCAACGCCTGCCCGCGAGCGCTGACGCGTGCTTGCGAGCCCGCGGACATGGGCAGGCGTCGAACAAACCGTAAGACAAGCGCGCGTCGCGCATCGGGCGGGTTTCGAAGTGGACCGGCCGTTCGAATGACCTCTGCACGGTTCAGGCGAGCGGCAGAAAGTGGCCGGGTTCTGCCTGATGGGGGCCGCTGGCACTTGGCCGCCACCGGGCCGGCGGCGAATGCACCAAACCGACCCTGAGCCGTCGGCGACGAGCGACAGCTTTTCCAGAGTGCCGTCGTCAGCTTCTGCGTTTGACGGGTCGTGAGGCTATCGACGATCGGCGCATCTCTGTGCCCAGCGCGTGATCTTGACGCTGAGCGGTTGTACGCGGGTATTCCGGAACGATCGGATTAACCAGTCTCCGCCAGATTTTACGAGGACATAGGTTTGATAGGATCTCTTTCGCTCACTTCCTGCAGTATGGACCAGCGCAATGTTGCTCGAGAGTAGGACGATGCTTTCGATTTCGACCGACAGTCCGGTGTCTTTAAGGACGCCTCGGAAGAGCGCGCTGTGTACCGCAGAATTCTCGGCCCGACTGCGAAGATGCATCCCGTTGAATGTGATGTAGTCAGACTGTTCCGCAAAACACTGTGCATATGCCGCCCCATCGCCACGCGCCCACGCATCGTGCAAACGAGCTAGCAACGAGCGAATTGCTGTCTCGTCCTCAATCGCGACGACTACGGCTACAAAATTGTTTTCGTCTGCCAATGTTTGCCCCTGGAAAGAAGGCGTTAGCCAAGGGTGTAGCGTGGAAAGGTCCGCGTAAGCGAAATCCACGCTCGTTGGAACAGAATACCCAACCCATCGAACGTCCGCTATCTGACGGGCATTTGTTGAGGCCAAGCGTCCGCAGTTGGCCGAGCGCCGCCTCATGCAATCAGCATGCTCGGCATCTCGCACGCTAAACCGTTCTATTATCCGGAGGTGCCGCAAACAGGCGCTGCATGATTGCTTCAACGGCTTGTTCGACCGAAACCTTTGCGGTGTCGACGACGAGATTTACCGATTCCCATGGTTCGTATTGACGTTCGAGCACGCTCTTCCATGTCGGCAGCTGAAAGCCCGGGATATCAGCCTTTCGCCCCTCGACCCTCTGACGATGCATCGCGGCGTCCGAACAAACCAACTCGATTTCGAAAATTTGCACACCTGCGTCGAACGCCACATTTGTCCAGGCGCTACGCGTAATGTGCAACGAATTGACCGAGTCCGCGACGACGGTCAACCCAAGCCGTAAGTTATCGCCCGCAACTGCATATGCGGCCAGGTAGCCGGCAGCTCCGATATCCGCCTGCCCGTCCCCGGACGCGAAGAATGCCTGTTCCAACGTGTCGATACGCAGATAAACTGCGGCGAGCCTACGTGCGAGTGTTTGCGCTACCGTTGTCTTTCCGGTTCCCGGTAGTCCCCCGAAGGCGATCAACATCCCCAATGCTCCCTGTATAGCGGTTTCTGTCTAATTGTCGCGGATTCCGGAGGAGACCTTGAGTGACCGGTCATGGCCGGACCGGGTCGATGCCGAATGGGCAAGCGGTGACAGAAGAGCGGCAAGTATCAGGTGGAAATCACCTAGCAGGCTGTTGAAAAGCGCCCCGTCATGACGACCGAAGCTATGTTCAGGAGACTTGCGCGTGCGATATTGCGCTGAATTAACGGTTCACCGCGCGATCTGCGCGGGGCAGGCGCACGCATGCGGCTCGTCTGGCGCGCAGTCTTCGCGCATTGGCGGCTCATCGCGTCGCTCCTCGCGGCACCATCCCTGGCATTCGGGCCATGCGGGTCAGATTGCTCGCAACCATCGTCAGCTTGAAGTGCTGGTCGACGCGCTTGAGGCCGCGATAGACCGTCTGCCGGATCCGCCCGATGGTTTTGCCCCAGCCGAAATGCTCTTCGATTCGTTTGCGGATGATCTGGCTAGTCCGGTAGCCCGCATGCCGCGAAGTGCGACCGTCGATGGCGCTGCCGCCCCAACGCTCATCGTTGCGCGCGACATGCGGTGTCACGTTGCGAGCGCGGCAATCGTTCACGAAGTCACGGGTGTCATACGCCTTGTCGGCGCCAACTGTCTTCGCATGAGTACCTGGCACGCAATCGAGCAATTGCAATGCGCTGGCCCGCTCGGCAAAACCATCTGCGTGACTAACCACGGCGCCGACCACCAGCCCCGAGCGATTCTCCATCAGGATGTGCCCGTGGTAGCACAGGATGGCCGGGCTCTTGTGGCTCTTCTTGAACAATCGCGCCTCCGGATCAGTAGTCGACTCGTGCGTGGCATTGCTACGTCGCTCGCCTTTCCAGTCGGTGTCGGCGTTGCGGCCACCGCCGGCTGGCGGACCATCGTCCGGGCCGTCCTTGCGGCGGAAGCTTTTGTGACTGGCCCACGCCTGAATCAGCGTGCCGTCCACCGAGAAATGCTCTCTCGACAGCAAGCCCCGCTTGTCCGCCAGGCTCATGACTTCGGTGAAGAACGCTTCCACGACTTCATGCTCCAGAAGCCGGTCGCGGTTCTTCGAGAACACCGAGTGGTCCCACACGGCGTCCTCAATCGCCAGCCCGACAAACCAGCGGAACAGCAGGTTGTAGCGCATCTGCTCCATCAGCATGCGCTCGCTGCGTACGGAGTAGAACACCTGCAACAGCAGCGCCCGCATCAGCTTCTCAGGCGCAATCGAGGCACGACCGGTGTCCGCGTAGATGACGCTGAACAGCCCGTTGAGCCGTTTCAACGCATCATTCACCAGCAACCGGATCGGTCGCAACGGGTGATCTGCCGGGACGAAGTCCTCGAGCTTGACCGTCGTGAACAGGGGTTCCTGCATCTCGTCCATTCCGCGCATCGCATCCGCTGCCAAAGATCATGAACACGATATCCATAACGCCCGTCCTTCAAACCCCGTTTACACGGGATCCAAATTCAACAGCCTGCTAGATAGACTGCTACGTCATCCAGAGCAGTTGTCGGCCGTACTCCTCGGCTTTAGATTCTCAGGCTGTTGCGGTCCGCGGGCAAAGTGGGCTTGCGTTTCACGCTGCTGAGAAGGAGTAGCGCTACGCCGAGCATGATTCCGACGTCCGCGAAATTGAATATGCCCGTTCTCAGGCGTCCGATACCCATGTTGAAGAAATCGAAAACCCGGCCATCATACACACAGCGATCGATGAGATTGCTAAGTCCACCGCCCAGAATGCAAGCTATCGCAATGACGTCAACTCGGCCAAGCTTGGGCGACCGCAACAACCAACCAACCAGACCGACCAGAATCGCCAAAACACCATATACGAGAATTGCATTGCGCGTCGCGTCGGACATTTCCGCCCCAAGGCTAAGGAACGCGCCATGGTTGTAGGTGGGAAGAACCAGGAGACTTCCGGCAAACAGCGACACTACCTCGCCGGACGACAATATTTGCTTAAACAATGCTTTCGTCAACTGGTCGATAACGATCCAAGCGAGCGCGCAAAACAGCGCAGTGGTAAATCTCTGTTTCGTTGTCATTCGAGGACCGACCCGTAGACTGGCTGGATTACATTGTAGCCATTCCGGAATTCTGGGTAAGAAAACGCGGCGATCGTCATCGATCTATAGACATGTCTCCAATGTCCTATTGTGGCCGAAGCCAGCCGGACATGTCCGGCTCCGCCTCGACGCGGCTGCTGCCTGTCGCATCTTTGAACAGTTCGGCGAATGGCTGTGTCTTCTGCGGCGCCTTGACTTTGCGCGCTGCTCCGTAGGCTGGGTTGTGCCGGATCATCCCGACCGGCGCACGTGCAATACGCCAACGTCGCTTGTCCAGCGCTTCCAACTTCCGTTGCGCCGCGCTCCACGCATCTTGCTTGCCGAGTACATGGCGAAGCCAAGCATAGGCCGGAGTCATCCAGAATCCTCGACAGTCTTGATCCGCTCCGCCTGAGGCCGCAGACGCATGTGTGCGCGGCGTACAGTCCGACTCCAGGTTACTCGTTTCATTCGCTACTCCCCGGCAGTTGATTCCCTGCTTTCCTAGTCAGTCTGCCTCTTCCCGTCGGGAAGCGATGTGGCTGTCACAGTTGCCGCGCTGTAGGACGCGCCGGCACCGGTGCGGACGCCGGCCCTGGCAAGCTGGGACGTGGAAGCTTGCTTGCCGCTGCGGCTGCCGCCTGCAGAGACGTCCCGGCTAACACGATCTCTTTCTCATTTGGGGGCAGTCTGTCAATCGAACGGATCGAGGCTTTCATAACCCAGCATGCGTCGGTGACAGAGGCGCCGCTCGGGTTGACGGTAACTTGAGCGAGGCGATCGGCATCGGCTTTGTCTTTGACCTCCGTCATCATGAGCTTACCCAGAGCGATAGTGGCGGCCGTGTGTTCGGCAGCTGTAGGCACATGCTGCGGCGAAGTTTGCGCACTCGCGTGCAGCATCCCGGCGATTAGTCCGAGGTACTCGTCAGTGTCTTCATCAGTAAGGTTAGCGAACGTCATCAGGCGACTCGATATGGCAGCCGGCGAGCGTTGTCCGTAGCAATCGTCCGGTAGGTGGGCAGCGGCAACGCGAGCATATAACGACCAGAACTCTGATCTCTTCGCTGGCGAAATGCGCGTCATCCCGTCAGCAATCAGCGCTCGCCCTGCGGGGCTTTCGACCGGCGGGATGCCTGTCGGGAATCGGGCCCTGAGATCGGGCGCGTCGCGAACCGCACGCTGCCATTTGAGCAGGATCTCCGCTTTCTTCGTGCCAGGCTGCACGCCGGCCTGTTTGAGCCGCTGTTCCTCGATGGCCCGCTCAACCAAAGCTTCGGCGTTTGGCGCCGTCGTACCCGTCATTGCAGTCGTCTTGTCACCGGCGGTGGCCGGCGTCGTCGCATTATTCAGAGCGCACGCACTCAGGCAAAGGGCGCACAAGGCTGCGATAGCGATGCTTCGATTCATACAACTCCCCGCTTCAACTTAGATTTTTTTGATCGGACAAGTGACGCCTTTCGAGCCACGGCTTGAGCAAGTCCGCAAGCAACGTTTCCTTGGCAACTTCTACGACAGGTCGCGCCCGATCACATTAAGGGTTGGGTCGAGCCGACGGATCAGGAACGCTTCGATAGCGGGCGCCTCAAAGCGACTTTCATCAGGAAGTCCTATGGTGCGCACCGCGTGCGCCGCGAGCAGTTTCTGATTTTTGACACGACCGGCTGTCCGGTCCGTGTTCCAGCCAAAATGGGAGCCGAGGCGAGCCCCAAGGCCGTCCGCCTTGCCAATGTATAGCAGGTTGTCATCGCGGTCGAAGATGAAATAAACGCCAGCAGACGCGGCGTTAGGAAAGCTGCTCGATACATAATCGTCGACTATGCTGAACGGAGGCCCCAGCTTCGGCCTGGGGAACTCTCGGTTAAATTCGGAGATGGCGGACTCAACATCGCCAAGCGAAATGGTCTTATTGGTTGTCATGGTCTTCCAGTGCCGCGTGTGGCGGCGAATTTTTCTATCCACCCAATGCGTGCTTTAAAGCGAAACCTGCGAGCGCTTTGATCGCGTCGAAGGTCTGGGATGTCTGCGAGCACGTCAACGCCTTCCTCTATGTCCGATAGCTGCTGCCGTAGTAGATCCCAATCACGTTTCATAATTTTCCTAACCGTGATTCCGTTTGCCCGCTCTTTTGCTTCTAACTCGTGAGCACAGAGGGTGATCTTGCGCATCGGGTCCGCATCGGCGCGACGATACTGAAGGAAGCCGATGCCGTAGCCGATAGCCAACCCAAGAATCAACATGCGCATGCTCGACAAAGTGTCTCCAACGAGTGGTTGATCGCGTGACTGAAATCAGTGTTTTCCTATCTAAAGCGGTAGACCCATGTGGCGCTCAAGTTAGCCCATCCTGCTTCCCACACGTACACGTGTGCAATCTCGCGAATATGGCTTGCATGCTCGACAGATTTCATGACAGCGGAAGTGTCATGCGACTCCAACAGCTCGAAGGCACACCCGCCGAGTAGATTCAAGACGACCACCACAGCATAAATCAACATGACTAAGGCAACCATCCAACTCCGCGTCGCACTGACAATCCCTCTCGCCACAAGGATGACGGATGGCTCAATGTACATCCACCAGCTCCCGTTATCGGAGAGATAGAGCATGAGCGAAATGATCACGGTCTGGAATAGCGCCAATCCGACCCATCGCGGGGCGCGATCTTTAAGAATCTCATCGACGCTGGACTCGTTCGTTGCTCAGCTAGCTCCCTCTAGCGCGAACAGGATTTGGGCGCATTCCGTTGTTTTCCCATGCTTCAGTTGTGATCAGCGATGGCGCAATACAGATGCCACCACCACGCCGTCCGTGTCTGAATCGTCTTCATGCATTTCCATGCATCTTGGTCGCCTGCTCGTATAGCCTTGAACGTCTGATCCATATTTGGGCACATACCAAGCCAAAGCGCATATCGCTCGTTCTCGACGCGGACCAGTGCCTTCCCTAGGGTGAAGACTGCTGCGAGCAGAAGCAAGATGAACAGATCGCGCATGGAAGCCTCTCGTTCTCCCGTTGTCAAAAATCATCGGAGACTAGCAGGCAACGACCGGCTGGAAGCCGTGGCGGCAGCTACACTCTCGCGACAGCCTCGATCTGAGCGCGGTGCGCCTCGAACGCTGCCACCAAGTCGGCTCCTCGCACCGAGGGCGAGTCAAAATGATCCTCAAGGGCCTCTGCCGAGATTTCACATTCGACTTCTGCCCTGCCCACCATCGCGACGAAAAGCGACAGTCGTTTTCGGCGTGTACTTCGCGGGCTTGTTTGAAAAGTGGACCACCATCACTGCTCTCCCTTTCCGTTTTTCGATTTTCCCTACTCTGCAAAGACTTCCTGCAAGGTTCGCAGGGTGTCCAACAACGTCTTATCGGCCACTGCGCCCTCTTTCTTGACTAGGCGCACCTTGTCTACTGCGCGAATCTGGTCCAGAAGGATCAAACCTTGTTTGCGCTTGAACGTCACGGGAATCCGAAACGGCGCTGGCCGCCCCTTGGAAGTCATCGGCGCGACGATGACTGTGCGCAAGTGATCGTGCATTTCGGGAGGCGACACCACGACACAGGGGCGCGCCTTTTGAATATCGCTACCAAGCGTCGGATCGAGCGCAACCAACCAGACTTCCCCGCGCATCACCAGGCAAGCTCCGCGTCATCGGCATTTGAAAACTCGCCCATGACCAGCACGTCGCCGCCACTCCCGGCCAGAGCCTTGCTTGCTTCCGCCCAACCCTCACGGGGTTTGTGCTTCGGACGGCGCAGAACAATGGCGTCGTTCTCGACTTCCATCTCCACTTCGCTCTCCAGCCCGAGTTGCGCAAGGAACGGCTTGGGAATTAGCACGCCCTGCGAGTTCCCCATTCTGCGAATCGTCGTCTTCATGAAACCTCCAAAGTAAGAACAATGTTAAACCATAGCGCGGCAGAAGTAAAGACAATGTTATTACGTGTGGCGTCGCCTGTCTCGCCCGCCGCACCGGGTCGGATGACTCTCATAACACCTCGCAAAACATCTGTCGCAGCCTTTTATCGGACACGGCCAGATAGGGCAAAACGTGGTCGAATTCCGCATGACCGAGAAGTTGCTGCACCGTCTCAATGTCGTACCCTGCTCAACAAGGTTGCTGGCAAACGAGCGGTGTCCAGAATGGGATGATCCACCGCGTATCCCCGCATCCCTGTAGAGCGAGCTGTCACTCGAAAGGCCGCTCCTCTCCGATACCTGTCGGACAGCGTATGAGCACTGGTCTTGTCGCACGGATACGGCGTTCTAAGCGACGGCGCGATCAGGGAGCGGTCTCCAGTCGGCGCGATGATCGATGGTTCGGAGGAACGCGTCAAATGCTTGTTTAGAAAGCGAAACGCTTGCGTTGTTCTCTAACGGATGAAAGAGAAACCACGGTTCTGCGTGCAGATCGTAATCGACAATGAGCCGAACACGCTCCCCTTCATCGTTGACCAGCGCAAGCGGACTCAGGGAGCCGGGCAGGACGCCCAGCAGTTCCATGAGTTTGTCTGGCGACGCGAAGGAGAGACGCTTGCTGCCAAGCAGGTCCGCCAAAGCAACCAAATCGAGAGACTTGCAGGCCGTCGTAACGATCAGGTAGTAACGTCCATTTTTGTCTTGAAGCAGAAGATTCTTGCACCGCGCACCCTCAAGCACGAGGTTGAGTTTGCCTGACTCAGCCATATTGAGCACCGAATCATGCTGCTCGCAAGAGAACGGTATTTGTCTATCGTCGAGGAGCTTCAGTAGTTCGACTTTTCCCAACATTGATGTCTTTTAGTCTTTAAAGTCGCAGGGTGATGGCCGGCTCGCGAAACTGTCTGCACGGCCGACCCCATTCATTTCGGTTATGCGTCGAATACAGGATAAGATGCCTTGCGGATCGCAGCGATGGTCGCATCGGGCGACAGCAACCCCGATTCGTCCAGGATGGTTACCAGCGAGCGGCCCTCCGCCACCGACTGGCGAGCGAGCTTACTTACACGGGCGTAGCCGACCTTGGGAACCAACGCCGTCGCAACTGCCATCGATTCCAAAAGATGCTTCTCGTTACGTTCAACGTCGGCCTGGATGCCCTTGACGCATTTCTGTGCGAAACGTTGAATGCCGTTTGTGAGCAGCACGATGCTGTCAAACATACGAGACGCAACTACGGGCTCGAAATGGTTGATTTCCAATTCACCGTACTGCACTGCCTGAGCAACTGTGACGTCGTTTCCAACGACCGCGAAGCTCAGTTGGAGCATTGCCATCGGTAGGACTGGGTTGACCTTCCCCGGCATGATTGAAGAACCGGCCTGTGCCTCTGGCAGCTTCAGTTCGCCCAAGCCACCCACCGGTCCCGAAGACAGCACCGTCAGGTCGGAAGCAACCTTTGCGAGCGATACGGCGGTCGTGCGGAGTTCTGCCGAAACTCGCGAGAACACGTCCATGTTCTGCATTGCATCGAAGGAGTTCGTTGGTGCCTGATAGTCCACCCCTGTGATTTTGCCAAGATGCGAATACACTGCAGCGCGGTAGCCAGCCGGAGCGCCGAAACCAGTCCCGATCGCCGTGCCACCCAGCGGAAGCGTGCGAAGCTTGTCGCGAACTACATTGAGCTCTTCGGCCAGACGCTTCGTCAAAGAAGCATAGCCTCCAAACAGCTGGCCGAGACGCATCGGTTGCGCGTCCTGTAGGCAGGTGCGGCCCAGATGCAGCACATCGGCAAACTCGGTGGCCTTGCCGTCGAACAGAACCGCAAGTTGCGACAACTCTTCGATCAAAGGTCCGAGCATCGCATATGTCGCGATCTTCAAAGCTGCCGGGTAAGCGTCGTTTGTCGACTGCGAAGCATTGACGTGATCGTTCGGATGAACCACTTCGTAACTGCCCGGTGCGCGTCCGAGGAACTGCTGCGCACGGTTGGCGATGACCTCGTTGAAGTTCATATTCGTCGAAGTCCCGCCCGAACCTTCCATCAAATCTACGAGAAGCGACGCGTCGCACCTCCCGGCGATGACTTCCTGACAGGCCTGTGCGATCGCTTCGCACTGTTCCTTGGTCACGACGTTGTTGTCGAAGTTCGCCAGTGCGGCGGCCCACTTCACCTGTGCGAACGCGTCCCGGAATTGTGCGTAGTGGGCCACATTGAGCGGGGACACCGTAAGATTTTCGACGCCTCGAACGGTGTTCACACCGTAGAGCTTGTCAGCCGGAATGGTGACTTTGCCGACGTAGTCCTGCTCGGTGCGCTGCTCGCCTTGAGTAAGCTTATTCATGAGTGTTCCTTTCGCCAACGGTTATAAGAGATTCGATGTTTGAGCCAACGGCTTTCAGCCTCGGCATGAACGATGTTTTGATGACCATATGCGCGGTCTCGCAAGCGTCATCGAAGAATGCGTTGTATTCGCCTCGTCGCGCCACTAGATAAAGCGAGCGCTCCAAGCCCATTTTGTCAACTACGTGAGTAGCGACGTTGCCCGCATGTGTCACAGCTTGGAGATGGCACATGGGAGATGTTATTGCCCAGCCGATGCCTTCGGCGACCATGGACGTGAGGGCGTCCGCATTGTCCAGCTCCAGCCTGTTGGAGGCGCGAACTTCAATTCGCCGAAGATACCGTTCGATCTGCATGCCAACCTGAGAGGTTCGGTTGAACCGGACGATAGGCAAGCTCTTGGAAAGCGACCGCAGATCGTCCAGAGTTCGCACAGGCTTTGTCATCTCCTTTGGGGTTATAACGAAGTACCGTTCTGAGAACAGCCTGTAGCGAACAACGTCATTCGCATCCATCAACGGGTCGCTGGTTATGATGAGGTCCAGGTCTCGGCGCAACAGAGCTTCGCCCTGCTGCGGACTTAGACCGGTGCGTATCGAGAGCTGCGAAACCCTGCTGAGCAGGTTTTTGGTGAAGAGTGAGCCGCAAGTTGATGCGAAGGAGTCGACCAATCCGATACGCAAATCAGGTTTGATTCCTTGACCTGCCTCGACGACCTGCGCCTTCAGGTTGGCAATTTCCTCACTCAAGACTGCTCCGCGATTCCGAAGTGCGATTCCAAACGGCGTTAATGCGAGTGGTCGTGTCGTACGGTTGACCAGCACGACGCCTAACTCTTCCTCAAGCTGCCGGACTATCTGCGACACACCTGATTGTGAGATGCCCATCCTCGCTGCCGCTGCCGACATGCTTCCTTCTTCGGCAACGGCCACAAAGATTTGCACTGCATGCATGTCGAGTGGTTTGTTCGATGACATTGCTCGGTTCCTGATAGTTGCCTGGCCTCACTGTCGCGTATGCTTGCTGACTTCAGAACCGCATGCTTTTCCGCTTTGAGGAACCGACTGCTCGCCACTCACCACGAAGACGTAAGCCGTCAGGCATGGCGCTTAGCAGCAAGGGATTCTTCCTGGGCGGTGGTATCGGCCTTTACGTCGGTCAAATTCTCATTGCCCGTTTCAGGTGCCATCAGGTGACAGAAGGCCCCGCCAAAGAGCAGCACTGCGACGCATACGCCCAACGCCGCGTGAATGCCGACGTGTTGGACCGCCAGCGGAAGCAAGAACGTGCTGATTGCCGAACCGAAGCGACTTGACGCAACTGCCAGGCCCACGCCAGATGCACGCAGATGAGTCGGGAATAGTTCGGGCGGATAGACGAATTCAAGGTTTGCTGCTGCCGAGAGAATGCATGCGAATGCGCCGAATGCGATCATCGTTCCGACGGGGCCGAAATTGGCATAGGCAAGCACCGCCAGAGCAAGCGATGCGAGGTAGAACGTCCCGATCAGGAAGGCGCGGCGAGACAGCCGATCGACCAGCAAGAGCCCGATGATGGCACCGGCGAACAACAGAACGTTGTAGACAAGGCCGCCAACGAATTTGTCTTTGACGTGCAGCGCCTCAAGCACTCGCGGCGCGAACGTCCCCAATGCGAAGTAAGGGATGACCTGACACGTGTAGAAGACGCAACCGACAAGGGTGTTTTTGCGCCAACGCGGCGAGAACAGCTCGGACCATGCGCCGCCGCGATGCTGATTTGCATCGGCCGCGGGCTTCGGAAGGGTAACCTCGGGACCGAACTTACGGCGAATGATGGCCAGAGCTTGGTCGCCGCGTCCGCGTTTCATCAGCCACATCGGCGATTCGGGCACTATGAGACGGAACGGAAGAATCAACAGGGCGGGAACGCCGCTCGCCGCGAGCATGATTCGCCAGGCGTCCGGGCCAATGTCGCGCATTGCGAACCCGGCAAGGTAGGCGCCAACATAGCCGGCCGCCCAAGCCGCGGCAAGAACGCTGAGCAGGCGTCCCCGGTAGCGACGCGGAGAATACTCAGTGACCAGGGACTTACTCACGACATAGTCAGCGCCGAGAATGAACCCTAAAAGCAGACGCAGAACGAATAGCTGCGTAGGCGAGGTGACAAAGTATTGCGCGCCCGAGACGACGGCGAAGAGCAGCATGTCATAGGCAAAGATCGATCGGCGACCGAACTTGTCTGCAAACGGGCCTGCCAACATGCTGCCGAAGAAGAGGCCCGCAAGCGACGCCGCTCCGAGTAGTCCCATCCAGAACGCGTCGAGGTGAAGAGGGCCCGTTGCCATGCTGACGGCGATGCCGATGATGCCAAGCACGA
This sequence comes from Paraburkholderia youngii, assembly GCF_013366925.1. NCBI lineage: Bacteria > Pseudomonadati > Pseudomonadota > Betaproteobacteria > Burkholderiales > Burkholderiaceae > Paraburkholderia > Paraburkholderia youngii. The sequence goes on from NZ_JAALDK010000002.1 coordinate 297,263, forward strand.
AACCGTCGCTGAATTGGCCGCCCGTGCCACTAAACGCGACGCCCACGTGGAAAGGACGAAGGGGTACGTCTTCGAGTAACACCTGATTGCTCACTGTCGTCTCCTGTCTCGGTGTAATGCCTAAGTGGTCTTGGCATCTTGAAAACAGTCTATGACGAGAAATTCAGTAAAACAGCAGGTCCAGCCCTAGTATCAGAGTTTCTAATACTAACTCGAAGCAAGGCTGAATCTCAGCGGGCGCCGATTTTTTAAGGGCGTAAAAAAAGCCCAGCGCGTAGCGCCGGGCCGTTCAATGGTACTTCGTCCGGTCAGTTCTCCGTCCCACACCTCTGTGTTTCAGAATTGGTGAAGCATCTCCTGAATCCGGGCCGGGTCTTTTGTGACCGTGAGCGCGAGCATCAAGAGAATTCGAGCCTTCTGCGGATCGAGGTTATCCCCGAGAAGGCCAACGTAAGCGGGATCTTCCGGGACGTAACCGCTGCCGGTTCGCGAGGAACGGACCACAATGACACCCTTATCGATTGCCTTCTTGATCGACGGAAGCGCGAGAAGCGACTCGCTGCCTGCGCCTACGCCTACGCCTGCCACGACGATGCCACGCGCGCCGTGGGCCACTGCACCGTCATAGAGATAACCTCCGTCGTTCTGATAGCCATACATAATGTCCACTTCAGGAAGCGAATCGAGGTTGGACACGTCGAACGGGGTCTGCATTGTGTGAAGTTTCACTACAGCAGTTTCGAAGTGCGGCACGTTGTCAACCAACGTACCAAGGTAGCCGTCGTCCGGGCTCTTGAACGTATCGAGGCTATCAGCGTTAGTTTTAGTCGTATATCTCGCGGAGCCGATCCGGTCGTTGAGAACAATCATCACCCCTCGCCCGCGCGCCGCCGGTGATGCTGCGACAGTCACCGCCTGAAGCAGGTTGCTAGGGCCGTCCGCGCTAATAGCCGTCGAAGGGCGCATTGAGCCGGTCACGACGACCGGCTTGTCGCTCTTAACGACCAGATTCAGGAAATAGGCGGTCTCTTCGAGTGTATCGGTTCCGTGAGTTATAACCACACCAGCGATATCGGGTTGAGCCAACAGTTCGTTTACTCGCTTCGAAAGCTTAAGAAGAATAGCGTTGGTGATGTTTTCGCTTCCAACGTTCGAGACCTGCTCGCCTGATACCTGGGCGACCTTTCCCAGCGATGGAACCGATTTGAGAAGCGCGTCTGCAGTGAGTACGCCCGGTTTATAGCCCGTCGTCTGCGTTTCGGTAGCCGCGGTTCCAGCGATTGTTCCACCGGTTGCCAGTACAGCAACATGAGGCAGGGCGGTTTGCTGCTGAGTCTGGACTTGAGTTTGCGCTTGGGCATTCAACGGCCCAGTCGCAAGAAAGCCAAAGATGAGGAAAGTGCAAGCAAGGCGTTTCACCTGGCTCAATTGAGCGCATGCGTCTTTCACAGCGTACTCCCGGATTAAAGGTAAAGGATCGCCGGCGCGTCATCGCTTGACGCGGTCGATTGAATCGGACCCAATCGGTAGGTGAAGGGATGCGTGGATGCCTGGCTTCAACTGGTACGGTTCCGATGAGCGAAGTGTAGTAATCCGCGCGACACGCCAAAATAATCGGGCAGCACCATTACTAAATCTGATACTGCTATTCCGTCCGCCTGAAACTTCGCGCTACATCGGGTGAATTCTGATTGCACTGTCGGACCGGTACACGATCGCGAACTATGGACTCGGCGGCAAAAGCCCCCGGCCAGCAGGAGGGCTGGGCGAAGTTCACTTGGCCGATCTTCGCGCTCTTCGTCGTTCTTGGAGCATTATTGGTCGTGGCCGCGCAATCTTATGGTTATTGATGTTGGCGCGCCCAGCAGTGTCGGACTGATGCACCGATGAGTTGTCTTCGCCGACGGTATCGAACGACTGCTCCACCACAGTCAGCGGCCATCCGACGGTCTTTGGCTCGACGGGCCGCTTCGGGTCGTACTGGGCCTTTCGAAGCGCTCCACACACCGGCCATTCAGAGTCGATCACTGCCGCCCACGCGGTTCGACAATATCCCCAGGCCTCATGCCCGCGTATCCAGACATCGCCGAACCCTCATCAGTACAGGGTTCAGGCGTCTATCCGGACCACCACCTTCCCGAAGTGCTGTCCGGACTCAAGATGCCTGTACGCGGCAGGCGCGTCGTGAAAGCCAAAGACGTGATCGACCACCGGCCGGATTTGATGCGCGGACACGAGCCTGACAACCTCGTCGAGCATCGAGCGGCTGCCCACCATGATTCCATGCAACCGCTTGATGCCCCCGATCACCGGCAGGAGTCCAAGCTCCGGTCCACTAGAGCCGCTCACACCACCGATGATCGACACGAGGCCGCCCATTTTCGTCGCGGCCACCGAGCGCGGCAGTGTGTCCCGTCCACCGATCTCCAGCACGATATCCGCGCCTACCCCATCGGTCAGCCGGAGAACCTCGTTCTGCCATTCCGGCTTGGTGCGGTAGTTGATCGTCTCATCGGCGCCGAGTTTCCGCGCGCGTTCCAGTTTTTCATCGCTCGACGACGTGATGATCGTGCGCAGACCCGCCGCGCGGGCCAGCTGCAGCGCGAAGATCGACACCCCGCCTGTGCCGAGCAGCACCACCGTGGAACCGGGTTTCGCGTCGCCGTCCACGAATAGCGCGTTCCATGCGGTGACGCCGACGCACGACAACGTGGAGGCTTCTTCATAACCCAGGTGTGCCGGGATCACCGCAAGAGCCGTTTCGTCGACCAGGAACCGCTCGGCCAGCACGCCGTTGACTTTTGCGCCTGGCGAACTGTCGACTTTCCACGGTGCCGGAGCGCCGTCGATCCAACGCGGGAAATATGTGTTGACCACGCGATCGCCCGATTTGAAGCGGCTCACGTCGCGGCCGGTCTCGACGACTTCGCCCGCGCCATCGCACAGCGGGATCAGCGGCACATCGCCAATGCCGAGATAGTCACCGCGGGCGAACATCAGGTCCCGATAGTTCAGCGACGCCGCGTGAACCTTGACAACGACCTCAGTCGGCCCCGGCGATCGCATGGTCGCGTCGCTGCGCTTCAGGCCGGAGATACCGGCGCCGGGTTTCAGTTTCCATGCGTTCATAGCAACTCCCCATCGGGTAGAAGCACCTATGTTAGTGTTGCGGGAAAGGACGCATTGACGAGATTTTGACGACTTATCGTCGCCTTCCAGGAAACATAAACCGCGGTATCGGGAGCTCGCACGATGGACGATCGGCTAAGAGGCATTGCGGAATTTGTGGATGTCGTGGATGCCGGCACCTTCGCCGCAGCGGGCGAACGCCTTGGTGTCACGCGCTCGGCGATCGCGAAGATTGTCGCGAGGCTCGAGCAGCGTCTCGGAGTGAGACTGCTGCAGCGAACCACCCGCCATCTGAGCCTAACCGACGAAGGACATGCGTACTATGAGCAGTGCCGACGCGTGATGGCCGAACTCGGCGCGGTCGAGGCGACACTGGAGGCGGGCCGCCGCGATCCGTCCGGGCGGCTACGCATCACCGCGCCGGTGCTGTTCGGCAGGCAGTGCGTCGCACCCGTGATGCTGAAGCTGGTCGAGCGCCATCCGTTGCTCGACGTCGAGATGTCGTTCAGCGATCGCGTTTCGGACCTGGTCGAGGACGGCTTCGATATCGCCGTGCGGATTGGACCGCTGCCGGACCATGCAACCCTTGTCGGGCGCCGGCTCGGCGTTCAGCGGATGGGCATTTGCGCGTCTCCGGCCTGGCTCGATCGACACGGGCGGCCGTCGGGCCTCGCCGACCTCGGCTCGCACGTCAGCATCGCTTACGGCCGCGGTGGACAGAGCACACCATGGCGAGTGCTCGGCGCAGACGGCGAGGTGCAGGAGTGCCGACTGTCCGCGCGCCTGCGTTATGACGACCTCCAGGCCATCGCCGACGCAGCGGCTGCGGGCGCAGGCCTCGCCTGGTTACCATGCTGGCTCATGGCGCCCTATCTGCGCGACGGCCGGCTGTCGCTCGTGATGGATAGCAACAGCGTGCAGGGCGCCGAGGTTCACGTCATCCGCCCGCAATCGCGACATCTGCCCTCGAAGGTACGCGTCGCAATCGACGCGCTCGTAGACGAGATACCACGAGTGCTTGCCCGGGTCTGAGCCGTAGACCGGATTGAATCTGTCAACGTTGCGACGATAAATGTGTCAATTCGCGTCCTCGCCCATCCGCACGCGTCATGGATGAGCGCGTGTGGAACACGCGGCGCAAATGAAAGCCTCACGCTTTCCAAATCAGCAGTGAGCCGCGGGGGAACCACCTCTCATCCGCCCCTCCGTATCAACGGCTCATTCCGGCGACCCAGCCAACCTCCGTCTGGCAGTCAGAGTGACTGAAGGCCTGAATCGCTGTCGAATGGGCTCGCGCCGTAGAAGCATCATTTTTTCCATCGGCACATGCGTGCTACATTCGGTTACCGACAAGCGCTCGCTGTGCCATAAGGCGCACACGAACCGTAGCGCACTCGCGCGACCGTTTTTTTCCCCTCAATTGGCCAATGGAAAGGGGCATCCCACGAGGTGTCCCATCGGAAAAGGAAGACAGCAATGAGCGCGATTCCCGAACCCCACGCCCTCGAACCGCAAGGTTCGTTAAAAAGAAGCATAACGTGGACAGGCGCATTCTGGGTGGCAAGCGGCGCATCGGCGCTGGTCCTTTTCTCAATCGGCTCGATTGCCGCCACGGTCGGCAAGCTTTCGTGGGCCGTCTGGATGATCTCGATAAGTCTGGGCTTTATCCAGTCGTTTTCCTATGCGGAGATTGCGGGGCTGTTCCCGCACAAGTCCGGTGGCGCGTCGGTCTACGGTGCGATCGCATGGGTGCGCTACTCAAAACTGCTCGCACCGCTATCTGTGTGGTGCAGCTGGTTCGGATGGTCGCCGGTGATTGCGATTGGATCCGGACTTGGGGCAGGCTATGTCCTGACAATCATGTTCCCGCCGGAAGCCGCAATCAATACCTGGCAGATCACACTCGTCAATCTCGACTGGTTGAGAAGCGGATTGAGCCTCCGGATCAACGCAACCTTCATACTAGGTGCAGCGATTCTGCTTGTCACCTTTGCGATGCAGAATCGCGGCATCCTGCGCACGGCCCGCATCCAGATGACGCTCGGCGTGCTTGCGCTCATACCGCTGATCATCGTTGGCACCGTGCCCCTTCTGCATGCTGATCTGCCGCTTCACAACCTTTTGCCGCTCCTTCCGTTCGCGCGAGACGCGAGCGGACAGATCGTAGATGGCACATGGGGACGCGCCGGAATCACCCTGATGGCGGGTGGACTTTTCATCGCCGGCTATTCGACCTATGCATTTGAGACAGCCATCTGCTATACGCGCGAATTCCGTGATCCGAAGATCGATACGTTCAAGGCCAATCTCTATTCTGGCCTGCTGTGCATCTTCGTCTTCACGGTGTTGCCTCTGTCCTTTCAGGGTGTGCTCGGGCTGGGCCACCTGGTCACCCCTGAAGTCAAGGACGCAGCCGGGCACGTCGTGACACCAGCCGTCTATAGCGGCATGCTGGCCCCCGACATCTATAGCGGTTTGGGTATCGCGAAGGCAATGGCACCGATGATCCACGGTGGCCCGTTTGTAGAACGCGTGCTCGCGGTCATGCTGGTGCTGGCGCTCGTGCAGGCCATCATGACAGCGATGGCGGGGTCCTCCAGGACGCTCTATCAGGCTTCGCGGGAAGGCTGGTTGCCGAAATACCTCTCATACGTCAATCAAGACGGAGCTCCGACCCGGGCGATGTGGACAGACCTGTGCTTCAACCTGATCCTCCTCTTGATGTCGGACTATGTATTCGTGCTGGCCATGTCCAACGTTGGCTATATCATCTTCATCTTTTTGAATCTGAACGCTGCCTGGATTCACCGGCGCGACCGCCCGGACTGGCACCGGCCGTTCCGCGCTCCTAACTGGCTGCTGGCGCTCGGAACGTTATTCTCATTCGTCAACCTCGGACTGCTCGGCATGGGGTCGAACATCTGGGGCTCGGGGACGCTCATTTCGGGCCTCGCTTTCGCCGCAATGATTATTCCCGTTTTTCTTTATCGCCATTACGTCACTGATAAAGGGATTTTTCCCGAAACGATGATGGAGGACATGCATAGGACTGAGGAAGGCAAGTCGGGCAGGCGTGCGGGACTCCTGCCCTATTGGACGATCATCGCCGGGGTCCTCGTGGTCGCTGTCACGCGCAGTCTCGCGGTCTATTGACGATATACACGTTCAGACACTGTCCCACTCAAACTGTCAACGTTGCGGCTGGTTGATTCGAACGCGCCGCGGCGTTCAGCGTATTCAGCATCAACATCGCGATGGTCATCGGGCCAACCCCGCCCGGCACCGGCGTAATTGCGGTGGTGAGCGGCAACACGTTGTCGTAGTCGATGTCGCCGACGAGGCCCGACTCGCCATTGGTTCTCGTGACCCGGTTAATACCTACGTCGATTGCGACCGCTCCCTCCTTTATCCAGTCCGCTTTCACGAGCTTCGGGATACCGACCGCGGCAACGACGATGTCAGCCTGACGGCAAATGTTCTGCGGCTCGACCGTACGACTGTGGACGATGGTGACCGTGCAATCGTTGTGCATCAGCAGGTTCGCCATCGGCTTGCCGACGATATTGGAGCGCCCTATCACGACCGCATGCTTGCCACGTAGACCATCGCCTAGCACCAGCTTTAGCAAATGCAGGCAACCAAGCGGCGTGCAAGGAACAATGGCTTGTTCGATGTCTCCCGTTCCCAAGCGACCCGCATTTGAATAATGAAATCCATCGACGTCCTTGTTTGGGGCAATCGCCTCGATAACAGCATTGGGATTGATTTGCGGTGGAAGGGGCAGCTGCACCAGGATGCCGTGAATCTCGGGATCCTGATTGAGGTCCCGTATGAGCGCGAGCAGTTCGACCTCGCTGGTGGCCTCGGCTAGATCGTACTGACGGGACAGAAATCCACATTCTTCGGCACGGCGTTTTTTGTTCCGCACGTAGACGCTGCTTGCCGGGTCTCTTCCCACGAGAACCACGGCCAGACCGGGCCGTAGCTTTTCGGCCTGCACTTTCGCCTTGATTGACTCGACGACATTCGAGGCCGCGGCTACGCCATCGATGATGTGAGGCTGTTCAATAGAAGACGCTCGGTTGCTGTTCATTGGCCGTTTTCCGTGTCCGTGGATGAAGAAACATCATCGTTGCGCTGTCACGCGAATCAATGAGAAATGGCAGAGACCAACAGTAGCGAAGCCCACCCAAAGCGTCAACGCCAATCACCTTTTTTTCTCGTCAGGGAACACGAGTACACCCTAAGGGGTATCGCCTCGAATTTCCGCTCACTCGCACAAGCGCTGCCGTCTCCCAGACAGGCATGTCGAAGGCCCCGCCCCACCACGACTTCAGGGACATTTTTCAGGTCCCCACGATTCGTCTCGCCATCACGCGCATCGGCCGCGAACTCCGTCGAGCAGTACCAAACGCGAGTACCTCCAAAAAGGTAGGCGTAGTCACCATTAAACGGGCTACCCCTTGCCCGTTGTTGACAAGGCCACGCGGACACACAGATATTGTCACGAAACTCTGTTGACCCCACAGAACCAGGAAGATAGCCCAATCAGTGATCTTTGCCGGAGTCTCCGGCGTAACCCCAGGAAGGAGTGGACGACATGGAACCCGCAATCCGTAAGCGTATTGATCGAATGTTTTCCCGCGACAAACGTATGGCGCAAATCGCTCTCCTCCTGTTGTGGGCGACCGTGGGCTATGTGTACTTTGCCGTCACCTCCCAGACTGCCGACGCGGCGGTTCGGCTCGCACTATCGATCGGCGCAGGTGCCGTACTGGTGTTCAATTCCGCGTCGATCATCGCGATGATTCGCCACTACAGGGAAGACAAAGATCACATCTACGGCCTCGACATCCGTCACCTGGACGCAAATCGCGCTGCCAAGGCGGAGTTGGCGGGACGCGGCGATGGATCGTTCAGTCCTGCCGTCGACTAGGACTGCCTTTTTCACTTTTTTCTGCGCACGGCCGTGTCACACAGTTGCCCTAGTCGACAACTGTGACGAACGGTATTTGCCTGCGTGCGCAATCCGCAATACCGACTGAAGAGGAGAATCATCATGGCAGCCGATTACGTACCTCCCGTGCAGAAAGGATTCGGACAGCTTATCGATAGCATCTTTCTGCTCGTTCTCGTGTACTGCAGCCTTCTCGCGCCCCTGTTGCTGAAGGCCCCCGACCAGGCTCTGGCAACGCAGGCTGAGAGCAAGCAGGTGACGTGGCGCGATTTGGGGCAAAACGCCACTATGGAAGGGCAATGGCGCAAGCTGGGTTTCGACGTGCAACAAGCGAAGCCGATCATTACCCAACGTTTCGACTATCAGATTGAACCCGTCTCGCTGATTGCGACGGCACTCGTCATCGTCGGGTACTTCGTGTTCGTGCTGCGCGTATCGGACAAGCAATACCGTCAGGTGATCGCGGAAAAATTTGGGAAGGTGATGTCATGAATCTTTGGCAATGGTCGAGCAATGCCGCATGGGGCCTGTCCGTTCTCATCTTCGCTTGGATTCTCGTCGACGCATTCAGGGTTAGCCGTGAATACGACGATGACTTCCTGATGAGTTCCACGGAAGGGAACGAATAGCCACACAGTGTTGGCCTAAATCACAGGGAGCCACTCATGAGTGACGCAGCAGGAGTAGCACAGACAGGCGAGCGCATCGCTTTGCTGAAGGTGTTGGGCCCGATTCACGTGTGGGCGCTTGGCGTCGGCATCGTGCTGGTCGGCGAGTTCATGGGTTGGAACTTTTCTGTCGCGAAAGGCGGCGCATACGGATCGCTGATTGCATGCTGGATCATCGGTCTGCTCTACACATGCGTCGCGATGATCGACTCGGAAGTGACTTCGACTGTCGCGGCAGCGGGCGGGCAATATACCCAGGCCAAGCACATCATCGGGCCGCTGATGGCGTTCAACGTCGGGCTCTATCTGGTGATGGCTTACACGATGCTCGAGGCTGCGGACGCGCTCGTGGTGGGCGATCTGGTCAAAGCAGTCGCCACGGATTCGGGCTACGCGAATTTCGATTCACGGCCATTCACACTCGTCACGATCGCCTGTCTCGCCTTGCTCAATTACAGGGGCGTGTTCGTCACGCTCACGGTCAACTTCGTCATCACGGCCATTGCGTTCCTCGCGATCGTCATGCTGTTCCTTGGCGTCGCCCCCTGGCATCCGGGACAAACGCTCCTTCATCACGAGTTGCTGACCCAGTTGCCGTATGGATGGCTGGGGGTCGTCGCAGCCCTGCAATTTGGCATGTGGTATTACCTCGGCATCGAAGGCACTTGCCAGGCTGCCGAGGAGGTTCGCTCCGCAGGCCGCTCGATTCCGCTCGGGACGATGTCGGGCATGATCACGCTGCTCGTCGCAGCTGCGATGACGTGGTATGTCGCCACGGGCCTCATGCCCTGGGAGTATCTCGGCCAGGCGGTCACACCCCTCTACGACGCAGCGCGGCTTACCGGCAGCAAGTCGTTGCAGGTACTTTTGTTCGTCGGAACACTATTCTCGGCCGTTGCGTCGGCGAATGGCTGTATCAACGATGCCTCGCGTGCATGGTTTTCCATGTCGAGAGACCGCTATATGCCGATGTGGTTCGGCGCCGTTCACCCACGCTACCGCACGCCATACCGCGCGATCATTTTTCTCGTGCCGATCGCCATCTCCTTCGCGTTCACGGGCCTGCTCGACCAGGTGATCACATTCTCGATTCTTTCCGGCCTGCTCGGCTATACATTCATGTCGATCAACATCGTCAGGTTCCGTCGGAAATGGCCGCTCGGAATCATCAATCGCGGCTACATTCACCCGTTTCATCCGATTCCGTCGATCGTGCTGGCCATACTCTGCACCGCGACGTACTTCGCGACCTATCTCGGGTACGGCACTTCTCTGCTGTCGATCATGGCCTTCTATATCACGGCGTCGATCTGGTTTGCGCTGCATCGCTATAAATACGTCAAGCGTGGCGAGCAGTTCACGATGGACTGGCCGCGTCCAAAGGACTATTGATCGACATTCTCCTTGCCAAAGCCGACGTGAACCCACGTGGAGCGGCCGATATGCACTCAACGGGTATTGCCCTTGCGTTTCTGTTCCTGATTGTGCTCGCACTGATGTACCTGCGTAACAGCAAGGTACTACGAGCGGAGCGAGGCAGGCTGTTCGACGCATGCCTCGCGCTGTTCGAGCAACATCGCCTGACCCAGGACGGTGTCTCCTGGCCCGTGCTGGCGGGGTCCTACGATGGATACGAGGTCCATGTCGCCCCCCTCGTCGACGACGCTGCTTTCCGCAAGGTGCCCTCGCTTTGGCTGCTCGTCACGGTGAAGCGCAAATTGCCGATAAAGGGAGCGGTAGACCTCCTCGCCCGCGCGCAGAACACCGAGTTCTACTCCCCTGCCGACAGCTTGCCTTTACGCCTCGTGCCCCCCGAGGAGTGGCCCAGCCAGACGACGATCAAAGCCGACAAACCCGCCACCGAGTTACCCCTTTCCGTACTGGACCCTCACGTTAAGCAATTCTTCGCGGATCCGCGTGCGAAGGAGATGCTCGTCACGCCACATGGCGTGCGGATCGTCTATCAGGCACAAGGTGCGGACCGCAGTGAGTATCTCGTACTGCGTCGGGCCGTGTTTCGCGAAGCGAGGCTTTCCACAACGCTCGTTGAATCGCTGCTCGACCAGGCCGTGCAGGTGTGTGCAGATGTAATCAGAGGAGGTGTTTATGGACAGACCTGAATCGTCGCGCGCACGGCGTCCCGTGCATCCTTATCTAGTGCTGGTAGCGGGAGCCCTTCTGCCAGGAGCCGGTCAGGTGATCAACCGGATGCCCACGCGTGCCTTGATCATGATGTTCTTCATGCTGTCGCTAGGGTTCGTGACAGTGCAGCTTGCGGCACCCGGTCGGTCTTTTATTGGGCGAAATGCCGGGGGGATTTTCGTCTATGCAATTTCAGTGATGGACGCCTACTTCATCGCACGGTACAGGTGGGAAGCGTTTCGCGTGCGCGCCATCGGGTAATCCGCGCCCGTGCCTCCCCAACCACCTTTCACTCCCCGCTGATGCGCTCACTCGCCCCTTCCCAACCGGAAGCGGACAGTGCGCGGTCGAGGACTTTTCTGGTGTCGGCCATGCCCGCCTCGATCCAACTGCACCCAATCTGCGTTGGAACCTTGAATTCGTGGCCTTCTACCTTAACGGGATCATCAAGGAGTTTCTGGAGGCTGTTCCGTAGCTCCTCCAGCGTCGCGTCGGTGTCTGCCAACCCTCGTTCGGCGAGGTGTTGCGCACCGCCGCCACAGCAGGCAAGTGCTTCGGCGCTGAAGTCGACCAGCAACACCGCGAATACGTGAGAATCCAGCAACGCAGCGCAGTTCAGTTGGCCCTGAATCGCTTCGAGCCTCCTGCCGATGGCGATCAGCACGCGATCGGCGTAATCCTGACCAAAGCGCGTCGCAACACGCTCCAGCTCTCCAACATTGATCGCGAAGATTGCACACGGCAGTGGGTTTCGCGACGACAGAGCCAGGGAAAACTCCAGGCGGCCGAGAAACAGCGGCAGACTCATGAGGCCCGTGGAATTCTCAAAAGTCTGGCTGCGCCGGGCGTCTTCTTCGATCATCTGTCTGCGCGCCACTTCCACGATGAATCCCTCCAGCCCCATCAGTTCGTCCCGGGCAGAATAGACACCGCATCCCTGATCCCAAACCCATTTGGTTTGCCCAGCGCGGTCGACAATCCGGTAAGTCAGTTCATAAGGCTTTCGCGCCACGATCTGCGTCTGCACCTCGTTCCAGACGAATTCGCGATCATCGGGGTGGATCAGCGAACGGAACGTCAGGCGGCTTTCATCGATCAGCTCGAAAGCCTCATAGCCAGTCAGCTCGAAGCAGCCTTCACTCACGAAAGCCATCGACCTGTCACGGTTATTCTGCCCCCGATAAATCATCGCGCGCAAATTGGACAACAGGGTGCGCAGGCTGCGTCGGCTGGCGCGCAAAGCTTCTTCGTGGCGTTCGCGATTCGAGACGTCGATCACAAGTCCGACGGCGCCGACGAGCGCGCCTTCGTGATCGGACACTGCATGACAACGCAGTTCCACTTGCGCCATCGTGTTGTCGGCACGAATGAGTCGCGCTTCCCCGACCATTTCGCTCATGTGTCCGCCGAGCAGCGCTTTGAGCCGGGCATTCAGGGTTTCTGCGTCCTCTGGATGAAAGAAGCCCGAAAATGGTCGGGGCTCCGGGTCGTTCCCGACAGCACGGACCAGGCTGCGCCACGCTGGATTCGAGAAGATCAGACGCAACTCCCGATCCACACGAAAGAGCGCCTGGGGTAGCTGGAGCACGGCATCCTGGCAATGTTGAAGAATTTGCAGCTCGCTGCGCTGAGCGTCCGTACTCGTGTAGGGCGCTGGAAATTGCAGCAGCGTCATGCGCGAGTCGCGCGCACTCAGTGCCGTCACGGGTTGCAAACGGAAACTGCCGTCGCCGTACGCGATCCGCAGCGACGCAGAGGTGCGCTCGCCCCCGTCGCGCGACTGCGTGAGCAGCGCCGTCAGATCCAATAAGGACTGCGGATGAACGAGGTTGCTGAACGGCATCCCGACGATTTCATCCGCGTACGGTTCCCAACGCGCGTACTTGAGGAAAGCGCTATTGACGAACACGAGCGCATCGTTGTCGAGTAACGCGGCGGGCATCGAAAGATTCGCAGCAAATGCGCGCAGATCGGGCAACTTGACTGCGCGTGCAACGCGTGGCGTCGTGCGGCGGGCACTGTAGGCCATCGCCAGCAGAAATGCGGCAAGGCATCCCGACAGTACAATCGCGACGTACAATAAACCACTATTACCGGGACCGTAGCCAAGTCGGGGCAACACTAGCGCGGCGACCGCACCAAGAAGTATCGTGGCGAACAGATAAACCGACATGACATCTTCGCTCGGAAAAATACGATTACAGCTCGGTGACCGGGTTCGGTGCACGTTATTACTTCATTCACCCATGAATACTGCCCGGTCTGAGGCCTCTTACCACTATCCGCTCTTTGCGAAGGTCTGTTCGCTGCTCGCCTGCATCGTCGGCTTGATCGCGCTGCTCTATGTGAGTGGATATATGCAGGCCAAAGGAAACGAAGGATTCCGGCAGACCCTCTCTTCTCTCGACGAAGTCGCTCGTCTGCGAACAGCCGCCGCGAAAGCACAGCCAGGCTCGCCAGGAAAGGCTCAAGCGCTAACTGAGCAGGCCGATTGGCTTGTCAGCAACGATACCCTACTGAACGACTGGAGGCAACGTGGCGCTCCGACGAAAGAACTAGCTAGCGCACTCATAGCCGCGACTGCAGGGTCGACATCAGATAGTGCCCGCGGGCCGGATGCAAAAATTTCGGCACTACGTGCGCTACGTTCGCAAGTCGCTTACCAGGCGCAAGTGCAAAAGGCCGTGCTCGGGCTGCTGCAGGGCGCAACCGCTTGCCTTCTGGTTCTTGGCATCGTTGCGCTCGCAAGGGGTGCGCATCGCGCCTTTGTCACGCGACCAGCCGCGGCGCTGCAGGCGCTCGCGGAATCCGGGCAGACAATACCGCAAGGGGACGACGAAATCGACCGGCTTTTAAAGCTTCAGGCGCAACTTGCCGTTCGACTGCGCACCGAGCAAAGCGAGTCGGCGCAACTCAAGCGAATCGTCGAAGACTACATTGCATTTGCGGACCAATCGCTCGAGCTGCTTCACCACATCTGCGCGCAGCTTGCCGAGCAAGAGCCATCGGGCCGCACACTCGAGGCGCTGTTGCAGCGTCTCGTCGGTGTGTTGCGCGCCCAACGTATTGCGCTGGTGGTCACCGAATCGACGGCCCAGCTGCTCGATATCGATCCCGTCGTAGCGCCGAACGGCGACGTGCCGCAGATCGTCAAGGCACGCGTCACGAACGAACTGATGACGCTTGCGGGCAACTATACGTCTTCTTTGCTCAATGACGGCGGGGTGTCGCCCCCGGTGCTCGCCGCCCCGGTACGCGTGCCGCTCGCAACCTATGGGGTGCTGATCGCGGAGGGCGAGCCGGACACGCGCTTCGAGCAGCGGCATCTGTATCTGCTCGAAACGATCGCCAGCGTGCTCGCACACGCGATCTCCAATGTCAGCCGCGATGTGCGCGACCGGCGTATGGCGCTTTTCGAGGAACGCAATGCCATTGCGCGCGAGTTGCATGACTCGCTCGCGCAATCGCTCTCATATATGAAGATCCAGCTCGCGCGGCTGCAAGCCGTGCTGCCGCCTCAGCTCTCGCAGAGCGATGTCGCCGAAATCGCGCGCGCGATTCGCGAGGGCATCGACAGCGCCTACCGGCAGCTGCGCGAATTGCTCACGACCTTCCGCGCGCCGATGCATGCGCACGGTCTTGCGTCCACGCTCGAGGAGCTTGCCGAAGAATTCGGATCGCGCAGTGAGGTACAAATCTCGATTGACAATCGTGTGCCGCGTATGCGTCTCTCAGTCAACGAGGAAATGCATGTCGTGCAGATCGTGCGTGAAGCGCTGACAAATGTAATCCGTCATGCGCGCGCCACGACGGCGCAGGTGCAACTCATGTCGGACGGACTCACGATGACGGTGACGATCGAGGACGATGGCAAAGGTGTCACCCGCTCACGGGGCGACGAACATCACTACGGCCTCGCAATCATGCGCGAGCGAGCCCGCAGCCTCGGTGGACGTCTGGAACTGAAGCCCGCCGAACGCGGCTCGCGCGTGGTATTGAACTTCATCCCCGCAGCGCACAAGGCTCGCGCCGTCAGTGGTGCCGGTGTCCGTTAGCGTAAATTCGTCAAGCTAACACTCCGGGAGTAGCTCAGGCTACTCACCAGGAGGTAGAGACCTGCACCGATCCATCAAAAAATCCTCTTCCGCAGCCACGAAGGGTATTGCCGACGTGCTTTCTATACCGCGTTAAATGGCGCCGTATCGTTGGGGTTGCGTCTAAGGAAAACCCGCAAAGCGTCAGCATCGGGCAGGAATCTATTTTTCCCATCGCGTCATGTTGCTAGAATGATTCAGGCATCAAGTCTGAACAATAAAAGCCTCTTCTCCATGTACTCGAGATCGCACTGCCGTGCGCATCGCAGTTGACGGAGCCAGGCCGATCTAGCTGGTCGATCTGGCATATGAGCCCAGGAAGAGCCGATGGTCACTAACACAGTACTTCTGATCGACGATCACGCGTTGTTTCGAAAGGGAGTCGCGCAACTCATTCAGATGAATCCCGCCTTCGAAGTGGTGGGCGAAGCGATTTCCGGAGAAGACGGCGTTGAGATGGCCGTGCGCCTGAAGCCGGACGTCATCCTGATCGACCTGAACATGCCGCGCATGAACGGGATCGAAACGTTGGACCGCATGCGCGAAGCCGGCGTCGAAGCGCGTTTCATCATGCTGACGGTGTCGGATAACGAGCGCGACGTGGTGGCCGCGTTGCGCGCCGGCGCGCATGGCTATTTGCTAAAGGACATGGACCCCGAGGACTTGTGCCTCTCGCTCGAAAAGGCGCTCAGGGGATCTGCCGTTCTCAGCGAGTCGGTGACGGGCGCGCTGGTTCATGCATTGTCGGGTGGCCAGCGCCTTCCTGTCACACAGAACGAGCTGACCGCGCGCGAGCTCGAGGTCTTCGACTTTCTGGTTGCCGGCCTGAGTAATAAGGCCATCGCGCGCAAACTCGATATCAGCGTCGGCACCGTGAAAGTTCATGTTAAGCACGTGCTGCGGAAGCTCGATCTTCACTCCCGGCTCGAGGCCGTGCTCTGGCAGCGGGAACACGGCGCGCGCGCGCACTCTTATTCATGATGGCGCGGCGCGGCTTGAAACCCGCGCCGGCACATCGAGCTGTCACGCGCCTCGTTGAATTCAATTCGGCTGCTGCGCTTGCATCGCCCGCATAGGGATTCTCTGATCAGCATGAGTAGCACTATGCCCCCTGTGAAGACCGCCGAGCAAATCCGTCAGCTCGCCGATGCGGTGAATGACGCGCAAGCAAGGCAACTCCGATACCGGGTGATTGTGGCTGTATCCGTAGCTGACGCACACCATCGGCATATTGGCCGCCTGTGCCGCGAGCGCATCCGTCACGCAATCGCCAACGAATAGCGTATGGGTCGGGTCGACGCCGAGCGCTTCGCACGCCTGCAGGAGTGGCTCGGGATCGGGCTTACGCGGCAAGCGGGCATTTGCATCGACCACCATGTCGAACCATGCATGCAAGCCGAAACGCCATATCAGCGGATCGACGAAGCGCGACTCCGAGTCGGTGACGAGGCCCAGCTTGAGACCCATCTTCCGCAAGCTGTCGAGCGTCGCTTCCGCGCCCGGGTAAAACTCGCTCAACTGGTTCTTATCGCGGCAGATCTGATGATAGGACGCCTCATAGCGGCGCAGGACCAGATCCAGTGTGGCGGGGCGCGCATCGATGCCGAGCAGCGTCAGCGCGCGATCGACGAGGATCTCTGAACCACCGCCTATCAACGTTTGCGCGACGCCAGGCGCGAGCAGGGGAAAACCGTTCTCGGCGAGTGCCCGGTTGAGCGCGTTGCCGATATCGGGCGACGTATGCAACAGCGTGCCATCGAGATCGAATAGCACGGCATCGATCGGCATATTGCGCGGCATGACTTGCATGTTCGTGTCTCCTGTCTGGTGAGTACAAGTGTTCCGGCGGATGGTCACAATGCCCGTTTCTGGCGGTCGATCATCTGCAGGATCATAGGGGTGAAGATCAATTGCATCGCAAGTCCCATCTTGCCGCCCGGAACGACGATGACATTGGGCCGGCTCATGAACGAGTCATGCAGCATGGTGAGTAGATAAGGAAAGTCGATGCCCTTCGGATTGGCAAAGCGGATGACAACGAAGCTCTCGTCGGCGCTTGGTATGTCGCGGGCTGCAAACGGATTCGACGTGTCCACGGTCGGCACGCGCTGGAAGTTCACGTGCGTTCTGCTGAACTGAGGGCAGATATGGTGAGCATAGTCCGGCATGCGCCGCAGGATCGTATCC